>CAMCYZ010000001.1 GCA_945885545.1 Spirosoma fluviale
GAAGACAAATAAAAGTTTTAAATGCGTTTTCATAATACGAAGTTTTAATTAAAAAAATGATTGCTTTTATTCCAAACTTAAAGATATTTTTACTTGCTAAAAATCGATTGATTTAGGGCGAGGAAAAACAGTAATTTGCACATTATTAATGATTTGAGAATAAGGTCAAAGGTAGAGGTCTTGACTTGGCAAACGTTACAGAATTTGTGGAATAGCTTGTGTTATTCACACTTTGGGTAGTGGAGAAACTTTAAATTCATGGAATTTCTTAGGGCAGGATAAGCAGCAATCGCCTTAAGTTTTGGGAAATTTAAAAAGTTTGATTTTGAGCTATCGAAATATAGTTTAAGAAATAAAGTTGATAAGGCTGTCAGGCAGTTTTCGATATTGAAAGAGAGAAGTTGCTATTTGAAAAAAAACGTAATGTGTTATTTTCTAACACATTACGCCTTTTGTTGGAAGTTTTGCAGAGAGGAAGAGATTCGAACTCTCGGTGCCTTGCGACACACACGCTTTCCAAGCGTGCTCCTTAAGCCACTCGGACACCTCTCTGTTTTGGGACTGCAAAGTAAAGTATAAATATTGAATTTTTATATACTTCTTTCCCCCGAAATATCATTATTCAGTAAATTTTTAATCTCCAAAATCCCATTTGCATTTCCTAAAGCCCACATCAGTTTTGTTATAGCGGCCTCCAAGGTCATGTCTGAGCCAGAAATTATGCCCAGTTCTTTCATTTTTTGACTTGTTTGATATTTGCCCATTATTACTCTCCCGCCCGTGCATTGCGACACATTCAGGATAATGATTTCTCTTTTCAGGGCTTTTTCTAATATTTCTAAAAACCAAGATTCTGACAAGGCATTTCCGGAGCCATAAGTTTCTAAAACCACACCTTTTAGCGTTTTTTGGTTAAAAAAGTTTTCTACAAAAGCCTGATTGATACCAGGGAAAAGTTTTAATATGCCCACATTGTCGTCTATTTTTTTATAGAATTTGGGTTCTTTCTGCTGATCAGGAATTTTAATATTTAAAAAGTTATAGTCTATGTTCACGCCTATTTCAGCCAGATAAGGGAAATTCTCAGAGTCAAAAGCATCAAACTGACTGCTTTCTCGTTTCTTAGCTCGGTTTCCCCGCAGAAGTCTGCCGTTGAAATAAATACATATTTCAGGTACTATAGATTTTTGATTTATGGTAGAACCTGCAATTTGAATAGACGTAATAAGATTTTCTCTGGCATCTGTTCTCGGAATACCAATGGGCAGTTGGGCTCCGGTAAAAACCACCGTTTTTGTGAGGTTTTGAATCATAAAACTCAAAGCAGAGGCCGAATAGGCCATGGTATCTGTGCCATGAAGAATCACGAAGCCTTGAAAATCTGCGTAATTATTTTCAATTATGTCCACCAATTCTACCCAAATTTTTGGTGAAACATTGGAGGAATCAATCGGATTTGGCAATGCCAAAAAACAGAGTTCGAGGTTTAGGCGGTTTAGCTCGGGTATATTTTCAACAATCTGCTCAAATTTAAACGGCACCAAACTTCCGGTAGAATTATCATAAACCATCCCAAGCGTTCCACCAGTGTAAATAATTAGCACTTTTGGAGCATTCTCTGCCAACGAATTTATCTTAAGTATCTGGTATTTATTCATCTATTTCGTCTAAAAACATCTGGTAGGCACTTTTTAACTCTCTCAAGGCCTTTTCTTTATTTAGTTTTTCTGCCAATTTTATACCCAAAAGATAGGTGTTTTCGGCTTCACTGTTCTGGTTTTTTTCAAAATATAACGCAGCAGCATGATAGTAAGTTGGGAGATATTCGGGGAATTTTTGTAGCAACTTTTCGAAATATCCAATGGCCTTATCTTGCTGATTATCTTTATATTCTATCGCCAATGCATATATATTAAATGGGTCTTGAGGGTCTAATTCTATTTGTTCTAATAAAAAATTAATTCGTTCGGCTTGCATACTATTTTTCTAGCTTTTACATTTGTAATTGTTATGCATGCATACTATTATTTGTTTTCCATAAGTATAAATGCGTACATTGTTCAGGTTTTCAAAATTAACAATATAAATTCAATCTTTATGAAAATACTCGTTTGTATTTCGAGTGTGCCAGACACTACCTCAAAGATTTCTTTTGAAGAAAACGACACCAAATTCAGTAAAGCAGGTATTCAGTACATCATTGGACCTTACGATGATTACGCCCTTGCTCGAGGTGTAGAACTCAGAGAGTCTCTTGGTGGAACGCTCACTGTTTTAAATGTTGGATTGGCCGATGCTGAGCCGCAGATTAGAAAAGCCTTGGCCATAGGTGCTGACGATGCCGTAAGAATTGACGCAGAACCTACTGATTCATTTTTTGTGGCCTCCGAAATTGCCAATTATGTAAAAGACAAAGGTTTTGATTTGATTTTGATGGGTCGCGAAACCACAGATTACAATTCTGGGGTAGTGCATGGTATAGTAGGGGAGTTGTTGGGAATACCTTCGTTTTCGCCGGTGATGGAGCTTAAATTGGAGGGAAACACGGCCACTTTAGCCCGAGAAATAGAAGGAGGAAAGGAGAAACTGGAAGCCAGTTTACCGTTGGTATTGGGTTGCCAAGAGCCTATTGCCGAATGGAAAATACCTAATATGAGAGGAATTATGTCTGCAAGAACTAAGCCTTTGGCTGTGATTGCACCAAGTTCTGAAGCTTTGACAAGTATTGAAAAATATGAACTGCCAGCCCCGAAAGGTGCATGCAAAATGATTTCAGCAGAAGATGCGGGTTCCTTAATAAAATTATTGCAAACAGAAGCTAAAGTTTTGTAAAACCTTAAAAAAGAAAAGATTATGAGCGTTTTAGTATATACCGAATTGGCAGATGGCCAGTTTAAAAAATCATCACTTGAGGCCATTTTTTATGGTTCTAAAGTGGCTACCCAAGTGGGTGGCTCCATGACTGTTTTAGTTATTGGAAGTGCCGCAGACGAGGAATTGGCAAAAGCGGGAAACTTTGGTGCAACCAAGGTTTTACATGCCAATGCTCAGAATTTGACTGCAGAAAACATCATGGCTTACAGCAAAGTTCTGTCTGAAACTGCAAAGTCATTGGCTGCTACAATCGTAGTTTCCGCAAAATCATCATTGGCTGATGCCGTTATGGCTAGAGCCGCAGGTGCTTTGAAAGCCGGATTGGTAGGAAATGTTGTAGAATTACCTGAAACATCAAACGGATTTAAAGTTAAAAGGAGCATTTTTACAGGAAAAGCCTTTGCCGAAACTTCCATTACAAGTGATGTGAAGTTTATAGCTATCAAGAAAAATGTTTTGCCTTTGGAGGAAACATCAAATTCCGCTGCGGTTGAAAAACTATCAGTTGATACAGGTAGCCTTACCGAAAGCTCAAAAGTGTTAGAAACCATAAAAGCCACTGGAACAGTGTCTTTGCCTGAGGCAGACTTGGTAGTATCAGGCGGAAGAGGCATGAAAGGTCCTGAAAATTGGCAGGCATTGTTAGATTTGGCCGAAGCATTGGGAGCTGCCACAGCATGCTCTAAGCCAGTTTCTGATTTGGATTGGAGACCTCACCACGAACATGTGGGCCAAACAGGCGTCAAAGTTGCTCCAAATCTTTATATCGCTTGCGGTATTTCGGGTGCCATTCAGCACTTGGCTGGTGTAAACTCCTCTAAAGTAATTGTGGTGATCAACAAAGACCCAGAAGCTCCCTTCTTCAAAGCTGCCGATTATGGCATTGTGGGAGATGTTTTTGATGTTTTGCCTAAGTTGACTGCTGCTGTTAAGGCTCTGTAAGTTTTTTTTGATGTAAAAGCCTTCGCAAAGAAGGTTTTTACATTTTAAACATTCCCTCTAATATTTTACAAATCATCGAACTTGTAAATTCATCCAAATCTCCTATCTTTTTTACCAATCTGGATGTCTTATCAATAGCCCTGATTTGGTCTAATACTATTTGGCCGTTTTGATTTTCAAAATTGAAATTTATTCTTGTTGGGTATTTTTTTTGCGTATGGGTTAAAGGGGCAACTATCACGGTATTGAGGTACTTATTCACGCTATCGGGAGAGATGATTACGCAAGGTCGGGTTTTGGTAATTTCACTCCCTTTAGTTGGTTCTAGACTTACCAGCCATATTTCAAATCTCTTCACTATCATTGTTTACCAGTTCCAGTCTTCTTTGTCGAATTCATTTTTCATACCTTCAAAAAGGTCGGTTTCTATTCCTGATTGATTTTCTGTTTCAAGTTTGAAGGCTTCTTCCCATCCATCTCTGGGGTGTTTTTTTAAAGCTCTCATCACAATGGCATCACCTATTATTTCCATTTCCACATCTTCCGTAATTCCGCAAGAAATCAACATAGTTTTTGGTATTAGCACACCATTTGAGTTTCCAATTTTTCTAATAGATTGTAACATAGTTTTGAAATTGTTATAACAAATGTAGTAATTTTCTTTTTGAATAATCTAACAAGTGTTAGTTTTTGTAAAGTTAAATGAAACCAAATCAATTCCTTTTCCATATTTTCAAAATTCTTATCAATCAAAAAATTTTAATAACCAAAATAAAAATTAAATTTGTAGTTGATTAATTACGTTAGTCTTTCTTTGTGTACATCTTATTTACAAAAATGAAATTCGGAGGTTTTATACTTTTATTTTTTAGTGTAAACCATTTTATCTATTCCCAAGAGATATTATGGGCGGCTAAAGTATTAGAAAAATCTTCAGAAACTGTTGACGAGATTTACTCTACAAAAAACCGTGCAATACAAGTTTTAAACAAACCTAATGTTCTTCCCCAAACGGTGAGTTCACCTTGTAGTTGGCGACCAACAGGTTCAGGCTTTGGCGAAGATTATATTAAGGTGGGTTTTGAAAAAGCTATAAAGGTTAGACAAGTTATCATTGGAGAAACCGTCACTCCTGGTGCCATAGGAAGGGTTTTTGGATACACAAAAGACAATACTGAAATTTTGCTGTACGAAAATCGTGATCCAGCTCCAAGGCTAAGCGGGCGGATTTGGAATATCATCATACCGGAAACACAACAAGAAATAAATGCGATTAAGATATTGATTGTACATTCGCTCAACAAAGGTCTCAAAGAATATGATGCGATAGGCATCTCAAATAGCGACCATCCTTATGTGGCCAAAATAAATGTCGCCGAAAATTTGCCGCCCAACTTGGAAAAAGAAAATCTGGGCGTAAACGTAAATTCAAAATACGGTGAGGTGGCACCGATAGTCTCTCCAGATGGCAAATTTCTGTATTTTACAAGGCTTAACCACCCAGATAACACCAAAGATAAAACCGCCAAAGGCGAAAAGACCGTTGAAATCCCTCAAGACGTTTGGGTGTCAAAACTCAATAAAAATGGCGGATGGGATGCTGCTGCAAATATTGGAGAACCCATAAATAATGCGGCTAATAATGCCGCAGCCACTATATCGGCCGACGGTAAAAGTTTATTCGTATTGAATGTTTATTTGCCTAATGGAAAGTATGTAGCAGGTCTTTCAAAGGCTACTATGAAAAACAAAAAGTGGGAGCTTCCGAAACAAATCAG
Source organism: Spirosoma fluviale (assembly GCA_945885545.1). GTDB lineage: Bacteria > Bacteroidota > Bacteroidia > Cytophagales > Spirosomataceae > Leadbetterella > Leadbetterella lacustris. Next base: position 5,595 of record CAMCYZ010000001.1, read on the forward strand.
AATTGCTGATTTTCAGGCTTTAGAAGTATATGATGAAAAAATTAAAGTTAAGAAAACAGTAACAGAGTATGCCATCAGTTCGGACGAGAAATATTTGGTGATGGGACTCCGGCGTTCAGAAACCTTTGGCGACAAGGATCTCTATGTTTCATTAAAAACCTCAGACAACAGTTATGGTAAACCTATCAATTTAGGTCCGATACTCAACTCTGCCGGAAACGAGGGGTCTCCTTTCTTGGCTGCTGATAATAAAACCCTTTATTTTAATTCAAACGGCCATCCGGGTTATGGCGATGCGGATATTTATGTTACTACCCGGCTTGATGAAACCTGGACAAATTGGTCAGAACCAGTAAACCTGGGGCCTGTTATAAATTCTCCTGAGTGGGATGGCTATATTACTATTCCTGCCTCTGGAGAGTTTGCATATTTTAGTTCTTTGAAAAACTCTTTAGGTTCTGATGATATTTTTAAAATAAAGCTTTTTCCGAGTATTAAGCCACAAGTGGTGGTTTTGTACGATTTTCAATTTAAAGATAAGGTTACCAATAGACTAGTTACTCCCAAAATAAGTTTTCAGACATTGGGAGAGGTAAAGGACAGCTCGAATATAGTAAATTGGACTTTTGATGAAGAAACTCAGCTCAATAAATCAATTTTAAGTGTGGGTAAAAAGTACGAAATAGCCGCCACTTTAGAATCTTACGGAGATTTTAGAACAATATTAGACCTAAGCAAAGAAACGAAGTACAAAGAATTAAAGGCTGTTTTTGAGATGTTGCCATTGGTGCAAGGCCAAAAAATGGTGCTTCAAAATCTGTTTTTTGACCAGGGGCAGTCCATCATCAAAGAAGAATCTTTTGAAGAACTAGAGAAGGTCAAAAAGATAATGGCTGAAAATCCGAGCATGGAAATATTGTTGGAGGGACACACTGATAACCAAGGTGATATGTTAAAAAACATAAAATTGGCGGAAGATCGTGTGAATGCGGTGAAAGACTATATCACCAAGGATGGCGTTGTTGATGGTAAAAGAATTGGCATAAAATCGTGGGGACCCTACAAGCCAGTGCTGAGAAATTCATCAGAAGAGGCTCGAAAGAAAAATAGGAGAGTAGAATTTACAATCACCAAAATGTAGTATTTTTGTAAGCTAAACGAATTTTATGAGCCCAAAACTCTTATTGGTAGTCCCTTGTTACAACGAACAAGAAATATTACAGCTCACAAATCAAAGACTCAATACTTACTTTGACCAACTTCTTGAACTTAAAAAAATAGACATCTCAAGCAAGATTTGTTACGTCAACGACGGCAGCAAAGACACCACTTGGGCAATAATTGATACACTCACAAAATCAAATACACGAGTTTTAGGCGTAAAATTAGCTAAGAATTTCGGTCATCAGAATGCGGTTTTAGCAGGTCTTTTCAGTTTTGTTGATCAGTACGACTGTTACATTACTATTGACGCCGATTTGCAAGACGATATCCGTGCCATCGGTGACATGATTGATAAGTACAATGAAGGAAATTCTGTAGTTTATGGCGTAAGAGAAGACAGAACCTCAGACACTTTCTTTAAGAAATTCACAGCCGAACTTTTCTATGTTATAATGGAGAAGCTTGGCGTTCCAGTGGTTTTCAATCATGCCGATTTCAGACTGATTGATAACAAAGTACTTAAGGAATTTGCCAATTTTAAGGAATACAATATGTTTATACGCGGGATAATCCCTACCATAGGTTTTCCTTCGGAAAAAGTCTATTACAAAAGACTTGAGCGTGAAGCTGGTGAAAGCAAATATCCATTTAGCAAGATGCTTGCATTTGCTTGGAAAGGAATCACTTCCTTCTCTACAGTGCCCATGCGTATGGTGCTTTGGTTTGGTGTGATCAATTTCATAGTCTCATTTTTTATTGGATTTTATGTTCTTTGGAGTAAAATCCAAGGCGTGGCGGTATCGGGCTGGACATCTACTTTATTACCAATGGCCTTTTTTAGTGGTTCAAACATGATAGCTATTGGCCTTATTGGCGAATATGTTGGTAAAATTTACGAAGAAGTAAAAGGCAGACCTCGCTACATCATAGAGAAAATTTCGAAGGCTGTTGATTCAGAAAATCGTAATGTAGGCAAATGAGGAAATACGGATTATTGTTTTTTTTGATTGTGATTGCCTCATTTTTAAGGTTTTCTAACTTGGATAATCGTGGTTTATTTATTGACGAAAAATTCACCTTGCTCAATGCAAACGGAATATGGGTTGGGGGTGGTAATCAAATGGAAATATTCAAAAAACCATTTTTTACGCCTAAAGATTTTTGGGCTTCTAAAAATGTCAAGGATTATTTTGAAGCCATAGCTCATTCTGACTTTGGCACGCACATTGTTTACAACGGATTTCTTCATTATTGGATGGAGGTATTTGGCAACTCGGACTATTCCATTCGGTTTTTGAGTGCAGTTTTTAGTCTGCTGACGGTCATTGTGGTGTATTTGTTTTCCTTAGAGGTTTTTAAAAATCACACTGTCGCTTTTTTATCTGGTTTTTTATTGGCTTTAGATCCTTTAAATATAGCACAGAGTCATATCGCAAGGAGCTATGCCTTATCTTTCTTGTTGGTTATTTTGGCTACCTATTATTTCTTGGAGATTTTTAAAGGTAATAAAAAGTCAAGAAATTTTATAATATACGCCGTATTAGTTGGGTTTTCGATGCTAAATCATTATCTCAATTTTCTGGTTCCATTAAGTCATGGATTGGTTTTTTTGTTTGTTCAAAACAAAAGGCACCTTTGGTTTGGATTTGTTTCGGCGGCCGTATTTAATCTTCTTTTGATGCTTTATTGGTTCAATTGGGGAGGTGGATATTTGGCCATGGATTTTTTGAAAGACAAAAACCAAAAACACCTAAAATTAGCTCAGATAAATGTCAATACTCCCGATGCAGCCGTGCAATTGAGTACGCCAGCATTGGTTACAAAAAAGACCATCGAGTTGGTCTATGATTCAAGCATTTTTACCCAAGGCTTGTTTTTGAGGCTGAATTCAGGAGTTAAAAATGTGGCCGTAACATTTGCAGTTTTTATTCTTTTGTTGGGTGCCTTTTATTTCAAATCTAAACAAAAAATTTATATCTCTTTGGTGATAATGGCTGTAGTTCTACTAGCTCTTAATCACGGCATTATGGAACAAGTTGTACTGGCTAACTCCTTTTATTTTGTGGTATTTTTTGCTGTTGAATACATCTTCAAACGTCCTAAAGAGACTTTTAGTCAGGACCAGTTTATTTTAGTTGCGGTTTCGGTTTTGATGTTCATTTTGCCCATTCTGTTTGTTTTGAATGATGCCCTTAAAAACGGACATACCACTAGTTTAACCCACAGATACATTGGAGTAGCTTCTCCATTTGTGGCCATTTTGATGGGTTTTGGAACTTATAGATTCCTGAAATTCTCAAAGTTGGCATTTTTCTTGATTGTTTTTGTCTTTGTGCAGCAATATCAACCTGTAAAATCGGAGATTAAATCTTATTTCGAAGATAAATCAAGTTTGAATGCGTGGTTTGATCCGGCCAGAATTTCTAATCCTTATAGCACAGCTGCAAGGAATATTTTAGAAAAATACGAAAAGAGTGACACACTTTTTATTCCCGGTGGCTATCAAGAATTTTATGCACAAGTGTTTGGTAAAGAAAAGACTGTGGATTACACCGATGCTCAATATTTGAATTTATATCTCCCTAAAAAAGCAAATATTCCTCAAAAAATAGATGTTAATGAACCTGATAAAGTATTTTTGAAAAAAGGAAGCGGGGAAAAAGTTCTTATTTTTGATTTTGAAGGTACAAAATATAGATATTGATGAAAGTAAAAATCGTATATCCGGTTTATAACGACTGGGAAGCACTCAATCTTTTAATGACCAAAACGGCCGACATTTTCGAGAAAAAAGAGGTCGAATTGTCTTATTTGGCAGTGGATGATTGCTCGAGTATCCCTTTTGTAGCTTCTGATTTTTGTGATTTTGACCTCAAGGTTTTACATTTAATAAGTAATCAAGGACATCAGAGAGCCATTGCGATAGGTTTGTCGTATTTAGCTGATCATAACAATGCAGACCTGGTAGTAGTGATGGATTCTGATGGTGAAGATCAGCCCGAGCACATTCTTGACCTCATAGAAAAATCCAAATCTTCGCCTGACAAAATAATTTTTGCACAAAGAAAGAAACGTACCGAGTCTTTTGCATTCAAATTGTTTTATTTGGTTTATAAATTCATCTTTAAATTCCTCACGGGTCACGTCATAACATTCGGTAATTACAGCCTTATTCCAGCATCTAAAATCAAGAAATTGGCTAATGTATCGGAAATTTGGAACAATTACCCGGGCGGAGTTATTCGTTCAAAATTGCCTTTTGATTCGGTTCCACTTAATCGTGGAGTGCGTTTGGCGGGTAAATCTAAAATGAATTTCACCTCGCTTATTCTCCACGGCATGAGTGCCATTTCTGTTTTTTTAGATTTTACGGCGGTAAGAATACTGATATTTGCCAGTGCAATGGTTTCTTGCTCGGTTATTGGTGCAGGCGTGGCCATTTATTTCAAGTTTGTTTTGCATCAAGCTACACCAGGTTGGGCCTCAAACCTCGTTATGGGCTTTTTTATTGTCTTTATTCAGGGCTTTTTTATAGCTCTTTTTATACTTTTCATGGTTCTAAGTTCACGGCGATACACTAGTTTTATACCTTATTTTGGTTATAACAAATATATAGACTTTGTAGAATAATGGAAAACCTAAGCTTCGAAGAATTTCTCGCCTCAAAAAAAATAGATTTCGCTCAGTTTTTAAAAGCTGAACCTATCATTTTTTCAGAATGGAAGCAAGATTTCGCCAGAATCCACCCTGAGAGTTTTGTGATGCAAAAGAAGTTTTTGATCAATACGATGAGAAGAAAGTACATCTTGGCGACGCCTCAATAACGCTGGGTTTTTAAATTTCAAGCAGTTCAAACATGACCAAGATCATGTTTTTTGATGATTCCTTCCATGATTTTAAAGTTCGGAAATTCGGATTTTTGTGATTGTAAAACCCGATCGATGAACAGTTCAATTTCAGAAATAGATGCTAAAGTGGTTTGCTATCATTGTGGAAATGACTGCAAAGACGAGGATATTCTTGAAGACGACAAACATTTTTGTTGTTCGGGTTGCTTCACCGTTTATGATATACTGAAAGACAATAATTTATGCGGTTATTATGACCTCAACGCCAATGCTGGAGTAAGTCTAAGAGCAAAGAACTTCAAGGGTAAATTTGATTATTTGGCCGAAAAAGCAATTGAGAACGAACTACTAGTTTACCAAGACGAGCACATTGCCAAAGTGATTTTGAGTGTTCCGTCTATTCATTGCATCTCCTGTTTTTGGTTATTAGAAAATTTTCCAAAAATATTGAAAGGGGTATTTTCGGCAAGACTGAATTTTGTAAAAAAAGAACTCTCACTCGATTTTGACCCTCAAACTGTTTCTCTCAAAGAAATCGTTGAACTCATGGCTACACTGGGCTATGAACCCCAAATTAACCTAGAAAGCACTGGTAAATCAAAAAAAATAGATCACGAAACCCGTAAGCTTTTATTCAAAATTGGCGTAACAGGCTTCTGTGCTGGCAATATAATGATGATGAGTTTTCCAGAATATTTCAATCTGGATTTGGCCAATAAATTGGATGCAACTTATCAAAAGTTTTTCTTGTATTTCAACTTCCTTCTGGCACTTCCCGTCTTTTTTTATGGAGGAAGCGATTATTTAAAAGGTGCGTATTACAGTATTTTAGAAAACATTAAAGGGAATAACAAAATTCTTAGCGTGGATATTCCTATTGCTTTGGGCATTACCGCCTTGTTTTTAAGGAGTAGCTATGAAACTTTCATCCCGCAAACGGCTGGGTATTGGGACAGCATGGCGGGCTTGGTTTTGTTTTTGTTGGTAGGCAAATGGGTGCAAACGGTCACTTTTAATTATTTGTCGTTTGATAGAAGCTATAAATCCTACTTCCCATTAGCCGTTAAAGTAAAAAACAATGGCATTAACTATAAGAATGTCAATGAATTAAAAAAAGGAGATTTGTATTTTGTTCACCACCAAGAGTTGATTCCGACAGACGCCATTCTGATGGAAGGAAACGCCTTAATAGATTATAGTTTCGTCACGGGCGAGTCAAATCTCGTTAAGAAGCTCAAAGGCGATATCGTGTTTGCTGGTGGAAGACAAGTGGCCGATCAAATAGAGCTATTGGTGCAGAAACCCGTTTCTACAAGTTATTTGACACAGCTGTGGAACAACGATAGTTTCTTGAAAGAGAAAGAAATTCCAACTACTGAGCTTGCCAATGCCTTTATTAAATATTTTACCTATCTCAGCATCGCTATCGCTGCAGCGGTTGGAATATATTGGAAATTCAACAATCCTGAGCTCCTTTGGCCCGCCGTTACGGCTGTTCTGATGGTGGCTTGTCCATGTGCTTTAACTTTATCATTGCCTTTTACGATGAATACGACCATGAGTATTTTTGGTAGAAATAAGTTTTTTGTAAAAAATCAAGGGGTCATACAGCAACTTTCAGAGATTGATACCATGGTTTTTGATAAAACAGGAACGCTGACTGAAGCCAACCGTGGCGAAGTGAGGTTTGCTGGAGAACTAATGCCGGATGAAAAAAGATTGGTCTACAGTGTGGTTTCACAGTCTATGCATCCTTTGAGTAAACTGATTAACAATTATTTGAATGGAACAGTCAGTCTTGATGTCAATTATATTTTTGAAGTTAAAGGTCAGGGAATTGAGGCTATAGTAGATGGTTGTTCAGTAAAGATAGGGAAGTTAGATTTTGTGAAAAATGAACTGGCTGAGTCTCAAAATTCGGAGGTTCATGTTTTGATAGGCAATGAATATAAAGGATTTTTTACGGTAGAGCCTAAGTTTCGGACAAACTGGAAGGGTCTTTTAGAAAACCTTAAGAAAACATTTACGCTTGCTTTGCTTTCTGGCGATAATAGTAAAATGTCAGATACTTTAAAACCAATATTTGGAAGTCAAATGAGATTCAATCAAAGTCCACAGGATAAGTTAGATTACATAAAAAAGTTGCAAAAAAATGGGCATAAGGTAATGATGATTGGCGATGGCTTAAATGATGCGGGTGCTTTACGGGAAGCAAAGATTGGAATTGCCCTGACCGAGGACGTACAGGCTTTTTCTCCATCCTGTGATGCCATTTTGGATGCTGAAAAACTTGAAAAATTAGGTGATTATTTGCGGTTTAGCAAAACCGCCTTGAATATCGTAAAACTTAGTTTTTTACTATCTGTGGTATATAATGTCATGGGTGTGGGTTGGGCGGCTAGTGGACAGTTGTCGCCTGTGGTAGCTGCTATTTTTATGCCACTTAGTACACTCTCAGTAGTATTTTTTTCGGTGGGACTTACTTGGTTATTAGCACGTTACAATAAACTGATTTGATTATGGAGGTTATAATAATATTGGTTATTTTGGCTATTCTGATAGCCGGTAGTTTTTTGTTAGCGTTTTTCTGGGCCACCAAAGATGGACAGTTCGATGACACATTTTCGCCCTCGGTGCGAATATTGATAGACAACGACAGAGACGAAAACAAAAGCCATTAAAGAAGCTGAAAAGCGATTCCAATCAATTAGGGTTTAAATACTCTTCCAGCTAAAGGTGGTGACGTTGTTGCCGCCTTTACTTATTATTGAGGCTCTTGAAGTATGTTTATTAGTACTTTAACGTAAAAATATAAGAATATGCCCACTCATTTTTTGTGAAATAAATCTTTAGCTGTAACTTGCGTTCACTTTTAAAACTAAAACAAATAAATGAATTTTCCTGCTGATTTAAGATATACCGAAGAACACGAGTGGATTAAAATTATTGATGGAAACATCGCTTTGGTGGGCATTACAGATTTTGCTCAAGGTGAATTGGGTGATATAGTGTTTATAGAAATTGAAACCGAGGGCGAAGAGTTAGGTGCCAACGATATTTTCGGAACCATAGAGGCTGTGAAGACAGTTACAGATTTGTTTTTGCCTGTGGCAGGTAAGATTTTGGAAGTCAATTCGGCCTTGAGTGACGAACCTGAATTGGTGAACAACTCGCCTTATGAAGGAGGTTGGTTGATAAAGATGGAGATTGCGGATATGTCGGACGTGGAGAGCTTAATGGATTTTGAAGCGTATACTTCGTCGATAGGACATTGATACAAATGAGAAATATATCAAATAAAACAATTTCGATATTGAGTTTTTGTATTTGTTATTGATTTTTAGCCCATTAGGGCTTTTTTTTTATAAATAAATGAAAATTTTAATAAAAAATGTTCTGGTAATCGACACTTTGTCAGCTTTTCACAATAAAAGAGTGGACATAGCGGTGTTAGATGGCAACATCGTAAAGATGGATGAACAAATTTCCGAATCTGACTACGACGATACTTTGACCGGTGAAAACCTTGTGGTGTCGGCAGGCTGGGTTGATGGCGGGGTGCATTACAAAGACCCAGGCGAAGAGTGGCTCGAAAACCTAGAAAGTTTGCAGGCTGCCGCATTGGGTGGCGGTGTAACTACCATTGTTGGTTTTCCAAATACCCACCCAACCGTTCAAAACAAAGAATCCTTGTCGTATTTTAAGAATTTTTCAAAATACAACTTGGTGCAGTTTCAAAACCTTGGTGCCGTAACAAAAAACACTGAGGGGAAGGATTTTACCGACATGATGGACTTGCATTACAGTGGTGCAGTTGGTTTTTCGGATGGTAAAAATCCTATACAAAGTTCTGATATTTTGCTCAAAACATTGCAATACTTGCAGCCTTTGGGAGCCATTCTCGTCAACAAATCAGAAGATAAATACTTGAGCATGTTTGGCCAAATGCACGAAGGCGTGACTAGTACCATTTTGGGGTTAAAAGGAATACCGTCTGCTGCTGAGGAGATAATGATCATGCGAGATTTGAAATTACTCGAATATTCAAGTATCAGGTCTGACAAACCACTCTTACATTTTTCAACTATTTCTACTGAAGAGTCTGTAAATTTGATTAGAGCAGCTAAAAAGAAAGGTTTACCGGTGAGTTGCGATATAGCCGCACATCAATTGGCATTTACCGACGAAACGCTCTTAGATTTTGATACTAATCTCAAGGTATTCCCGCCATTTAGAGGCAAATCTGATATTCTGGCGTTAATTGAAGGATTGAAAGACGGAACAATAGATATGATAGTTTCAGACCACAATCCATTGGATGCCGAACACAAAAACGTCGAGTTTGATGTGGCAGATTTTGGTGTTTTGGGTATTCAAACCTTGTTTTCGGTCATAAATACCTATTCAGACCTTAGTTTGGAGCTGATTGTGGAGAAAATTGCAACAAATCCTAGAAAATTGTTTGGTTTAGAGGATACTCGAATAGCTGTTGGTCAAGCAGCAAACCTTACGATTTTTGAGGCCGAGAAAGTTTTTGTGGTAGACGAAAAAGATATAAAATCGGCCAGTAAAAACAGTCCGTTTGTAGGAAAAGAATTGAGAGGTGGTGCTGTAGCTGTTTTTAACAATGGACAATTTAAAAAAGTAGGCAAGTGAAAAGGAAACAGGTTTTAAATTATTCTTTGATTTTCGGGAGCATTGCCGGTGTAGCGTGTTTTTTGTTTTTTTTGGCCATGTATGCTACCAAACCGAATCCATTGGCATTCCGTAGGCCTGATTTGGGTATCAATATCATCATGATTTGGGCGGCTATTTGGTATTTTAAACGCAACAATGGCGGCTACCTACATTTCTATGAGGCATTTTCAGTTGGGTTTCTTACCAACATCATTGGAGCCCTCATCTCTGGAGTTTTGGTTTATTTATTTATAGAATTTATAGATGCTAAGCCATTCAACGAGTGGATGTTACATGGAAAGGCGTTGTTGTTGAAGGATAGAGAGATGTTTGAGAAAATGTTGAATGAGAAGTCTTACCAACAAAGTTTGCTTTCATTTGAAACTCAAAAACATTCTGTCATCATCACTGACGATTTGTTGTTCAAACAAGTTGCCGTTGTGGCTATTAGTTTGTTTGGCATGGCTATGAGAAAACTTAAAAACTAACAATATGGAAAAAGTATCTTCTGCAAGAATTGCCTTGAAATGGGGTTTGATTTATGGTATTATCGGGATTGTTTACAATACAATTGCATACAACACAGGTCTTTGGAAAAGTTGGCTCATCGGCCTTTTGGCTATGCTTATTTTGCTCTTTGGTACCTTATATTTGGCATTTAACGAATATAAAATACTCAATGCTGGATTCATGACTTTCAAAGAAGGTTTAGGGCTAGGTTTACTTACAATCACTACAGGTGCGATTTTATCTGTACTTTTCGATAATTTCTACAGACAGTATATTGATCCTTCTCTGCTGGAGCAACAAATAGAAATGTTTACTGAACAATATGAGTCGATGGGTCTCTCAGAGACTCAGATTGAAGAAGCTGTGCAAAAAATGGAAAATTCTGCTGGGTCGGGCCTAACATTTTTATCAGGAGTTTTGGGTGCAGTATTTATCGGTTTCATAGCTTCACTCATTATGTCTGCCATCATGAAAAAAGACAAACCCGTATTTTCTTAAAAAAGTCCTTATGTTTAGTATCTTCAAAAAAGAAATTTCCACTTTTTTTAACTCGCTGATAGCCTACATCGTTATCGGCGTGTTTTTGTTAATTACCAGTTTAATGCTCTGGATGTATCCTAGCTCCAACGTTTTGGACTATGGATATGCCGAAATGACGACTTTTTTTGAGTTTTGTCCTTATATTTTCTTGTTTTTGATTCCTGCAGTTACCATGCGTATGTTTTCTGAGGAATTCAGAACGGGTACCCTAGAGTTACTCTTTACCAGGCCGATCACGCTTTGGGGTATTATTTCTGGTAAATATTTTGCTTCCTTGGCCATTATAATATTAGCCTTGTTTCCAACGCTGGTTTATTATTTTTCCATTTATGTTCTGGGCAATCCCAAAGGAAACATCGATTCGGCAGCTGTTGTTGGGTCATATTTTGGTTTGGTGCTGTTATCTGCGGCATACGCTGCCATAGGCATTTTTACATCTGCCATTTCAAAAAATCAGGTAGTGGCCTTTATTTTGGCAGCCATTGTTTGTTACTTTTTTTATGATGGCATAGGTCAATTGTCCAATTTGTTTAGTGGCAGTTTGCAGTTTTACCTCAATTATCTCGGGCTAGATTTTCACTACGCATCTCTGGGGAAAGGCATGTTAGATAGCCGAAACGTAGTATTTATGATCAGTTTCTCAGCCTTGTTTTTGATTTTTACACAAATGGTACTTAACAAAATTAGAAAATGACCACATTGAAAATTTTCCATGTTAATGCTTTTGCTTCGGGTGCTTTCTCAGGAAATCCTGCCGCAGTGGTTCCTCTCGATTTTTGGTTGTCTGAGAACCTCATGCAGCAAATAGCGGCTCAAAATAATTTATCGGAAACTGCTTTTTTTGTTAAAACAGCGGATGGATTTCACATCAGATGGTTTACGCCAGCGGTAGAAGTCAATTTGTGTGGTCATGCCACGCTAGCGAGTGCTTACGTCATTTTTGAGTTATTGGGTTTTTCTGGAAAAACCATAACCTTTGACTCCAAAAGTGGCCCACTTTATGTTTCAAAGTCGGGGAGTGAGTTCTTTTTGAACTTTCCAGCGGTGGTTTCGGAGGAACTTCAGGTCTTGGACGGTGTAGTGCCTGCCTTGGGAAGCACGCCAACAAAAATTTTGAAAGCTGCAGATGATGTGCTTTTAATTTTCGAGAACGAAGAGACAGTTGCGAATTTAGAACCTGACTTTGCTCTTTTGTCTAGCATAAATGCCAGAGGTGTAATTGTATCCTCACTTTCAAATCCTTACGATTTTGTTTGTAGGTTTTTTGGCCCAAACGTGGGTGTAAACGAAGACCCTGTGACGGGCTCAGCTTTCACAAAGTTGATTCCTTATTGGGCGGGTATACTTGGAAAAAACGAGATGAACGCTTGCCAGATTTCTAAAAGAAGAGGCGATGTGAGTTGCCAAAGTTTGGGAGATAGGGTGCTTATTGGCGGTAGAGCCAATCTTTATCTTCAAGGAGAAATTTCTTTTTGAATTATTTTCTCTAAAAAGCTTCTGAAATCAGCAATTGGCTGATATTCAGTATTTATTTCTAGATAAATGCCAAATCACTTGACAACGGCCTATCGGATTTTGTACCTTTGCAGCCCGATATAGATTTGTTAGGTAATTATAAAGTCATTTTGACATTATTATTTTTTCATAAATATTCGGTTTAAATAACTCTTTAATTTTTGAAATATACCATAGATGAAATTATCCGCTTTTAAGTTTGACCTTCCACATAGTCTTATAGCACAGTATCCACTTGATGACCGCGACGGAGCCCGCATGATGGTTCTACATCGTAAAACAGGTAAGATTGAGCATAAAATGTTCAAAGATATCGTAGATTATTTTGGAGAAGGTGATGTCATGGTTGCTAATAATACCAAAGTTTTTCCAGCCAGATTGTATGGCTCAAAAGAAAAAACAGGTGCTAAGATTGAGGTATTTTTATTAAGAGAACTCAATAGAGAAATGCGTCTTTGGGACGTATTGGTTGACCCAGCTCGTAAAATACGTGTAGGTAATAAACTTTATTTTGGCGACAGCGACCTAGTTGCGGAAGTAATAGACAACACCACTTCTCGTGGAAGAACAATCCGTTTTCTTTTTGACGGTAACCACGAAGAAATGATGCAAGCCGTGTATGAGTTGGGTGAGACACCAATACCCAAAGACGTGTTGCAAAGAGAAGTAGCAGATGTAGACAGCGAGCGTTTCCAGACCATTTTTGCAGATGTTGAAGGTGCTGTTGCTGCCCCTACGGCTGGTATTCACTTCACGAAAAATATCGTGAGAAGAATGGAAATCAATGGGGTAGATTTTGCTCCTTTGACTTTACATATTGGTATCGGTACATTCCGACAAGTAGAGGTGGAAGACCTTACCAAACACAAAACAGACTCGGAGAATTTCTTTATTCCGGAGGAAACCTGCAAAGTTGTAAACGGTGCATTGGATAACAAAAAGCGTGTTTGTGCCATTGGAAGCACCTCATTAAGAGCCATGGAATCATCGGTTTCGGCCAATGACAGAGTGAAGCCAGTCAACAATGCTTGGACGGACAAATTTATTTTTCCTCCTTACGATTTCAAAATCACGAACGCCCTATTGACCAACTTTCACCTTCCAGAGTCTATTTTGTTGATGACAACTTGTGCTTTTGGCGGTTACGAAACCATTACACAGGCTTATCAGGTGGCCATAAAGGAGAAATACAAATTCTTTACCTACGGCGATTGTATGTTGATTATCTAATTAGTTTTCGATATTAGATTTTAGAAAGTATATTTGAAGTGTCGTACCATGTGCGACACTTTTTTTATGACCAATAAATACGCCATTATAGTAGCAGGAGGGTCAGGAAGCAGAATGCAGTCCGCCGTTCCGAAGCAATTTCTTCCTTTGGGAAATAAACCCATATTGGTACATACCATAGAGAAGTTTTTGCAAATAGATTATATTCAGATAGTTTTAGCACTGCCGACTGATGCTCTGGAATATTGGGAAAAAATCAGCTCAACTTTTTTTGAAGATTTGTCACAAATACGAACCGTCGAAGGTGGGCCTACAAGATTTCAATCTGTCAAAAATGCGTTGTTTTCAATAGAAGAAAATGCTGGGCTCGTGGCAGTTCATGATGGTGTTCGTCCTTTTGTTCGCCCCGAGATAATAGAAGAATCTTTTCGAGCCGCCGCCCAAAACTCAACCGCTGTAGTCTGTGTTGATTCTAAAGATTCGGTGAGAATGCTAGAAGGTGACAAGAACAAATCGGTAGATAGAAAAAATGTGAAGTTGATTCAAACACCCCAAACCTTTGATTTAGAATTGCTTAAAAAAGCCTATCAAGTAGATGATAATGAACTTTTTACTGACGACGCCTCAGTGGTGGAACATTTTGGACAGAAGATTTTTCTGATAAACGGCGACAACAAAAATATAAAAATAACAAGCCCCGAAGACATGGAAATAGGGGAGATATTCTTGAAAAATAGTAAATAATGAAGAGCGTAATAGTAGCCTCAGGTAATCCTGTCAAGATAAATTCTGCTCAGATTGGATTTGAAAGCATGTTTGAAAACGAAAAGTTTGTTTTTGAAGGTGTAGAAGTAGGTTCAGATGTGAGTGACCAACCCATGGGCGAGGACGAAACTTTTAGAGGAGCATTTAATAGGGCCAACAAGGCCAGAGAGCAATTTGATTCAGCTGATTTTTGGGTAGGAATAGAAGGCGGGAATATCGCACACACCGACTCAGAGATGGAAGCCATGGCCTGGATAGTGGTTTTAAGCAAAACCAAAATGGGCAAAGCCCGAACGGCAGGTTTTTTTCTACCCAAAAAAGTCATAGATTTGATCAACCAAGGTTATGAATTGGGCCATGCCGATGAGATTGTTTTTGGACAAAATAACACCAAACAAAAAATGGGTACAACTGGGCTATTGACTAATAATGTGATAGATAGAACGCAGTTTTATTCTCAAGCCATGGTGTTGGCTCTGATTCCTTTCTTACAAACTGATTTATATTGATGGCTAAAAACAGACTTACTACCGAGGAGTTTAAAAATGGAATCCTAGCTGGTGAAAAGTCAGTGTTGGGCAGAGCCATAACTTTGGTAGAAAGCAAATCTGTGGATGATAGAAAACTGGCCAATGCCTTGGTTAATAGCATTTTGCCCTATACTGGAAAAAGTTTTAGACTTGGAATAACAGGTGCTCCCGGAGTGGGTAAAAGCACCTTTATTGATGGATTTGGAGAGTTTTTGCTGAATATAGATAAAAAGGTAGCTGTTTTGGCCATTGATCCGAGTAGTAAAATAAGTGGCGGGAGTATATTAGGAGACAAAACCCGCATGGAAAAACTGGTAGGGAAGCCCAATGTGTTTATAAGACCTAGCCCGGCAGGAATTGAGCTTGGTGGTGTGGCTCAAAGTACTTTAGAGAGTATATTGCTTTGTGAAGCAGCAGGTTATGATTTTGTGGTGGTGGAGACAGTAGGAGTGGGGCAGTCTGAAACAGCCGTAAAAGAAATGACCGACATGCTGTTGTTTTTGAGCATTGCAGGTGCTGGAGACGACTTACAAGGCATTAAGCGAGGGATTATGGAAATGATTGATTTGGTGGTAATTAATAAGTCAGATCAAATTGAGAAGGAGATTTTGGGGGAAGTAAAAAGCAACTTTGCTCATGCTTTGCATTTGTTTCCACCTCGTGCGGCCAAACCCGATGTAGAAATTTTATCTTGTTCGGCCTTAAACGCTACTGGTTTTGATGAAATAGGACAATTTATTTCGAGCTATCATCAAAAGGTCAGTAGGAATGGCTTCTTTGAAGAAAATAGGAAGGCTCAAAAAATCAGTTGGATGAATCGATCCTTGATACATTTGGTAGAAAATCATATCCAAAACAATGATAAGCTTAAGGTGAATGTTCAAAAATTCGAATCCTTGGTTTCGGATAATAAATTAAGCCCGCTCGATGCTGCTAGACAAATCTTTGAATTGCTTAATTTGGTTTAATTTGAGTGGTTTCAGGTGGTATTTTTTTTCAATAGACAAACTAAAATCTGTATTTTTGCAGAATTATTTCAATAAAAGAACACATGTCATTTTTAAATAACTTGTTTGCTGGTTTTTGGAAGGCCGTTGCTAGTCTAATTTTAAACCACCGTTTGAAGTTGCTGCTTGCAGTAGGCTTGGTTACGGCGTTTATGGGATACCAAATTACTCGATTGGAGCTGTCTTACGAGCTACCAAAAATACTTCCACGAGACGACGAGAGCTTCAAGATTTACGATGATTTTAAAAAACAATTTGGCGAGGACGGCAATGTGATGGTGATTGCAATTGAGTCTAACAAGATTTATGACTTGCCTGTTTTTGTTGATTGGTACGATTTGACACAGAAAATCAGTGGCTTTGAAGGTATTAAGAACGTACTATCCGTAGCTAGTTTGGCTGAGATTCAAAAAAACGAAAAGGATAAGAAGTTTGAATTCAAACCTTTGCTTACCGCCAAACCTAAAACTCAAATTGAACTTGATACTTTAAAAAGTAAAATATCTAATTTGCCTTTTTACGAAGGACTGGTTTACCAAGGTAATGCCCACATTATGGCTGTTACGTTTGATCAAGACAAGCTCAATAGTAAAGACAGAATCAGCCTCAGTAAGCTTGTGGAGTCTGAATCTGAGGCTTTTGGTGCAAAAAACAACATAAAAATGCATTTTTCGGGAATGCCATTTATCAGGACCAATTTCATGTCGAAAGTCAGAGAGGAGTTAAGCCTTTTTATGGGTTTGGCGTTTTTGGTTACAACCATTATCCTTTATCTCTTTTTTAAATCTATCAGAGTAGTTTTTTATTCTATTGCGGTCATCATCATTGCGGTGATTTGGGCGGTAGGTCTCATTGCCCTATTCGACTATAAAATATCTATTCTGACAGGGATGATTCCTCCTTTAATTATCGTAATAGGTATTCCAAACTCCATTTTTTTAATAAACAAGTACCAAGAAGAATACCTAAGAATTGGTAATAAACGTGAAGCTTTGTTTATTTCGATTGAGAAAATAGGTAAAACCACTTTCATTGCCAATGTGACCACCTTCATCGGTTTTTTTGTATTTTATTTTACAGGAAGTCCTTTGTTGTTAGAATTTGGTCTGGTGGCGGCTATTGCGGTTATTTCCACTTGGGCCATTTCGCTTATTCTCATTCCTACTATTTTCAGCTATGTGGCAGATCCTAAGCCCCAGCATGTGAGGCATTTAGAGAATAAAAGCATTTCTAAAATCCTCAAAAAGATTGATTTTTTTGTACATAATCGCCGTACGGCTACGTATTGGGTAGTTGTAATTATTGTTGGTATTTCTGTTTATGGAGCAACCAAAATCAAGGCCATAGGTTTTGTGGTGGACGATTTGCCTGAGAAAGATCCGATTTATGCCGATTTGAAATTTGTAGAGAAAAACTTCAAGGGGATAGTGCCTTTTGAGGTGATGGTTGATACCAAAGAGGACAATGGCGTTTTTAATCCTGTTATTCTGACGCAAATAAAAGTACTTCAAAGAGAATTTTCGAAGTATCCCGAATTCACAAAACCACTTTCAATAGTAGAAGGCCTGAAGTTTGTTTATCAGGGATATAGAGGTGGTGACCCCAAGTATTTTGTGCTTCCTCCGGCCATGGAATTGCAGAAAATGGCAGAATACGTAAAGGGCACTGGTCAAGGCGAAAATATGCTTTCGGCGTTTTTGGATGAGAAAAAACAAAAAACTAGAATAAGTTTTCAAAGTACCGATGTGGGTACAGTAAGAATGCGAGAGATGTTTACGGCATTGCAAGCCAAAGCTGATACGATATTTAATTTTGACAAAGAAAGCAGCCAATGGAAACCCAAAGAGCAGCAAGTAGATGTTAAATTGACTGGTAATGGATTGGTTTTTACAAAAGGAAATGACTATTTGCTAGGTAATCTTGGTGAAAGTACGCTTTTGGCCATTATTTTGGTTTCGATGGTGATGGCCTCGCAGTTCTTAAATTTCCGCACCGTTATGATTTCTACCATTCCGAGTATTATTCCTTTAATAATTACGGCCGGAATTATGGGTTATTTCGGCATTCCGTTGAAGCCTTCAACTACTCTTATTTTTAGTATAGCCTTTGGCATTGCCAGCGACGGTACCATATATTTCTTGACTAAATATAAAGAGGAAATTTTGAAAGGAAAGACTATTTCCCAAGCCGTTTCGGAGACCATAAAATACACGGGTATTAGTATGTTCTACACGGCCATTATTTTGTTCTTTGGTTTTGGAATATTCGTAGCTTCGGGTTTTAAGGGTACGGTGTTTTTAGGTTTGTTGGTTTCTATTACTTTGTTGATTGGTATGATTTCAAACCTTATTTTGCTACCGTGTTTTTTAATGACTTTAGATAAAAAACAAAGTTTAAAACAGTCTAAAAATCTTGTATAATCAAAATCTAACAACTCTCGGTTTAAAGCTTCCGTCTGATCCTCGGTGGGTAAATATTGCCGAGATGAACCTCTCGGATATACTCATCGATCACGCATTTTGTGAACAAAAAGCCGCAACCAAGTGTATTACCCTGATTGTAAAATATCCCGATTGTGATTTTTTGGTGGATACCCTTTCGCCAGTCGTAACGGAGGAATGGGGGCATTTTCAGGCAGTGTTGAAGGAAATGAAAAAGCGTGATATTCAACTGACCCACAAAAGAAAAGATGAATATGTAACGCAGTTAGACAAGTGCAAGCGTGGCGGCGGTACCCGATACGACCAATTGATGGAAGATTGTTTGGTTTTTGCCTTGATAGAAGCCCGAAGTGCCGAAAGGTTTAAGTTGTTGTCGGAGCATATCTCTGATCAGAGTTTGAGTAAGTTTTACCATGAACTGATGATAGCCGAAGCCCTTCATTATCGCAACTTTATAGAAATAGCTGAGCAATATAATCCCAAGGAAAAGGTGAGACGCCGTTGGGAGGAATTATTGGTGCAGGAAGCCGAAATTATGAAAAATCTTGAAGTCAGAGAGGATCGATTTCATTGATTTTTATATTTGCCAATCATTGTCGTTTACTTAAATTCAGATTTTAAGTCCCTCTCCTGTGAAGTGGGATTTAGGACAGTCGGCCGCTGCCGTGAGGTTTTAGAGTAAATAATTACCTTCAGTAAACGACATTGATTTGCCAATGATTGTACACTAATGTCTTTGGACTCATTAAATTCATGTTTGGTGAATATGTATTCACAAACTAACCTCATTTAGCTAAGCTCCTTTAATAAGTCCCTCTCCTGCGGAGGCTCGGTTTCGACTTTTAGAATTTAGGCCGCTGCGGTTTAAATCGAAATGAATTCCAACGACATTGAAAAGAATCTCTTAATCACTCAAGTTAAACCTAGCGTTCATTCCAAAAATGGAAGAAGTACGTTCATAAGACAAGGATGTAAATGGCGTATTTACAAGTCTTTCCCAATACATACCCATATTTATTCTCTTGTTAATCTGATATTGCAGCTGAGGCCTAATTTGCAGGTTATAATTACCTTGAATAGGAGCTACATCACCGTCCAATCTTCTTTGAAGTACTTTTAAGTCACGGCTTGTAATATCCAATCTGAAATTCAAGTCATTTTTCAGAACGATTAGGTTGCCATCACGACCTCTAAGCGGCAGTGTTACATTGTTTCTTTTGAAACCAATACCAAACACAAAATCACGACTGTTGTATTCAGCCACCTGAGCATTTGAAAGGTTCAGAGCTGCTCTGCGTTCTTTGTTCCAATTGAACGAGCCTGTAAAGTTCTTTTTAGTTGTAAATTGTACACCAATAACTGGAGAAAACTTCTCTTCCATGGTAATGGTACTCATAATAAATGCTGGTGCAAATAGTGGTGTGCCTGTATTCATCATAGGAATGTTCGTAAAAGTCTCCACCGTTTTATCGCCCAGCGGATAATCTCTGATGGCTAGGTTGAGCAATTGCGAACCATATTCAAGTGAAGATGTAAAATTGCCAACACTGTAGGTAGAAGAATATTGGTGACTTAAAGTAATAGAGTTAAATACTTTTTTGAATCCAGGTAACTTCTCTAATCCTTGATAATCCAATCTCCAGTTCGGCATTGGGAATGATAAAAATGGATTGAAAGTTTTGCCACCTTTTTTAATGCTTTTTGCAAAAATCTTGTCTAAACTTTGCCCTGAATAAGCAGAGAAGAAAGATGGAATTAATACATCTTGAGAATTTAAGTCATATTTGCCTTCCAACACCCCTTCGCTATTTGTATTTATGCTGTTTAATCTATTCAGCACTTTTTGGCGATTGGCCACCATATTGTCGAAGATATCGTATTGGTATAAACTTGCAGAATCATTACTCATTTTGGCAAAACCTGTCTTAAATGACCAGAACGACATACTGAAGTTTCCATTTCTGACAGGATTTAAAGTATTAAATCCTCCACCAACAGTCTCAGGTCTGTACATTTCTTGGTAACTATCCCCACGAGTCAAATTACCTCTTATTTGCATGGTTAAGCCTTTAAAGGGTTCTAGTCTAGTACCGAAGTTAAACTTTACGCCACGCGTTTGTGTGAAAGGATTATTTTGAACAATACTCTTTGAAAGCCAATCTTTTTGAGCTGCTATTTTATGAATGTTTCTGTTTTGACTGCCCATCACAAACTCCATCCCCGGAGCAAACTGCATGCTATTGTCTAACCCAAAGAATTTTGGAGAAGGCAAGAATCCCGGTAAAAGCGTAGTTTCGAAAAGGGCAAAGTCAAAATTTATACCCCGTAAAGTCATCAAAAGTCTGGTAATACTTTTGGTTACGCTTCCCGTTTGAAGTTTAATTTCCTCATCGTCGCCTGGGGCCCGAGTAAATCTTTGACGAGGTGGGCTAGGCGTATTGGCGGCTTTTAGAAACCTAATTTTGTTATACAACTTTACCAAATCTACCTGTCCGTTTATGGCGAGTTCTCGACCATTCTCTAACATATTGCCGAACGCATCGTCATTTTCGTCTTCAATATTAAACGAACCAGCAGTATATCCATAGTTATTATTAAATCTGGTATCGGCTTTCATCCAGTCGAGCAAAAAGAATTTGTCTAAAGGCAAACGATAGGTGGCCTGCATTTTTTGCGTATAATTTTTGGCCCTACCCAATGTTTTTAAGCCTTGGAAAAATTTAATTTCTTCATTACTTATGGAGTCGATGTCGTCTTGGATGGAAGTCATCTGGGCGTTGTACGATAATACAATTGATTTCGTAAGATTCCATTGGGCATCATAGTATCTGTTTCCAAGAAAATACTTGATTACGTTTGGAGAAATATCTGAGGTTTCAAGTTTCGCATTTCTATACTGAGTCAAGAAATAACTTCTGTCATAATCACTCCTGAAGGCTATTAGATTAGGAATTGGGGATAAGTTAAAAGCTTTCAGATTTTTCAGTATCGGCTTGTCAAAGTTTTTGGCTTTCTTAAATGGCTCCCAAGTAAATCCTTTTGGAGAATATTGGTAGCTCAAAGCGGCCCGGTTTTGCGTCTGTAGATTTTTTTCTAAAAGCACACTACGGCGTACTATGCGATTCTGTGCATAAGATACGGTAAAGTTTTCAATGTCATAAAAATGGTCTTTCCCTCCAGTTTTGGTTTTTGTTTTTCTTACGTTGGTGAAGTTAAAACCCCTTGTTTCAGCATTCTCTTCCACTATTTCTCTGCTCAAGTTTTCCTGAAAAATACTTCTGCCAAGAAGAGCATCTTCCAGTCTGATATCAGGGTCGAGTGGGTTAAATGTTGGTGTAATTATCTGACGGTCATAATTGGCGAAAAACGGTATGCTCAATCCCCATTTCATAGGAAAAAACTTATCCAAAGCCAGGTTGGAAGCGATACCAAAGCCTTTTGAAACCTCTCTCGATCGCATGCTGATTCTATCCTGCACGCCGCCAAAACCATAGTTTTTGAAGTTTCCGTTGAGCATCAATGTGCCCACATCGGCCAGTTTAATGTCTGCCGAAAATATACCCGCTTCGCCATTTTCTTGGTCAAAACCAAAAGCTCGAAGTTCGTCACACCAAACTGTAAATTCTCGCCCAATAAATTTGTTAATGGTGTCGTTGTTTTTAACCCCAATCATCATCGTCAGTACATTACTGAAGTCAGGATTACCCACCACACTTATTTTATATTTTCTGATAATATTCTCTTCTATGCTGTTGTCGCCCGTGGCACCTGATACTGTTCCAGGAACATCCACTAGCTTGTCTCCGCCATATTTCTGGTTCATAGAAAACATATTTCTATTCCTCTCCAGTTTTAAGTTTCTCAGCAAATCCAAAGGAATATCTAGTTCATTTTCTTTTGGCCAAATAGAAAAAGCATCTTGCGAGCCGTTAACTGTGTTTTTCAGATTTGGTATTTCTATTTCATAATAATTGCTTTTCAAGTCAGTACCTATTCTTACAAAAACACTCGCTATACCTTCCTGATTGTCCTTGTTTTGGGTATGAACAAACATCTTTAAACGTTTGTACATATTCAAGTCTAGTTTTGTGTTTTTAAACACCGCTCTAGCCTCACCGCCTTTGAGATCTTCAACCGACATACTCAAAGACTGCTCATTCATTTCCATGAATATTTGGGAAGTCCAGTCTCTATCTCTGATAAATCCAGGCGGTACTACATAGGGCGTAGTTCCTGGCTTAATATTACAATCACCTTGTAATGGGCAACCATTTTCTTCTACGTTCACCGACGAGGTTTTGAAAACCGCGGTGCTTGAGCTGTCTTGTGGTATTTCGAAAGCACTTTTGTCTGTCAAGCTGTTTGTATAAACTCTATATTGATTTGATACCAACTGTAAAGACGCAAATCTAAGTACTACCGGCTGTTCCCATTCGGTGGTTACCATTCTTACAAAACGTATAGACTTAAAGCCTTCTTTACCTGCAGGAAAACTTCTAGTAGGTTTTCTGATAGGAATACGGTGTAAGTACC
Source organism: Spirosoma fluviale (assembly GCA_945885545.1). Classification (GTDB taxonomy): domain Bacteria; phylum Bacteroidota; class Bacteroidia; order Cytophagales; family Spirosomataceae; genus Leadbetterella; species Leadbetterella lacustris. Next base: position 28,355 of record CAMCYZ010000001.1, read on the forward strand.
AAGTAGCCCCATTGCTAGTTACTTGGTCCACAATATAACTGTTTTTAGAAAGAACGCCTGAGTTGGGTGTACTTCCGGCCGAATGGTTTAAATCTATTTCGTATTCAAAATAATCCTCTACTTGGTTTATCGTATTGTCTTGGTTAATGTCTTCTTTGTCAGCCAGGTTGGTTGAACCCAAATTAAGATTCGATGTACTATTGAAGTTGGTAGTATTGGTAGAAATTGGCGGAGCGTTATTTTCCATACCCAAGTAGTTTTTAAAACGCTCTAAGAAAGTAGCATTGGTGGCATCCCAAATGGGGTCTAAGAAATAATGAAAGTCATCTTTTGAAGGGTCTCTTTTTATGTTTTCAAGGGCTTGAGGGTCAATGTTTTTGCCATCAAGTGCAGTAAGGAAACCTTTAATTCCTTCGTTGTTTGTCAGGCTGTTTGGATTTACGTACTCACGTTCTTCGGCATTGGATAGACCATCTAGGCCAACATCTTGTTTTAATCTGATGCTTTCGGAGTTGTCGAAGGCGTCGGTAATGAACTGTGTTCTTGGTGCCAATCCCCAGTCTGTCTTTACGGGATTTGAAAGATCCGAAGCTGACTCCTTAATGCCATTTTCAAAGTTAAAACGACTGTCGGGGATGACATCCTCTGATACATCGCCTAACTGTATGAGTAGTTTTCCACCAGTGGTATTTCTTATGGCCTCGTTTCGGCTGGCTCTTACAACATCGGCAAATGGGTCAAGCAGCCAAAATTCTAAATATTCGATATTAGAATTGTCAAAGTCGGCGTCGAAAGTTATACCACGCATTACCGAGCCAAAACTCTTCTTGGGGTCTATCAACCTACCTTGTTGATTCAGATTTGGATTATAATTGTACATTCCCGGTTCTGATGGGAAAAACGATAGGTCAAAAATGGCCGATGGCAATTGCTGAGCAAAAACTTGGCGACTTCTTCCCGGGAAAATATCTTGAATCTCAAATCCCCTTGTATAAATGTTTGAACTGGCCTCGTTTTTCAGTTCATCAGGAATGATGCTGTTTGAACCAAATCCTTGAGAAATATATGCCGACATATCTACGGTGTATGCAGATATTTTTGCTCTATTGTAGTTATAAGCATATTGATTTTGCGGATATGCAGGAGTCGTTTTTAAAATAGCCTCAGGAGTAGATCCTAGCCTCCATTTTGTAGGTTGACGACTTAGGTCGTTTATGTTTCTCGCAAACTCAAAGTCGTCAATCATGGAGCTACCATTTACTCTTCTATTGTTTACTTTTGGTCGCAACTGAGCGAATTCTGCATTCAGAATTACTGTAGATGGTTCTTTGGTTTGAATACCTGGCAAAGCATCGAGCATTTTTGTAAGACCCATAAAGTCTTTTTTAAGGTTCATGTCTAAGCCCCAAATGGTGTTGTTGACAGGTTCATTTCCAATGGAAGTTCTGGTTATAAATCCAGGAGTGTTTTCTTTGAGTGAAAGCATTGTTCCACCAATTCGTAAATATCGACTGACGGTATAGTCGAACCTCATACCAAACAAACGGCGGATTTGTGCCTGAAAGATATCTGGTTTTTCATAGTCTATTCTTATTTGTCTGCCGGAGCTAAGAATACTCTGATTGGTGATCATTATGGTACCTTGTTGTGGATCAACGGTATAATCTACACCCTGTTTTAGTTCGTTTCCTGCTGCATACACCCGCACAGACGCTCCTGAAGCACCCAAAGGCAATGCGATTTCTGAACCACCAGATTGTACACTACCCGATATAAAAAACTTGTTTTTAAGACTTACCTGCTGGGCATCCATTAAGGTTTTTGTGTACAACTCATCAAAAACATATTTTTTCTGAAGGTCTGGTTCGCCTTCAAAAAGCTTATTGATGTGGCTGCCAAATGGCTCTAATACTGGAAAAATGATTCTTCCGTATTTTTCGTTGATGGTGACGTTTTCGACATAGTCAAAGTTGCCGTCTTTCTTCGGGTCGTTGTTAAAGTTTAGCTTATCTAACTTTAAGGCCTCTATAAGTGGAACATTTGCGAAGTTTTTCCCTTCTTTGAGGTTGGGCGTGTCCATACCCGTTTGGTCGTCTTTATAAACAATCCTAAGCTGAAATCCTTCTTTTTTAATTTGCCCTTGTGCTAGCGAATACACGTTTTTCATCATCAGGTTCCACATGGGGTTATTCAGCCTGTTTCTGATGGTCGATGACTTTAACATTTTCAGAATAATCACCTCGTCCTCTTTGCGACTTACATAGTCTTCGGTGAGTTCACCCACTTTGTAGGCTCGGCCTTGGTAGGTATATTCAAAGGCTACAGCCAATATTTCGTCGTTTCTAAGCGGGGTTAATAAGGATATATAGCCAAGCTCAGGTTGAATCTCAAACTCTCTGTCGGTCAGTTTTTTGGCTCCACGTAGTAACTCGAAATCCTCACCATTTTTAAGACCCATTCCAGTCAAAATATTTCCGCTGTTGTCAATTCTTCTGAAAGCCTCGTTGTTTACAATGCCTGTGAACAGGTTGTTGGACTTGTTGTCAGCAGCCGTAATGCTACTGTTTGGCACTACAATTTCTTTTCTGTAAGGGTTTTTCTCTGCCAAATCGCTCAAGCCCACCAAGTTTCGCATGGAGCTCACGTTGTTGGTTCTGTTGGTTACATACACTTCTAATCTCGTAATTCTCACACCTGAAGTAACCATTGGGAGGTTTTTGAGCGATTTCTCAAACTGATCTCTGAAAAAGTGTGAAAGGAAAAAGTGCCGGTTTTCGTCATAATTATCGCAGCGGAGTTCGAAACCACGGCTTTGGCTACCGCCATTTATCATGATAGACTCTGTTCGTGAGTTTTGCTGTGCAATAACCGTTGTGACGTCGAGCTTGCCGAACTTCATTCCTAGTTTTACACCCATCAGATTTTGTACTCCAGGTATCAATTGGCTTCTGTTGGGCATTGTAATATTGCCCAATTCTACTTTTTGGAGAATATCTTCTGGGTCGTTTTTGAAATTGAGTTTAAATCTATTTTCCAAACCAAAAGACGCCTTGGTGTCAAAGTTTCCAAGGATATTCATTTTCTCTTTGGCTTGACCAGCTTTTCTCATGATATTTCTCAGGTCCTGAATTCGTGGCGTGCCATTGTTCCCTTGGGGATTAGGGTTTTCAAAATCCTCCGCATTGGGGTTGTTATTTTGTCCACCTCCAAAAAGGTTATTAAAATTAATGGCAATTTGCTGATCCCAATCAAAAATAGGCTGACGTCTTAATGCCAAGGGGGTCATTGGGTTGTTTGTAAATTGGGTTCCAGCCTTTAAATCAACACTTACGTAGCCGTTAGGTCTGAATTCAGGCACTTTATCACCAAAAATCCTGTCTAAGATTGGGTTTTTCTCCAATAATGGGTTTATCCTTTTTCCGGAAAATGATGTATTGCCGTCTTGTGCTTTTTCTATGTCTCTAATAATACTCTGCCTCAGCATGGAATTCTGAATACTAGAATACTCATTAAAAGTCAAAGTCTGCGGCATTTTAACGTCCAAATTATTGTTCAGTCTCTCGTTAACCGTAAAGCTATTATTGTCGCCATTAAGGAGGACATTGGTTTTTAGACTTTCTGGATTAATCGAAAGTATGGGCGATAAACGATAGTTAAACCTGTTCAGATAAGTGTCTTTCCAAATGTTGAGATAGTTGGTAGTTTTCTTATTTGTCAGCGAATCTATTATAGGAGACTGTGCCTCAGCTTTAAAAGCGAAGCATAAAAGTGTTAGGAATACGAGATTATAAGGTATTTTTAGGTGCATAAAAACGAACGCAATTCAGAGTATTATAGCAGTAAACGTCCAAAATCTTGCCAATATTCTAGATTCAAAGTTTTTTTTTATTTATTGGACTGTTTATCTGAGTGATAGTTTTATCAATTCTTCGAGCGAAATGTCACCGCCAGATTTTTTTAGGATGGTATCCACGCTTTTCTCGGCCGCCGCTTTCGGAATACCCAAGGTAACCAATGCCGAAAGTGCCTCAGATCGCAAAGTATGATTGGTTGAAGCAAACATGCTAGGGTTGATGCCTTCCGATATTATATCTTTTTTGAGTTTGTCTTTTAATTCAATAACCGCTCTTTGGGCAGTTTTGGCTCCAATACCTTTGATGTTTTGAATGGCTTTAACGTCTTCTGATATGATAGCTTGCTTGATCTCAATAGAATTCATACTCGATAAAAACACCAAAGCAATACTAGGTCCGATGCCCGATACGCTGATAAGGTTTTCGAAAAGCTCTCTTTCGTCTTTTGTAAAAAAACCAAAAAGCTGATGAGAGTCTTCTCTGATTATTTGTACCGTATGCAGCAGACAGTTCTCTGTTGCGTTTTGAAGAGCCGAATAGGTTTGAAGAGATATTTTAACCCAGTAACCCACACCAGCAACGTCTAATATTACATGGGTAGGTTCTTTTTCAACTAATTTACCTTTGAGATATGCAATCATATTTACTTCTTAGGGACATAAAAAAACCAAAAATACCTAAAAATTGCCAAAATAGCGTATGAAAATACAAAATTTGCTGTTTCCTTGAACGCAAATAAAAGGTATTTCAAGCCTTTCTTTAATTAAAAACATTACAATATTTTAATGGAAGATTGGCTAGGTGATATTTAGACTTCTAAAGACAGTTTCAAATACCCTCCAAGTCCTTGTTGAATAATTTTCACAAGGGTAGTAAGCCCCATGTTTGAGGAATTGTTCTCAATTCTAGAAAAAAAAGATTTGTTGGTAACACACTTTTCTAGTTTTGTTTCTGAGTCATTCCAAGTTTGGTTCTTGCTTGTTCTAAAAGTACGTAGAGTTTAAAAGATTCAAATATCTGTTCACAAGACTCTCAGAGCTGTTCACCAATTTTCAGAATAGCAATTCATCCAAAGAAATTAAATTCTTGTTTTCTTTTTTCTTTCCTATGTCAATATAAAATTGATAGGTCGAAACATCTTGTTTCCCTTCAGTTTCAATCTTTCATTCTGTTTTGGGTCATACTTCTATAAAAACACAATTTCTCAATATATTTTCGATTTTATTTCTGCTTCGGTTGCTAGGCCTGTATGTCGCCAAACTTGTTTTCCGTTTTTATAGAGAATCATCGTCGGAATCTCTGTAACTTCCAACTGCTCGGTCATGCCTATATTTTTGTTGCCATTGATTTTTAGTAAACTCAGTTGACTGTTTTCCTCATCGATTTTGTAAAGAATCGGAGCCATTTTTTTGCATGAAACACACAAGTCAGTATAAAAATCTACCAAAACCCATTTTTTGTCTCTAACTCGGGTGTTGTAGTTTTCTTTTGAAATAAAACCCAGGGGCTCAAATGTTTTTTTTGATGAGGTGTAAGGCTTGGAATTAGAAATCCATTTTTCAAACCCACCTTTTAAAGTTACAATATTTTCATAGCCCAGTTCAATCAAATAATTAGCTGCATCTTCACTCGTTTTGCCGGACTGACAATACAAAATTAAGGGTGTTTTTTTGTTATATAAATTTTGAATATAGTCCTCAAAATCAGTACGTAAATAGTCAATATGAATGGATTTTTTAATGTGCCCAGCCTCAAATTCGCCCTTGGCTCTGAGGTCAATTAAATGAAGTGGATTGGAGGCTCGAATGGTTTTTTCGAAATCGTTTGGGAACTGAATTTGGTGTTCTTCTTGGGAAAAACCTGAAAAGCTAACAAATAAAAAAAACAAGGTAATCTTACGCATAAAAATAGGAATAGTGTTCTGCTTAAAACGCTTGCAAATATTGTACTAATATACATTTGGAATATAAATTTATTGCAAAATTTGATTTTTAAATTATGGCAATACGCCAAATAATCCGTTAATTTGCAGTGTTTTTATTGGATTTCGTTCGGTGATTTTGTTTTGCCAATCGGAAAAGCCAAAAATTTTACATTTAATTTTAAGAAAATGAGTCAAATCGTTAAAATTCATGCCAGACAAATCTTGGATTCAAGAGGCAACCCTACTGTAGAGGTAGATGTTCATACTGAAAATGGTTATTTAGGTCGTGCGGCAGTGCCATCGGGTGCTTCCACGGGTGTTCACGAGGCGGTAGAGCTTCGCGACGACGACGACAAAGTATATGTTGGAAAGGGTGTTTTGAAGGCCGTTAAGAATGTTAATGAAGAGATAGCAGCTGAGCTTTTAGGTGTAAATGTTTTCGAGCAAAACTATATTGACAAAGCGATGATAGACTTGGACGGAACTGCCAACAAAGGCAATTTGGGTGCCAATGCTATTTTGGGCGTTTCGTTGGCTGTCGCCAAAGCCGCTTGTCAAGAGGCTGGTTTGCCATTGTACAGATACTTGGGTGGCGTAAATGCCAACACCTTGCCGGTGCCTATGATGAACATCCTAAACGGAGGTTCACATGCCGACAACTCTATTGATTTTCAGGAGTTTATGGTTATGCCAGCGGGTGCAGCTACTTTCTCTGATTCATTGAGAATGGGTACTGAGATTTTCCACAATCTCAAAAAAGTATTAAAATCTAAAGGATACTCTACAAACGTAGGTGACGAAGGCGGATTTGCTCCAAACATCGGTTCAAATGAAGAAGCTATCGAAATCGTTTTGACTTCAATCGAGAAAGCCGGATTTAAGCCAGGTGAAGATGTTTTCATTGCTATGGATGCAGCCGCTTCTGAGTTTTATGATGCCAAAACAGGTCTTTACACTTTCAAGAAATCAAGCGGTAAGTCATTGAACTCTATGGAAATGGCTGCTTACTGGAACGAGTGGGCTGACAAATACCCAATCAAATCTATTGAGGACGGTATGGCAGAAGACGACTGGGCGGGATGGGCAGAATTGACCCGTTTGGCTGGAAACAAAATCCAATTGGTTGGAGACGACTTGTTCGTGACCAATGTGAAAAGACTACAAGAAGGTATCGATCAGGATATTGCCAACGCTATTTTGGTGAAAGTAAACCAAATCGGTTCTTTGACAGAAACTATTGATGCCGTAAACTTGGCTCACAGAAACAAGTACAAGAGCATCATGTCGCACCGTTCGGGCGAAACCGAAGATTCAACAATTGCTGACTTGGCAGTAGCCTTAAACTGTGGTCAAATCAAAACTGGTTCGGCTTCACGTTCTGACAGAATGGCTAAGTATAATCAATTGCTTAGAATTGAGGAAGAATTGGGCGACTTGGCTTATTTCCCAGGTTTGAAATTCTAATATCGGCACTTCGGCTCCGCTCAGTGACCGGCGGTGCTTCGGCACTTCGGCTCCGCTCAGTGACCGGTGGTGTTTCGGCACTTTGGCTTCGCTCAGTGTGCGATGCTCACAATTTCATTCAGATTATTGTCTGGATTTTAGTGTGCTCAGTGATATTTTAGCCCGTGGTTAACGACTTTGGACTTTTGATAAAAGCTCCCTCTCCTCAGGAGAGTGCCATGGGATGGCGTTAGAGAATTTAATCTCTAACGCTTTTTTGTTTCTAAGTACTTTTTTATATTTGAATGTTTTTAACAAAAGTGCTTTCCCAAAAATGAAACATACATGACTTAGTCTTTAGACATACATAGAAATGATTATTTCATAGCGTCTTTGCGGTAAATTATAAATAAATGAAAAAATTATCAACTCCTTTTTTTGAAAAATATCGTTTTTACATCATTTCCAGCTTGTTTTTACTCGTTTGGCTTTTGTTTTTTGACCGATCAAGCCTCATCAAACAATTCGAAATGATTGTGGAACTCAATCATTTAGAGTCTCAGAAAGAATTCTATAAGGGTGAATTAAAAAATATCAAACAAGAAGAAAAAGATGTTTTGGGAACTTATGCATCATTAGAAAAATTTGCCCGAGAAAAGTTTTTGATGAAAAAAGAAGGCGAAACGGTGTTTGTTTTGGTAGATGAGGACGATAAAACGATCAATGAAAAATATTAAAACCTCATGCGAAAAGTACTCTTTGTTTGTTTAGGAAATATCTGTAGGAGTCCGATAGGAGAGGCTACTTTTAATAGAATTGCTCAAGAAAAAGGACTTTCAGGCGTGCTTTGGGCTGACTCTGCTGGAGTAATGGGCTGGCACGTGGGCAAAAAGGCCGATCCGAGAACCATCAAAAACGCCGCCAAGCACAATATCGAAGTTACGCATTTAGGAAGAAAACTCTCCAAGGAGGATTTGGATAATTTTGATCATATTGTGGTGATGGACGAGCAAAATTTTGAAGATGTGCATAAGTTTTATTACGAAACCAAAAAAGCCCCACCATCGGTCGAAAAACTATTTTTGATCAGAGATTTTGACCCGACTGTTCATGGTGTACACGATGTCAAAGACCCTTACTATGAGGGCGAAGAGGTTTTTGAGGAAGTTTTTCAGACACTTTGGCGGAGTAACGAAGCTTTTATCAATCATTTGGTAGAAAAACATGACCTACAATCTCAAGAAACGGATTGATTCCCTTGGGAAAAGAATGAGCAAGGAAGAGTCGGTTATTTTTTCCTGCGAAATTGTTTTTGACACACAAAAAGCCGCCGCGGCCATTGACCAATTGCGGCATGGCAATCCCAAGGAAATTTTCAATGTATTGTGGGCTTTAAGAAATTTGCAAGATACTCAGCTCCAAGCATTTCCTGATCTCACTGAAATTATTTTAGGCCTATTTCAAAAATTCCCAAAAGACGAGGCAATTCTGAGAGACGGAGTGGGATTGTTGCAAGTTGTTGATATTTCGGAAGATTTCCAAGGAGAGGTTTTTCAGGTGTGTTTCGGTTTTTTGCAGGACAGTTCAAAATCCATCGCTGTCAAAGTATTCTCCATGACGGTTTGTTATAATTTGGCCAAAAATCACCTAGAGCTTTTGAAAGAATTGGAAATGCAAATCAAAGACATCTTGTGGTTTCAGGGTGATTTATCTCCAGCAATTTTTTCGAGAGGAAATGCCATCCTCCAAAAAATCAATCGACGTTTGCGTAAATAGTGTCCATTATCCTTACTAAGTCGTCGTAGTCTTTATCACTCAGGTTTTCCCAGGATTTTTTACGGCCATTGGCTATAATGGCAAAGGCTTTTTTGTGTAATTCCTTTCCTTGTGGTGTGAGTTCTAATATAAATTTTCTTCTGTCCATATCAGACATCTTCCTGACTATTAGTTCTTTTTTAACCAAAATATCTAAGATTCTGGTAATTGTGGGGGCGTCTTTGCAGATAAGCGTACCTAGCTCGTTTTGGCTAATGCCGGCGTTGGGCACTATATGGTCCAAAACCACCCATTGATCAACCGTGAGGTCTATGTTGGCATCGGTAAGGTTTTTCTGCATAAAAGACCTTATGCGTTTGATGGTGGAGTCTATCTTGAAAAAATACGCTCGCTTGTCGGAATGGGTCATAGGTACTACAGCTTTATGCGAAGATACTCACAAATCGTTCAAATATTGTCATGGCAACTATTATTTTAGAAACCAAAGCGTTGGATGTTTGGGTAAGAAGCTGATTATTGTATATCTTTAAATCAAAAAAAGATTAATGAGAAAATTCCTTAAGATTTTCGGATATTTCATCTTGATATTGACAGCTTTAGCTTTTGCGAGTATCGAAAAAATTGACCGAACAGCTATAAAACAAACGGAGCATTTTAAGCAATGGAAGGAATTGGTTAAGGCTCTGAAAATCAAGGAAACAACAGGCGATTTTTCGGCGGGTTGGGCAAAAGTGAACCTTACGCCAAGTGTACCCGGGCCTATGGCTGGCTATGGCTCTCGAAAAGGAAAAGACTTTGAGGCAGTGCATGATTCGGTTTTTGTGCGGGTTTTGGCCCTAAAAAACAGTGAAGATACGGTCTATTTCCTTTCGGCTGACATGCTCATTATTCCGCCCAATGTGGTTGAAAAGTTGAAACCTATTCTACAGCAACAGAAAGTTTCTTTGCGAAATATACATTTTTCAGCTACGCATACCCACAACAGCCTCGGCGGATGGGGCAATAGCCTCACGGGCAGACTCTTTGCAGGTGCTTATGACCCAAAAGTTGAAGTGGAACTCGCTCAAAAATTTGCTTTGGCCATTCAGGAATCTACGCAAAACCTTACCCCCAGCAAAATATATTATAATGAAGGTGTGGATAAAGAGGATATTAGAAATAGATTGAACGTGCCTGATGGTACAATTGACTCAGAGATAAGGTCGATCTTTGTGGAAAGAAACGATGGCTCCAAGGCTAGTTTGATTACCTATGGGGCACATTCTACCGTATTGAATTCAAAGACTATCCAAATTTCGAGAGACTATCCGGGTGTCTTACTTGATTCTTTGGAAAAAGAGAGCCTCGATTTTGGGATATACTTTGCAGGTGCTGTGGGTAGTATGGGCCCCATAGAAAAAGGCCACGACGATTTCGACGAAGTGCAAAATCAGGCCAAGGGAGTACTTAAGCATTTGGATTTTACGCAAAAAATGGAACTTCAGAATACCTTGGTGAGTGAATACATTCAATTGCCCATGGGTCACCCAAGTGCCAGAATATCAAAAGATTATGCCCTCCGCTCTTGGGCGTTTAAGTATCTTTTTGGCGATTATCCGACTTATTTAAAAATCACTAAAATTGGTAAAACCCTCATCCTCGGTATGCCCTGCGATTTCTCGGGGGAGCTGATGATAGAGCTAGATGCTTATGCCAAAGCCCAAGGTCTCGATTTAATCATCAGCAGTTTTAATGGCAGCTATATCGGCTATGTGGTGGATGACCGACTCTACGACCTCGGTCTTTACGAAAGCAGCACGATGTCGTGGTATGGTTATCAAAACGGTGCATATTTTTCCGAAATTGTGAAGGACTTGGTGGATAGGGTGAAGTAGGTTTTGATTTTAACATGAAGAAGATGAAGGAGTTAAGGACATGAAACTGATAAGAATAGTTTTTTGTCGTTCTTTTATTCTTATTGGCCTCAAGTTAGAAAAAAAACGGATGTCCTAATTTTAATATAATCAAGATTAATGGCTTTTCTGAAATGTATATTTTAAGGAAGTAGAATTTGACGCTTCTGAAATACTAAAATAGACACTAATACATTTCCAAAACTTTGAATACCGCTTGTGTATTTTGGTCCTTGATCGACGTAAAACATACATTTTTGGAGCATTTATTTAATTCAATTATTTTTATTCAGAGTTTTGTTTCTGTGGCTACAAGCCGCAGGTTGAGTGGAGCGATAATATTTCCATTTCGGATACTGCACCATCAGAAATTTACCTGCTTGTTTAAACAGACTTTCAAAAGACGAAAAAGATAAAATGTATTATTGGCATTCATTACCTGAAAACTGGGAATAAATGAGATATGAGAATTTCTTAGTAGAAAGAAGAAAACGAATTTCATTGGTACTAAAAGATGCTTACGAGACAATCAGTAAATAGCCAACGCAACTTGCATGCACAATTAAAAACCGCATAATAAAACAGACAACCTGGCTTTGCGAAGGATATTTCCTTTGTACGTGCGGATAGCGGCTTTTAGCCGCAGAAATAAAGTTTAAAGTAGAATTAAAACTATAAAATATTCCGCTCCGCTTAAAATTCAGACTACGCGGCAGTGTTTTTCGGTCTTAGACCGACACTATAATGCATAATACATATTCTGCTCAAAAATAGCAATACTACATACTCCGGCTCAAAGTGAGCCACTTTTGTTCAATTCATAGGTAATGATTTTATTTTAAGACCTTAAGGCTTAAGTTTCGCTCGGCCGGGGAATTTTGTGTTTTTTAAGAGCTTTTTATTCTTTTCTAAGAGCTTTTTATTTTTTGTTAACCAACATCCACATTGCTCAAAAGGCTCAAAATCAATGCGTAGAAAATACAATTTTTATCAAAAAGTCAATTACTCTAAACCAAAATTGGACAGATTAAGTAAATGTAAACAATTAAATATTTTATTTTCAGTAATTTGGCTTTTTGAATTTCGATTTGTAGTACACAGGGGAGTTGACTTTATGGTCTAAGTAACAGTACATTTGTAAAATAAGAAATGATTCTTCAAATCTAAAAGTTTGCTACTTTACATAAAGCCCCAAAAGGCACCAAATTCTAAATAAACAGAACCAAATACAGTAATTTAACCCAAATTTGTAGTAAAGTCGGAATATATATCCTTGTAATCCATTGTTAATGAGTTGCTTATGATTATTGCTACTTGATGTGGGTTAACGCAATGATATATAGTATTTAACACTAAGTGGTTTTGTGGGTGTCTCATAATTAGTATTTTATTTTTCTCAGAGACCTTATTTATAAAAGTAAACCTGATGTTAAATAGTGGACTAGTTTGAAGAAGTACAAAAATAGGGGAGAGGATAATTCAAAAAGGGAAATCATCAAAACTAGAGGTCATCGAATCATCTATGTAAACAAAGCTATTCAGGTTGACGCCCAAATATCCCAACTTCAAATCTCCACATTCATGCAAATCAATTATTTTGTCATTTTCTATATAAAACAATAAGTTGATGTAATTACCCGTATTATTGCCTACAAATGCAAAACCCTCTTGACCTTTGTTACAGTTTTGACAACTACTTTTTACGGAATAAAAAAAAGTGTCTTTTTGTTCTCTAAATTTATTGAAAACAGTTTCTAAATTATTTAAAAATACTTTTTTTGGAAAATTCTGATATTCAGGTCTATCTAACAAACAGTCAAGCATTTCGGTGTCCATAGTTTGCAGGTAATACTTCACAGCAATATAAAGATGGTCATCGTTTTTTGGTTTTAGAGGTGGCTGAAGGCCTGTTTTACTTTCAAGATGATCTGCATGCATGCCATTCATTTTCAAATCTTCAAGTTGAATTTTCAAGAAATCAATCCCTTTTAATTCCTGATGGCTAAGATTAGTAGAATTTCCCCATTCCAAAAACGGTAATTCGCCAATTATTTCTGTTATAGTTGAATTCTTAAAGTTTATCTTTAATTGTAAATCATTTAAATAACTATTATTGCTTTTAACCAATCGCAGCTCTAAAATATCTGCCATATCTCTGCCTTCTTCGTCACAAGCAATTCCATAATATGCGGGTCTGTAAAGTGACATAAATTTGGTAGCTAGCCTTTCAAAGTAATGGTTTACTCTGAAATCATCAAATATTGGTCTATAATCTCCGCCTCGTTTTTCAATAGCCCGAGATAAATTTTGTCCTATTAAAATGGCAATCTTATACTTTTCGGCCAATAATATTAACTTTTGCGAAATGGCCTCCACTCGGGCTTTACCAAGGCTTTTGAAAAATGAATGGATACTATCCAAAACAAGAACTTTGATTTTATTTTCGAAGATTTGCGTTTCACAATAGTTTATGAAACCATCATATTCAAAATCATTATTACCTAAATATAAATTTTGTTTTTTTAGAGCATTACTTGCATTCTTTAGCTTATCAATTTCAGTTTCAGTTAATTTTTTTTCAAAAATATCTGTAAAAGGTATGCCTGTCTTGGTTGCTAAAAATTTATTAAGTAAATAGGCAGGGTTTTTACTGAAGTCAACATATAGCACTGAATGTCCCAAAGCTAACATATTACTGGATAAGTGTATAAGCAATTGAGTAACGCCCATTCCTGGCCTACCCCCAAATATCCATACTTCACCTTCGTTTAGAGGTCCAAATTCTTTCTCAAAGGCTTCAAAACCTATCTTGATTTTTTGTGGTATTTTTTCAGGATTACGCTCCAATTTCCGGAGAATATCAGCGGCCTTTTGAGCCTTGGGTATTAAAGCTTCGTTTTGGTTATTTATCAATGCTGATATTTCAGCAAGTTTTGCTTTTGCAGATAATGATTCATCTGATAGGATTTTTTGGAGAGATATTTTTAAGTTTGGTTGCATTTATTATTAATGTTTCTGAATGAAGTGTAAATTATTAAGAAGTAACAGATTTGTCAAGCATTTCAAGCATTTATTAGCTAAATTTCAAGAATTTAGAGGTCATTTACGCCAATCTAATTTTATTTTTCAGCCCAAATAGCGTTGATTCTAGCTATGTCTTTCTGAAGGCATTGACCTTTGTGTAAGTGTGTATTTCAGTCGTCAATTGAAGTAAAACAAAATGAATTTACCATGTAAACTCTTTTTTACTATCCAAAACAAATTACTCTATATGATGCTAATCCCGGTAGCTATCGAGACGCTTTTTACACGTATGGAGCAAATGCTCTATACAGAGCAGCCGTTCGCCGCTGTGAGTTTTTAGAGTTTTAATAAAAACTAATTAAACGACATTGATTTAACATTTTTGAACTAATAGTTTTAGGGGTTTCAAAGTTTATCAAAGGATTGTTCAGAAAGATAAGAGACAAATTGCAATTATTTACAATATTGTAGTCTATTGATAATCAATATTCAATGAATTTTATTATTTAAAATTTAGTAGTTGGTTTTTAGATTACTCGGAAGCTTTAATTGAAATGACATAAAAAAAGATAAACAGCAGAGCTTTGTTTAATTTTCAAAAAACACCCACCCCAGAAACCAGAACGGGTGTCAGGCTACTAAATCCACACAACTTTCATTTTTATCAAATATCAATTATTAAATAGTTCTAGACATTTTATACAATTCCATAAATTCGCCATTTGTATCCGGAGCAGTAAGATGAATCGATACCAAATGCAATGGCAGCTGCCTCTCGACTCCGCTCGAGGTGACAGTGTAAGTGGTGGCTCGAGGTGATAGGGTTGGTTGTGGCTCGAGGTGATAGGGTTGGTTGTGGTTCGAGGTGATAGCGTTATTGGTGGTTCGAGGTGACAGAACAATGTTATTTTTTAGTTTACGGGCAATGGAGCAAGTTTTGAATCGATACCAAATGAAATAGTAGCTGCCTCTCGACTCCGCTCGAGGTGACAGGGTTGGTAGTGGCTCGAGGTGACAAGGTTGGTGGTGGCTCGAGGTGACAATGTAAAGGGTTGCTCGAAGAGACAAAATAAGGTACTTATTATAAGGTTTTTATAAAAAAATCGGGTTTAAGGCTGCTGTTTAGTGGCCCTTGGTCTGAAGACCAGGAACGGGATTGTTTCTTTATCTTTGAAAATCACAAACTCATTTTTATTCTACAGCTTCCTCACTTTCTTTAGCCAGTTGTTTTTCAAATTTATTGTGAATGAAAAGTATTAAAAGGCCAAATAAAATAGCTGAAACAATCAATATCGTATTAATGATTCCACTAACAGAAAAAGATATTCGAATTAATATGGTTGAAATAATAAATCCCGAATTTCGAATAACTTTATGGAACTCGTCGGTGTGAAAAAATGAAAATAACAACAATATCACATCAGCAATAATCAAAATATTGAAAAAATGTTCAAAGAAAATATTGTTGATATTTTTGAAAGAAATAGCCTTGTTCTCAAGTGGTTGAAAGATTCCAATACTCCAGTTAAAAAATGAATATAGAGCAATTATTATAAGTATAGGAACCAAGGCTGTGGCTATCCATTTTTTTGCGTTGATAAATTTCGAAATACTTGAAGATTGATTTTTGTTGTTTTCAAGAGTTCTATAAACCTTGGTCCGTTGAACATGAAATAGATAAATCAAATAGAACAATAAGACCGATGCCACTAAATCATAAGTAAACTGCAAATCATCTTTAATGTTAAACCAATCAAAAGAAAGTGATAAAGCTGAAAGGTCTTTGAATAATCTTCTTATAATGATGAGGGCAATGATTTCATACTGCTTTGAGATATATATAGAAGTTGACTTTGGGAGGTAGTAAACTAAAAGATATACCTCATAAACTAATATAAAAGAAAATGGGGTATAAATGGCCGCAATAGGATTTTTTAATAAGTTAGAGGGTTCCGCAATGTCAACAATATTAAGTTGTATCAATCCAATGATTAATAAGTGCGTTATAAAACTCACTAAAGCAATCCATAGTATGATCCTTTCACTCCTTTCTTTTGTTTCTTTTGAAAGAAATTTTTGATAAAGTTTTTCCGATAGTTTGGATAAGTCCATATTGTTTTTTTTTGTAAAATCTACGATTGATAATGACCACTTGTAATGCATGTATATCCGCTAAGAATTAGACACATCTACAGCTATAACAAAGGTAGACAATCAAACCCATTAATTGTTTTTAATTTTGGAGTAAAATATTTGTTATCAATATTTTAAGTACATGCCGTTTGATAAAAAACAACTCCGTTTGAAGTTCGGGTTTAGTTTTTTGACGAGTTCCTTTATACCCCAAGGCTGTATGGACAATGGGGCTGTGGTCATTTAATTGTATTCAAAAAGATTGGTTATAAACTTTACACCATACCTGCTTCTGGTTTTTCTAATTGAATGCCATAAAAAGGATGATTTTTACATGCATTTACTGCTTTTTTTATCAAATATTGGGGGATGAATTGCAATACCTGTACTAGGATTGGAAATCTCACTTTTAATGTATTATCGTAGATGCTTCGGATTTAAGATCCAATGTCTTTTATTTAAGGTTGTTTTAACTCTAAAACCGCACGGCAGCGGCCTACCTAAATCACTCTCCAGAAGGATAGGGACTTTAAAAAGGAGCATAATTTAACGACATTGATTTAAGGCCTAAAAATTGGTTTGAATAATGGATCTCTCCATTATTATATTTTTCCAATAAAAAAAATGAGACTAGATTTCGCCAGATAACAGTAGAAAAGGTTTAAAAGACCTCAATAAAATTAGCTACTGACGTTTAGAAATTTCTAATAACAACAAAAAAGCGTCAAAAGAACCAACTTACCTTATAGCAGATAAAAGCTAGTAATGGCTTTCAATTGTTATAATATGAATCTTCAAAAAATTGAGCTGCTTTTACATGATTTCTTTGGTTCAGCATGTTTAAACCCAAAAAACGTATTATGAAATCTGCTACAAAATAAAAGACGAAGGCGAAAGCCGTTGCCTCAAATCAATTTCCGAGCCTCTGTAAACCTATTTCGATAGGTTTTTCGATATTCATCATAGCTTTTTTGCCAAATTTTATTTCGCCAGAATGTTGGGGTTAAATATTGATATTTTGGACGAAAAGAGTTAAGACAAACGCCTAGAGAATGGTTTTAGCTCCATTGCGAATTATTGAGGAGGCTGTGGAATTGGTGTAATTCAATTATTGATTATCGGTTTTATTCTGATTTACGGCATAAAGATTGTCATGATTTAAAGTCTTAAAAATAAACGACAGTCAATAAGACAAACCTATCCCCACGCTGATTCTTACGGTTTAATAACTGTTTGTTCGTGCATTAATAAGTACCATAAGCAAAAAAAACGACAGTCCCAGTTGGAAACTGTCGTTCTAAATTTAAATCAGAGTTTTACTTCTTCACCGCATCAACTACCGAGATGGCCGTTTGGTTAACGATTTCTCTCACCGAGGCACCGAGTTGTAACACTTGAACAGGCTTTTTGAGCCCCATCAAAAGTGGTCCGATTTTCTCTATGCCAGCTACTTCTTTTAGTAAGTTGTAGGCAATGTTCGCCGAAGAAAGATTTGGGAAAATTAAGGTATTGGCTGGGCCATCTGCAAGGTCTGAGAACGGATGATTTTCTTTCAAAAGCTCCGTGTCGAAAGCCAAGTGGGCCTGCATTTCTCCATCTACAACCATGCCTGGGTGTTTTTGCTTCAATATTTCTACCGCCTTACGCATCTTGATAGGTGCGGGGCCTTCTGGTACTGAACCAAAGTTGGAGTAAGTCACCAGTGCAATTCTGGGCTTAATATTGAATTTTTCTACCTCTTTGGCGGCTAATTCGGTGATTTCTACCAGTTCCTCAAAGTTAGGATCAAAATTTATAGTGGCATCCGCAAGAAACAATGGCCCTTTTTTGGTCATCAATATATACATACTCGATATCTTCTTCACCCCTTTTTCTGGTCCGATTATCTGCAAGGCTGGACGAATAGTGTCAGGGTAGTTTCTGGTCAAACCTCCCACCATGGTATCTGCAAGGCCTGTTTCTACCATCAGCGATGCATAGTAACTTCTGCGGGTTACGAAATTCATGGCATCGGGCTTTGTCAAACCTTTTCTTTTACGTTTATCAAAAAATAATTCTGCAAATTCGGCCAATCTGACTTTTTCAGCATCGTTTTTGCTTTCTTTCGGGTCTATGATATCAATATCCTCAGGTAGCGAAATGCTGTTTTCTTCTAAAATACTTTCGATGAGTTTTCTATTTCCTAAGAGTATCGGATAGGCTATTTTTTCTTGAATAACCTGCTGAATGGCTTTTAAAACGGCAAGGTTTTCGGCGTCGGCATATACCACTCGTTTTGGGTTTTTCTTGGCTTTGGTCATAATGGCCTTGGTGAGGGTATTGTCCAAGCCGAGTCTTTTAGAAAGCTGCGTTTCATAGGCGTCCCAGTCAGTTATGGCAAACTTCGCCACACCTGTTTCCATGGCTGCCTTTGCTACCGCAGGGGCCACCGAAGTAAGTAAGCGAGGATCTACTGGCTTTGGAATGATGTAGTTTCTGCCAAAACTCAAGTTGGCTTCGCTGTAGGCCATGTTTACAATATCTGGCACTGGTTTTTTGGCCAATTCAGCCAAAGCCCTTACTGCTGCCAGTTTCATTTCTTCGTTTATTTCGCTAGCTCGCACGTCTAAGGCACCTCTAAAAATGTACGGGAAGCCCAAAACGTTGTTAACTTGGTTGGGATAATCCGAGCGACCTGTGGCAACAATAATGTCCTCACGTGCATCCATGGCATCGTCGTACGAAATTTCGGGCGTAGGGTTAGCCAAGGCAAAAACAATACAATCTTTGGCCATGGATTTTACCATTTCTTGAGAAAGGATGTTGCCTTTTGAAAGTCCCACAAAAACATCGGCTCCATTAACGGCTTCTGCCAGTGTAGTTTCAAATGGCATATTGCTATTGGCAAATTCTATCTTTTTGCCGTCTAGGTTTGTTCTGTCAGGATGTATAAGTCCTTTAGAATCAAACATAAAGATGTTTTCCTTTTTGGCACCTAAGGCATTATACAGCCTTGTACAAGAAATGGCCGAAGCACCCGCACCGTTGATGATGATCTTGACTTTGGCGATGTCTTTTTCTACCAATTCCAAGGCATTTAATAAGGAAGCCGACGAAATAATAGCGGTTCCGTGCTGATCATCGTGCATTACCGGAATATTCAATTCCTTTTTAAGTCTTTCTTCTATTTCGAAACACTCAGGAGCCGAAATATCCTCTAGATTTACACCGCCGAAGGTAGGCTCCATTATTTTCACTGTACGCACAAACTCGTCCACGTCTTTGGTGTTAAGTTCTATATCAAAAACATCAATATCGGCATAAATTTTAAAAAGTAAGCCTTTACCTTCCATTACAGGTTTGCCGGCAAGAGCACCAATGTCACCAAGACCCAAAACGGCCGTTCCATTGCTTATAACGGCTACCAAATTACCTTTGGCAGTATATTTATAGGCATCCTCGGGATTGGCTTGGATGGCCAAACATGGCTCAGCTACACCAGGGGAGTAGGCCAAAGAGAGGTCTCTTTGATTTGCATATTCTTTAGAAGGTATAACCTCAATTTTTCCTGGCCTGCCTTTGGCGTGATATTCGAGAGCTTCTTCGTTAAGCGTTTTGTCGTTGTTCATAAAATAAATTCATTTTTCGAATGCTAATCTAAGCATCAAATGGCAAAATGTATCTATGTTAAAGAATAAAAATACAAGATAAAAAAAACAATTGGGCAGAATAATATTTGGTTTATGTCTTATGTTATTATCTAACTTTTTAACCATACAAAAAAATGCACTTTAAAAGCATAAGGCTAGGCAAATTTATCCAAATATTATTCTTGTTTAGTTTTTTTGTAATAAAATAATTTTTGGTTCAAAAACGCTGCCTATTAAGAGGTTTTGTTGTTTGTTTTTGGAGAAAAAAGGAGCAGCCACACTAGAGCCTGATAAGGTGCTGCCGTCGTTTAGATATAAAAGTTTTTGATTTTCTAAATCGTTGTGATCGAGTTCAATAACCGCAGAAGGAGATTTGTTTTCAGCATTTTTTCGATGGGACATAAAGGCAAAAAGTTTGGGATGGCAACCTATAATTAAGTCTCCGTTTTTTGTCATTTCGATGTTATCTGGCGGATAAAGCGTACCTACGAAGTCTTTTTCTTCTAGATAGTTGGTTTGCGTTTGCGGAGCAAAAACATAAATGCCTTTTTCTAGGGTTGAGGCCACATAGATGCTTTTTCCATCAGCCGATAATGCTATGCCATTTGGATAAATTAGTTTTTCACTTACTATTTTGGATAATTTTCCGTCGTAAAACACCACATTTCCTGAAGGAATTCTTAAGAAATCAGAAAACAGTATTTGCCATTTTGAGCGTGTGCCGTGGTCGTTGGTAATAAAAAACTGGTTTTCTGACACTGCAAGTATGTCGTTTGGTGAGACAAAATCTGTACTTGAATATTTGCTGATGTAATTCAGCGTATCTCCCAATATCTCGAATTTCAAGATGTCATTTTTGGCGTCTTTATGCGATATTACGAATAAAAACTTTTTGCCCTGAATACTCAAAAAAGAAATGCCATGAGGTCTAAACTCGTTCAATTTGAATTTTGCGGTAAGATTGACGAGTTTCTTTGAAGAATCGGTAAGGTTCATTGAAAAAATAGCACCAGTGCTTTTAGGATTTCTTCTGTCTTGAGCACTTAAATAAGCCTTGTTGCTCTCGGAGTCAATCGTTATGTCCTCCACACCGGGATAAGCCTTGATGGTGGTTTCGTGATAATCAGAAACTGAAGATACACTCGAAAATACCCCTGCTTTTATTAAAGTCTGAGCTATGAAGTAGGTAATTCCGACTATTATAATAAGTGAAAGTAAAAATTTCTGTGAGCGTTTCATGGGTATTTATCTAAAATTATCTTTGAATATATCTTCGGTTTCTTCTATGTGGTTCAGTGCATAATTTAGCTTTTTCATATTTAGCTCGTTTTCGTTTCTTGAAATCCAGATGGTAGCCACACCGTTGCCAATAAAATTGGTGATGGCTCGGGCTTCTGACATAAATCTATCCACGCCAAGTAAAAGAGCTAAGCCTTCTATAGGTATTACTTCCACAGCCGAAAGGGTGGAGGCTAAGACCACAAATCCACTCCCAGTAACACCTGCGGCACCTTTTGAGGTAATCATCAATATTCCAATGATGGTCAGAATTTGCTCAAAACTCAGATGAACACCAAAAACTTGAGCCAAAAACATGGTGGCCATGGACAGATAAATGGTAGTGCCATCGAGATTAAATGAATATCCAGCAGGAACTACCAAACCCACTACTGATTTGGAGCAGCCCATTTTTTCGAGTTTTTCCATTAATGAGGGTAGTGCGGCCTCTGAGGAAGAAGTACCGAGAACAATTAGAAGTTCTTCTCGGATATATTTCAGGAATTTAAAGATACTTATTTTGTAATATTTTAGAATCAAATAAAGCACCACAAAAACAAAAATAGCCATGGTAGCATAAACCGAAACCATAAGTTTGCCTAACGGGAATAATGTTTTTATGCCATATTTGCCAATCGTAAAAGCCATGCCTCCAAAAGCACCGAGCGGAGCAAAAAACATCACCCAGTGTAGAGCCTTAAAAACATATTTTGAAATTCTGTTCAGGAAATTAGTGATAACCACTTTTTGTTTTAATTTGCTCAAAACTACCCCGAAAAGAATAGAGAAAATCAAAACCTGAATAGTCAGATTGTCTTTCAGGAACTTCAACCAGCTAAATTCAGCTGATTTGGTAGTATATTCTGATAAATCTGCTCCTTCAAGATTACCTGTGGTTACACCAGCTCCCGGCTGTATGATGTTGGCAACCAG
Source organism: Spirosoma fluviale (assembly GCA_945885545.1). Lineage (GTDB taxonomy): Bacteria > Bacteroidota > Bacteroidia > Cytophagales > Spirosomataceae > Leadbetterella > Leadbetterella lacustris. The sequence continues at coordinate 50,241 of CAMCYZ010000001.1, forward strand.
AATACCTGCTAATAATGCAAACGTCGTAACTACCTCGAAATAAATGAGGGCTTTGAGACCAACTTTTCCTACTTTCTTAAGATCTCCCATTCCGCTGATTCCAAGCGAAATAGTTAAGAAAATGATGGGATTAATGAAGAGCTTGACAATGTCGATGAATCTTGTTCCAAGCCATTTGAATTCAATGGCCTTTTCAGGGGAAAAATGACCGAGTAAGGCTCCAGCTGTAATAGCTGTAAGTACCCAAAAGGTAAGATTGGTAAATATTTTTTTCATTTAAGGGTCATTAGAGGATATGGGGCTGCGTAATAATTGCCACGCACTTATAGCACGGTTTTATTTTAAACTCGTGGCAAATATTTGACAAGTATTAAGCAAATTCCATTTTTTTCATATACTCAGCATTTGTTTTTATGTCTTGAAGTGGGCTGGATTTATCGAATCTTTCCTGCTCAACAATATAAAATTCAACGCCTTGGTCTTTAGCTGTTTTTAGGACTTTACCGAAGTCTATCCTTCCGTTACCGAGTGTAGTAGAGGCACCGAGTGGCCAGAAAGGGTCTTCGTTTTTCTCTGTTGATTCTATTTCCTTTAGTCTGTCCGCTTTGTAAAGGTCTTTTATGTGAACCAATTTGAAACGGTTTGCATAATCTTTTAGCCATTTTTCAGGGTCTTGTCCAGCTTTGACAACCCAATAGAGGTCTAATTCAAAACTTACCAAATCTACATCGGTTCCTTTGAGCATTATTTCTTCTGGAATACTGCCGTCATTGGTGGGTAAAAACTCTATGTGGTGATTGTGGTAACCCATTTTTAGACCTGCTGCTTTGGTTATTTCGCCTTGTCTATTCAAGCCTTCAGTTATTTTTTTCCAATCATCGGCTGTTTTTATTTCGCCAGGAAAAGGGTTCAATACATAACTCAATCCAACTGAGGCACAGTCGTCCACCAGTTTTTTAAAGTCATCTTCGGTTTCTTTTTTTGTTGTAAAATCCGGGTTTATGTGGCTGCTGATCATCTGCATACCCAAATCGCCAATATAGGTTTTAAATTCCGAAGGTTTCATGCCCCAGAATATACCTTGGTCACCTGCAAAACTTTCTATTTGGGTATAACCCGCATCCGAAATAGCCTTCAATGTCGCTCTCGTATCTTTGGCCATATCTTCTTTGACAGTCCAGAGTTGAAGGCCAAACTTCTCTATCGAGGGTGCCTTTCCAGCAATTTTTGTTGTGGTCTGTTCAGTTTTGGATTTACAGCTAGTCAAGGCTTGTAAAAAAATAGGGCCTGAAACGGCAGCAATACCATAATTTTTGATGAAGTCTCTTCTTGAATTTTTCATTTTTGGGTTGTTTTAGAAAAATAAAGTTCAATTTAAGGTTTAAAGCTAAGATTCTAAAAACAAATGTAGAAAATTGATGTTTTAACTATTAATAACATGAAATTTCCCGGTTTTGAAGCCTTAAGATAAGATTAATGTGGGAATAATCTTGCTGACATAAATCTTGGAGATGAATTATTACACAACAAAAGAGTTTTTTTATAGGGTTAAAATTCATTGGTAAACACCGCGGTACAAGATTACTGCGGTTTTTTTCGTTGTGACCTATTTGATGCACTCAAAAAACTAATGTTTAGCTCAAAACCTAAGATCAAAATGAGGGCAATGAGATAAATCCAAACCATGATGGCTATAAGCGTTCCGATTGAGCCATACAATCTGTTGTAAGAGTTGAAGTTTTCGAGATAGAAAGAGAATAAGTTTGTGGCTAATATGCTCAAAAAAGAGGCGAATAAAGCCCCGAAATTGAAAAATCTAAGTTTCTTGTGTATGGCTGGTGCGAAAAAATATATACAAGAAATTCCAAAAAAGAAAATAATAAAAATGGAGGCATAACCTAAGATATTTAAACCCCAAACGTTTATGGTTTGGTCGATAAACACTTTTTCTGTGAAATAGTTAAGGGTAATTTTGCCTACAATCAAAACCACGATTGCCGCTATCAAAATAAAAATCAACAAGCTTGTAAGTAAGAAAGCTATCCATTTCGCTTTCAAAAAACTGCGTTTTTCTCTTTGTTTGAGTGCCATATTAAATGCCGTCATCAGCGAGGACATGCCGTTGGTAGCTGCAAAAATGGCAAGGACAAAACCAAAAGACAGAATATCGGGTCTTGGTCTGCTGATGATTTCTTGAATGGTGTGGCTAACGTTGTCATAAAGCCCACTTGGCATTAGATTTTTTAGAAAATCCATTATCAAAACCTCTAGGTTATGAATAGGAATGTAGGGTATGAGCGTAAACAAAAAAATGGTACCCGGAAAAACTGCTAGCATGAAACTGAATGAAACGGCCGCAGCCCTTTGATCCAAGTCGAAGTTTATGATTTTTTTATAGAGAATAAGTAGAAAAAGATAAAGTGAAACGGTAGTATTAAAAATGTAAACATTTTTTAGTTTTTCTGATACCCATTTTATTATATTTTCTATTTTATTATTCATAACTACTTAAAAAAGGGACTTAGTTTTTCAATGATTATTGGAGGGCAAGTTGTTATTTGTTTACTATCAGCTTTTATGAAAACCAGTGTGGTAAGGCCTTTATGAATTATTTTTTTACTTTCGTTTAAGACTTCGGTGTCAAAAACAATCCTTACTCTGGGCATTTCTTTGAGCGTACATTTTATAGTTAAAAGCTCGTCGTATTTAGCTGGTTCTAAGTATTTTGAATTGTTTTCATATACCGGCATCCAAATTCCTCCGTCTTCCAAATCTTTGTATCTTACGCCCAGATTTCGCAAAGCTTCAACACGTCCTATTTCAAAAAGCTTGGCATAGTTTCCATAATACATAAAGCCCATTTGGTCAATATCGGCATATCTTACTCTATAATTTGACTCAAAACTATACATATTTTACTTATTTTATTCCTCTAGCATCCAGAGCCGCCTGGTAAATATCGGCATTTTTCAGGTGTTCAGTGTACGTAGCCGCAAAATTGTGATATCCTGAAAAGTCTTCTTTGGCACAGAAATAGGTGTAGTTATGTTTGTCGTAATCCAACACTGCATCCAAAGCAATACGTTCAGGCAAGGCTATTGGGCCAGGAGGTAATCCTAAGTTTCTGTAGGTATTATAGGGCGAAGAAATACTCAAATGCTTGGTTAGTATTCTTTTAAGCGAAAAATCACCCACTGCGAACTTCACTGTTGGATCAGCTTGTAACGGCATATCGGTGGCTATTCGGTTCACATAAACGCCCGCTACTTTAGGCATTTCGTCAGGCTTATTTGTTTCGCTCTGCACAATAGAAGCCATCACACCTACCTGTATTGGCGTCATATTGATAGCCTGTGCTTGGGAAAGCCTCTTTTCATTCCAAAATTTCTTGTATTCGGAGTTCATTCTTTTCAAGAAATCGTCTACACTACTGTCCCAATAAATAAAGTAGGTATCAGGTAAAAACATACACATGATGGTTTCGCTTGTGAAACCATATTTCGCACATTCTTCTTCTTTGGTGATTCTTTCGAGAAGTAAATTTGAATCAAAGTCTAGTTTTGTGCCGATTTTTTTAATCAAATCGTCTTTGGTTCTAATATTATTGAATGTCAACTTTACGGGATCTTGGTTTCCGCTTCTTATTTTAGATATTATCTCTTTGTTGGCAGCGTTGGGTTCTATCTCATAACGACCCGACCTTAGACTTTCTCGTAATCCCATTCTTTTGGTCATAAATCCAAATGCCACCTCGTCATTTATTATTTTATGTGTTCGGAGTGTATCCATCATACTTTCATAAGTAGCGTTTTTGGGCAGATAAAGTACAAACTTCTGCTTTCCGTCGACATTGAGGTTTGGACTGTAAGCCACTTGCCAAAAATAAAATGCCAAAGTGGCTGCTATTGTTGAAACCGCTACCAATAGGTAGGCTAATATTTTTTTGTTCTTAAACATCGAGAGATTCTATTAATTGATTCAGTGTGAAGGTGTTTTGCTCACCAGATTTCATGTTTTTAACCAGATATACTTCTTTTTCTATTTCGTCAGAGCCTAAAATTATCACAAAAGGTATATTCTTTTTGTCGGCATATTCAAACTGCTTCTTGATTTTAGAATTTTCAGGGTAGATTTCTGAATTTATACCTTGTTGTCTCAAAATTGCTACCGTTTCTAAGCTTTTGCCTAAAGTCTCTTCGCCGAAATTCGTGACCATGACTTTAGTAGAGGAAAGCTGTAAGGCTTCGGGAAATATTCCAAGCTCCTCCATAACATCATAGATTCTATCCACCCCAAGCGAAATGCCTACCCCTGAAAGACCTGGCATACCAAAAGTACCCGTGAGATTGTCGTAGCGGCCACCGCCAGAAATACTTCCAATACTAACATTGAGTGCTTTTACTTCGAAAATAGCTCCAGTGTAATAGCTAAGACCTCGTGCCAAGGAAGGGTCAAAGGCTATTTTTGGATTTTTAAGTTGCATTTTATCAACTAAAATCCAAATTTCTTCTAATTCTTGAACACCCAAAATTCCTATTTCGGAATCTTTTAACCAGTATTTCAAGGTGGCGAACATCTCAGATTGTGTGCTCGGCAGACTAAATAACGTTTGTAGCTTAAAGATATTTTCCACATCGAATCCTCTTTGGAGCAATTCCTCTTCTACTTTTTCTTTACCTATTTTGTCTAGTTTATCTATAGCTACACAGAGGTCCACTTCTTTGCCTTTGGCACCTATAGTTTCTGTTATGCCACTTAGGATTTTGCGGTTATTGATTTTAATTACAAACTCCGAAATGCCCAAATGCTCAAAAATTTCATGTAACATGGTCACAATTTCGGCTTCGCAAATGAGTGATTCGGTACCTACCACGTCGGCATCACATTGGTAAAATTCTCGATATCGGCCTTTTTGAGGTCGGTCTGCCCGCCAAACGGGTTGTATCTGAAACCGCTTGAAAGGCATAGCGAGTTGGTGACGATTCATAACAACATATCTTGCAAAAGGAACCGTGAGGTCATATTTCAGTCCTTTTTCCGATATTTTTCTAAGGATTTCTTTTGAGCCGCTTTCTAAATCGTTTTTTGTAATGTCTTTGGCAAAATCTCCAGAATTCAAGATTTTAAACAACAGCTGATCTCCTTCTTCGCCATACTTTCCCATCAGTACAGATAGGTTTTCTATAGCCGGTGTTTCTAATGGAAGAAAGCCGTATTTTTGGTAAACTTTTTTGATTTGGTCAAAAATGAAGGTTCTTTTAACCATTATTTCCGGGCCGAAGTCTCTCGTTCCTCTAGCTAAGCTCGGTTTAGACATATTGTATTTTTGACTGTTAATTTTTTGCAAAAATAAAGATTAAGCACGAAAATACCTTCTCTATTTCGGAATTATCCTGAAAATGGTTCGAATGGTGATATAAATGTTTTGAGAATTTATTTTACCACAAATCATTTGTTTAAATGATTAATTTCTTACCTTTGCACCTCGTTTGTAGCAATAAAGAATCATTAAACATATTTTAGCAATGGGAGTTACTCAGTTAAAAAGAAAAAGTCGTAAAAATAGAGCTATATCTAACAATAAAGTTGCAGCTGTTAAAAGACTTACGCTTAGACCTGACATCAAAAAAGTTGATATCGAAGTTCTAAAAGCAGAATCATCAAAATAAGAAAAGCCCTCACTATTGAGGGCTTTTTTGTATATTCAATTTATCTGTTCCTTTGTTTACAAACCTCTTCTTTTTTAAATCCTTTTGCTTTTGTTTCCAAATCTTTCTAGATTTTATTTCGGTGGCATACATAATGGAATTGCCATATAATATCAGCCCTAAATAAAATACAGCCAAGCTTAAGAATATCATAAATCCCCAAGTGGCTTTATCAAAGCCAATCTGTAGTCTATTCCACGAAAAAACGAAGAAACTTAAGCCCAAGCCCAGAAGCACAAAACTCAATGCTGTTGTCAGTAACCATTTGGTTCTCAACGACATCTTTTTAATGAGTTTTTGCCCAGGTGCTTTTTTCTCTTTAACAATCATATCTTTATAATTTTAATTGATTCACATTAGTTATACAAAAATATAGCTTTTTGTTTAAAATTGGCCTAAAAACCCATATTTCAAGAATTTATATTGCTAAATTGCCTCTTATAATATCAACAAATAATAAAATGAATAAACGAAGGGTTGTAATTTCTGGGGTAAACTCAGGTATCGGTTATGCCACCGCATTGATCTTTGCTAAAGAAGGCTACATGGTTTTTGGGCTTGATTTGGCGGAGGAAGCAAATGCTTCCTTGAACTTAAAAATGAAAACTTTAGGTTCAGAGTTACAATATTTCAAATGTGATGTTTCTAATTCTCAAGAAGTAGAGCAGTTCTTTGGAAGATTAAATACTGAAATAGATGTACTTGTAAACAATGCCGGAATTTTGGGGCCAAGGTTAAAAACGGAGGAGTATCCCACCGATGCCTTCGAGAAGATTTTAGATATAAACGTGAAAGGTGTTTTTTATATGACCAAATATGGTTTACCGCACTTAAAGAAAGACAGTAACAGTGCCATTGTGAATGTAGCGTCGGTTGCAGGTCTCGTGGGAATGACCAACCATATAGCCTATTCTGCTAGTAAACATGCGGTGGTGGGAATGACTAAAACTTGGGCACTGGAGTATGCCAAAAAAGGTATAAGGGTCAATGCGGTTTGTCCTGGTTTTACAGATACTTCGATGGTGGGAAACGCCAATTTGGATAAAGATTATATAGCAGGCTTAAAATACGTAACGCCCATGAAAAGATTTGGGGAGGCGGAGGAAATCGCTGCTGGTATTTATTATTTGGCTTCTGCGAGTGCAAGTTTCGTTACTGGTCAATGTTTAACTTTAGATGGCGGTTTAACTGCTCAATAGACTATGAAGAAAGATTTATTTTCCCTAGACGGGAAGGTGGCTATTATCACTGGAGCCAGTAAAGGAATTGGAGAGGCTATTGCTCGTGTGTTTGCACAATATGGAGCTAAAGTTGTAATCAGTAGTAGAAAACAAGCTGATTTAGATAAGTTGGCTGATGAAATTAGGCAAGAATTCGAAACTGAGGTATTTCCATTTGCTGCTCATGCGGGTGATATAAATCAACTGCAGGAGTTATTAGCTAAAACTTTAGAGATATTTGGCAAAGTGGATATTCTGGTAAATAACGCTGCGACAAATCCAGTTTATGGGCCTTCTTTGGACTGTAGCGGCGAAGCTTTTGATAAGATTATACAGGTGAATGTAAAGTCACCTTTTGAGTTTGCTAAGCTGCTTCATCCTTTTATGAAGCAAAATGGCGGTGGAAGTATTGTCAATATCAGCAGTATAGCAGGCAGCACCCCAGACCCAGGATTAGGGATGTACAGCGTAAGTAAAGCGGCTCTGAATATGCTCACCAAGGTTTTAGCCAAAGAGTGGGGTCCTGATGGAATACGAGTAAATGCCTTAAGTCCAGGGCTGATAAAAACCAAGTTTAGTCAAGCACTTTGGGAAAATCCAAAGATGCTGGAACATTTTACCAAACGGCTTCCAATAGCCCGAATGGGCTCTGTTGATGAGATAGCTGCTTTGGTTTTGTATTTGGCATCGGATGCCTCAGCTTACACAACAGGTGTGAATTTTCAAGTAGATGGTGGAACAACAATATAAATCGATAATGGATTTTGATAAAATTATAGACAGAAAGAATACAAACAGTTATAAATGGGATAAATATCCAGAGGGCGTGTTACCTCTTTGGGTAGCTGACATGGATTTTGAGGTGGCAGAGCCAATAAAAGATGCCTTAAGTAAAATAGTTGAGCATGGCGTTATTGGTTATAGCCGTACGCCTGACGAACTAGTGGAAGTAGTTGTTAAAAGGCTGAAAGATAGACATAAATGGGATATTCAGAAAGAATGGATAGTTTGGTTACCGGGTTTAGTACCCGGTTTGCATACCGCTGCTAGATGTATTTCGGATGATTATTTTTCAGTAATGACTTCATCTCCAGTGTATAGGCCATTTTTAGAGGCGTCTGAAATGGGAAATAGAAGATTGCAGGATATCCCCTTTATTTGGAGAAATGACCGGTGGGAGATGGATTTTGAAGAAATGAAAAAATCGTTGAATCCGAGTACCAGATTGTATATGCTTTGTAATCCACACAATCCAAACGGCAGAGTTTTCTCGAAAGAAGAACTTAGCCAATTGGCCGATTTTTGTGTAGAAAATGACCTTATTCTGTGTTCAGACGAAATTCATTGTGATTTAATTTTGGACGAATCCAAAGAACACATTTCTATAGCATCGCTAAATAAAGAAATAGAGGTAAGGAGTATAACTCTTTTAGCTCCAAGTAAAACTTTTAACATTGCAGGATTGGGTTGTTCACTTGCTATCATTCCTGAAAAAGTATTAAGAGATAAGTTTGAAAAAATCAAATATGGCATGATGCCCATGCTTTCGGCATTTGCGATGGATGCTGCTCTGGCGGCCTACAAGAATTCTGAGGTATGGCGATTAGAACTTTTGAACTATTTAAGATCCAATCAAGCCTATTTGCTAAAAGAAATAAATGCAATTGAAGGTTTAAAAATGGAGCCATTGGAGGCCACCTATTTGGCTTGGATAAGTTACGAAGGTACTGGAATTAATGATTTTGTAAGTCATCTCGAAAGCCATGGCGTTGGTGTGCAAGATGCCTCAATTTTTGGCGGAAAAGGATATTTTAGACTCAATTTTGCAACTCAAAAGTCTAATCTTGAAGAAGCCATCAAAAGAATCAGAAAATCTCTCAATCAGTAATTTTCTCACTTTGGTGGATTGATTCAATGATATAGGGTGGTTTACCACTCAAAATCAGGAAGGTGTTTCCTATGTACTCGCCAACCAAAGCAACAGAACATAGTAAAACACCGCACATAAAGATCACTATTGGAGAGCCCCATTCAGGTATGATGGAAAAGGCATAAAGAAGCATGTAAATCAATGCGAAGATTATGGATAGGAAACCAGCCAAAAAGGTTAACCTCAGAGGAAGTAGTGAATAACCAAAAATGATGGAAAGCGATAAAGAAATGAGTTTTTTAACTGAGTAATTCGATTCTCCTTGGTCTCTACTTTTGTGTACAACCTTTTGTTTACCTATGTTATTGGTCACTTGAAATATCAGGCCATCAATGTAAGGATGTGGGCTCTTGCTTTTAACTATTTCCGAAATGATGTCTCTATGGATTATTTTAAAACTACTTAGATAGAGGTCTTTGGGCTTTTTTAATAGATAAGTGGTGAGGTAATTTATGGCTTTGCTACCGAAGTTTCTGAACCAGTGGTGTTTTTTTGAGTCATAACAACTGTAAACCACATCTAGACTTTCAGCTTCGGCTTTATTATATAGTTTTAATATTTCAGAAGGGGGATTTTGAAAGTCATCGTCGATTATTACACCATATTTTCCCTCCACAAAACTTAGTCCGCATATTACCGCATTAAATTCTCCGAAATTTTTTCTTAAGTTTATGAATTTTATATTCTTTTTGATTCTCGACAGTTCTTTACACACTTGAGCAGAGTTGTCCTTTGACCCGTCATTTACTAGAATAATCTGAATTTCATTGTTTACCAACTCCTTTTCAATATTTTCTATAAGTTTTTCAATGGATTTAGCACCATTATATACAGGGATCACAACCGAAAAATCTATCATTTCAGTAAGAATTTAGAGTAGAAATTATAAAGTCGACTTCTTCTTGCTTTAAACCGGAATTCATAGGCAAACTCAATACAGTTCTGTGAATTTCCTCTGTTATTGGTAAATGTAAATGGTTGAATTCAGGCATGGCTTTTTGTTTATGTGGTGGAATAGGGTAATGAATATCATAACCTATTTGTGCATTTTTTAGATAATTCATCAGTTCGGATCTGTTGTCTGTTCGAATAATGAACAAGTGCCAAGCGTCATCATTTATTCTATCCGATGGGGGTAGTATTAATTTGTCATTTTTTACTTCTTTCAAATACCTTTCAGCTATTTGTCTTCTTTTGGAAATTTCAAAGTTGAGGTGCTTTAATTTTATATCCAGAAAACTTGCTTGAAGCTCGCTTAGGCGGCTATTCATACCAATTGAATCAAACTGATATTTAATTTCAGAACCATAGTTCCTGTTTTTTCTTACTGAAGCTGCTATGTGTTCATCATCTGTAACCACCGCCCCTGCATCAGACAAGGCCCCGAGATTTTTGGTTGGGTAAAAGCTATAGGCGGTGGCGTCGGCCCCAATACAATTTCGAGCGTTTACAAATTCTGCACCGTGACTCTGTGCGGCATCTACAATAAGTTTTAGAGAATGCTTTTTGCAAAGTTTTGTGATATTCTCAAAATCGCACATGCGGCCATATAGGTTAACGGCCATAACTGCAACAGTATTTGGAGTAATCACAGCTTCTATTTTATTTGCATCGATAAGATAATCATCAAGACGGGGTTCTATTAAAACTGGTTTTAGCATCGCTTTTTTAATGGCTAAAATACTGGCGAAGTAGGTGTTTGCAGGTACAATTACTTCTGCATTTCTTTCAAATCCAAAGCTGTCTAAAATTAGAATGAGTGCATCTAATCCATTGGCTACACCTATGCAATGTTTTGATTTACAGAAATTTGCAAAGTTTTTTTCAAAATTGTCTACCTTATTTCCAAGCATATA
>CAMCYZ010000002.1 GCA_945885545.1 Spirosoma fluviale
AGATTTTACGGCCATTAATGAAGAAAGAGTAAACGAAGTAGTGAACATTTTAAACAACAGGCCGAGAAAAAGATTCGATTATTTGACGCCGTATGAAGTGTTTTTGAAAAAATCTGCGTAAAGTTGCATTTGTTACTTGAATGCACCAAAGCAAATTTTTAAAACAAAAAAATATACCCTAAATAAATCATGTAGTATAAAAATATAAAATTGGCAATTAACTATTAATGCAATACTTATAATCACTTAATACGCAATCTGTGTTAAATTCATTTATCATCTAAAAAAAATCCAGCCGAAGCTGGATTTCATGAATATCTAAAACTAAAAAAAAATTACGAGTGAATAGCCCTATTCTCCGTGGCCGCCAGACATGCCTCTTTCATGGCTTCTAGGTAGGTGGGGTGAGCGTGAGATATTCTGGAGATATCTTCTGCTGAGGCCCTAAACTCCATGGCTGTTACGGCTTCGCCAATCATATCGGCCGCTCTTGCTCCTATTATATGTACGCCCAATATCTCGTCAGTGTTTTTATCGGCCAATACTTTTACCAATCCATCTACATCGCCACTGGCTGTTGCTCTTCCCAATGCTTTGAAAGGGAAAGAACCTGACTTGTAGGCTATTCCGGCAGCTTTAAGCTCTTCTTCGGTTTTGCCCACTGCGGCCACTTCTGGCCATGTGTACACCACACCTGGTATGAGGTTGTAGCTGATATGCGGTTTTTGTCCTGCTATAATTTCGGCCACAAAAACACCTTCCTCCTCGGCTTTGTGGGCCAACATGGCACCTCTTACCACGTCGCCAATGGCGTAAATGTTCGGTACGTTGGTTTGGAGGGTATGCTCGTCTACCGATACCTTTCCTCTTTCGGTGGCTACACCTACAGCCTCCAGGTTAAGATTATCCACGTAAGGTCTTCTACCGATGCTTACCAAGCAATAATCGCCCAGTATCTCTACTTTTTTTCCATCTTTATCCTCAGCGGTTATTTTCACTTCTTTACCTAAGTTTTCAATCAAACTCACTTTGGTGTTGAAATAGAATTCCGCTCCAAGTTTCTTAATAGACTTCTGCAATTCCTTGCCCATGGTTTTGTCCATCGTAGGTATCATGCCGTCAGCAAACTCCACAAAAGTCACTTTAGAGCCCAAACGAGCATACACCGAACCCAACTCCGCTCCTATCACTCCTGCACCAATGACCACCAAATGTTTTGGCAATTCTTGTAGCTTCAGGGCTTCGGTAGAAGTAATGATACGGGTTTTGTCATAATTCATGAAAGGCAAAATAGTTGGCTTAGAACCCGTGGCTATAATGATATTTTTGCCCGTAATTTGTTCTTCTGAGCCGTCTTCTTTGGCTATTTTCACTGTATTTTTATCTACAAAAGAACCAAAACCATTCTTGACATCAATCTTATTTTTTTTCATCAAATAAGTGATGCCGTCGTTCATTTTCTTCACCACTCCACTTTTTCTTTCAATCATTTTCGAAAGATCGGCCTTAACTTTGCCTGTGGTGATACCGTGTTCTTCAAAATGATGCACGGCATTGTAAAAATGCTCTGAGGAGTCAAGCAGTGCTTTGGAAGGAATACAGCCTACGTTGAGGCAGGTTCCGCCCATGGCGTTATATTTTTCAATAAGGGCAGTTTTGAAGCCCAACTGCGAGCATCTAATGGCGGCCACATATCCACCAGGGCCTGATCCGATTACTACTACGTCGTATTGCATAAAAATGTGTTTTTAAATCTTTTAGAAAAAAAGGCATCTTTAAGAGATGCCTATTAAAAATTTACACTTGAAGAAGCATTCTCATTGGATCTTCTAGAAGCTGTTTTACTCTTACCAAAAATCCTACAGAATCTTTACCATCAATAGTACGGTGGTCATAAGAAAGAGCCACGTACATGATAGGCCTGATTTCAACAGCACCATTGATAGCTACAGGACGCTCAACGATGTTGTGCATACCCAATATAGCAGACTGCGGTGCATTGATTATAGGAGTAGAAAGCATAGAACCGAAGATTCCGCCATTGGTAATGGTAAAAGTTCCCCCAGTCATTTCGTCCAACGTCAATTTATTGTCTCTGGCTTTCAAGGCCAGCCTAACCACTTCGCTTTCTATTTGAGCAAACGACATTTTTTCGGCATTTCTGATAACCGGTACCACCAAACCTCTCGGAGCAGAAACCGCAATAGAAATATCGGTAAAATCATTGTAAACTACCTCATCTCCATCTATAAATGCATTTACAACTGGGAAGTCCTGCAGTGCAATAGAACATGCCTTGGTGAAGAATGACATAAAGCCAAGCCCAACACCGTGCGTATCTTTGAATTTATCCTTGTACTGTTTTCTGAGGTCCATAATTGGTTTCATGTCTACTTCGTTAAAAGTAGTGAGCATGGCCGTCTCGTTTTTCACGGCTACCAATCTACGGGCAATGGTCTTCCGAAGCGAACTCATTTTTTCTCTTCTTGAGCCTCTTTCTTCCTTGGCAGCTGTTTCCGCAACTTTGGGAGTCGTAGTAGCCACTGGAGCAGATGCTGCTGGTGCTGAAGAGGCCTTTTGTGCGTCTTCTTTGGTGATTCTGCCACCTACGCCTGAGCCACTAACCTGATTGGCAGTTAGTCCTTTTTCAGCCATCACCTTAGCGGCAGCTGGAGATGGATGACCTTCTGCATAGGTTCCGGCTGTTGCAGCTGGAGCCGACGCCGTAGTTTCTACCACTGACGTTGCACTTGGAGTAACTACCGCCCCACCTACTGTGACAGATGCCAACGCACCACCAATAGCTACCACGCTTCCTTCATGAGCAATGATAGTAAGTGTACCCGCAAATGGCGAGGGCAATTCGAAAGTGGCCTTGTCAGATTCTAATTCACAAATAATCTCGTCTAAACCAACGGTATCACCTGATTTCTTCAACCAATTGGCAATCGTAACTTCTGTAATGGACTCGCCTACTGTTGGCACTTTAATTTCCAAAACTTCGACTTTTTGTCCTTCCGCTGCTGCTACCGGTTCAGAAACAACCGCCGGCTTAACCTCCAGAGGTAATGGCTCGGACTTTTCGCTGCTTGCAGCATTTTGTGGTTCAATAGAGCAAATAGCAGCACCGATTTTAAGGGTATCGCCCTCTTTCCCGATAATACGAAGAATACCGTCTGCCTCAGCAGGGAGCTCGAAGGTAGCTTTATCAGACTCAAGCTCACAAATAACTTCGTCCATTTTTACAAAATCCCCATCTTTTTTTACCCAGGCAGCTATAGTAACTTCTGTTACTGATTCGCCTACCGAAGGCACTTTCATGTCAATAGCCATAATTAATTCAATTGGAATGCTTTTTCTAAAATTTTACTTTGGATATCGTTGTGATTTTTTGTATAACCAGTTGCTGGTGAAGCACTTAGTTTTCTGGAAATCACATCATCTATACCTACAGGGAATTCTCTGGTAATAAATGACCAATATCCCATATTTAATGGTTCTTCCTGAACCCAGATTTTCTCGGCTTTACTGTATTTGGCCAGTTCTGCTTCTATTTTTGTTTTCGGGAAAGGATACAATTGCTCCAATCTTATGATAGCAATATCCTCTCTATTTTCGTCTAATCTCCTTTTGTGAAGATCATAATAAATTTTCCCGCTACACAATAACACCTTTCTTACTTTCTTCGGATCTACCGTTTCATCTCCTATAATTTCTTGGAAACTAGTATTTTCGGCAAAATCACTCATGTTAGAAACCGCCAAAGGATGTCTTAACATCGACTTCGGTGACATGTGTACACATGGCTTGCGGAATGGTAAAGCGACTTGCCTTCTCAACATGTGGAAAAAGTTGGCCGGGGTAGTGCAATTACATACATAAATGTTGTATTCAGCTGCCAATTGCAAAAATCTCTCCGGTCGGGCGTTAGAGTGTTCTGGCCCTTGACCTTCATAACCATGTGGAAGTAACAACACCAAACCGTTCATGGAGTTCCATTTTGACTCGGCAGCTACCAAAAACTGGTCAATCATGATTTGTGCACCGTTGGCAAAGTCGCCAAACTGTGCCTCCCAAATAACCAAAGCACTTGGATTGGCCAAGGCATATCCATATTCAAATCCCATAACAGCATATTCTGAAAGGAACGAGTTGTAAATCTCGAATTTTCCTTGATCAGGGCTGATATGAGCTAGATTATTGTATCGGTTGTAGTTTTTGATATCATGTAGAATGGCATGTCGGTGAGAAAAAGTACCTCTTTGCACGTCTTGGCCTGTCATACGTACCCAATTGCCTTGTTGCAGCAATGAACCAAAAGCCAACAATTCTGCAGCCGCCCAATTGAATGGTTTCTTACCTGCAAAAATATCCTTACGTTCCTCTAAAACCTTTTCTATTTGTTTGATAGGCGTAAAACCCTCGGGTACATTTGACAAAACCGCTCCAACTTGAGCCATTACTTCATTAGAAATACCTGTTTTGGGCGATTCTTCAAAATCTTCGATGGTAGAACGACGTAGTTTTGCCCAGTCTCTTTCTAGTTTTGGAAGTTGGTAAGGCAACTGATTTTGTTTTACTTTTGATAGAATATCTTGCAAGCCGTCGTCAAATTGAGCTCTTATTTGCTTGGCATCCTCCTCGCTTATCGTACCATCTGCCTTGAGTTTATCTACATAGATTTCTCTTGGTGTTTGATGCTTACTAATCAACTCGTACATGCCCGGCTGTGTAAAACGTGGCTCATCGGCTTCGTTGTGGCCATGTTTACGATAGCAAATCATATCCACAAAAACATCCTTATTGAATTCTTTTCTAAACTCTAAGGCAAGCTCCATGGCATAAACCACAGCCTCAGGATCGTCACCGTTTACGTGGAAAATAGGCGTATCCAACATTTTGGCCACGTCTGAGCAGTACAAAGTCGAACGGGCGTCTGCGTTGTCTGTCGTGAAACCTATTTGATTATTTATAATGAAATGTATCGCACCACCCACATAATATCCAGGTAGATTCGACATTTGGGCTATTTCATAAACAATACCCTGACCCGCCAAAGATGCGTCGCCATGAATAATTATTGGAAGAATCTTGTCATAAATGTCGGCAAACTCGTTGGGCTTAAGACCTTGACTTTCAAAGTGAGCATCGGCTCTTGCTCGGGCATAACCCAAAACAACAGGATCCACTGTTTCTAAGTGCGAAGGATTAGCCATGAGTTTCATTGAAACTCTTTTTCCACTTGGAGTCTCTATTTGGCTCGAATAACCCATGTGGTATTTTACGTCACCGTCGCTAAATTCTAAGGTAGGTACGTTTTCCTCAAACTCATTAAAAACTTGATCATAAGGCTTCTGCATGATATTGGTCAGAACATTGAGTCTACCTCTGTGTGCCATTCCTATCACTACCTCTTCAACACCTAACTCAGCCCCTTTTAATATGGCGGCGTCAAGACCAGCTATTGCCGACTCCCCACCTTCTAGTGAGAATCTTTTTTTACCTAAAAATTTGGTATGCAGGAAATTTTCAAAAGCTACGGCTTGATTTACTTTCTTAAGAATTCTTTTCTTTTGGTCAAACGAAGGATTGTAGGTCAGGTAATCCTTCTCGATTTTTTTCCTGAACCAATTCTTGATATTGCTATCCCTGATAAAGAGATATTCAAAACCAATTTTGCCTCCATAAATGGTCTTCAAAGAAGTTTCTATTTCTCTTAAAGTAGCTGGTCTTCCAAAAACCTCCACTCCCGCTTCAAAAACAGTATCTAAATCTTTTTCTGATAGGTAAAAAAACGACAAATCGAGATTGGCGTTGTATTTTCTGACAGCATAAAGCGGGTCTATTTTCGACATCATGTGTCCGCGTGACCTGTATCCGCGTATCAGATGCACTACTTCACGTTCTTTGGAAATTCTGTCTTTTTGGTCATCAGAAGATATTCCAATAGACTCAGGAACCTCAGCGTTCCAAG
Source organism: Spirosoma fluviale (assembly GCA_945885545.1). Classification (GTDB taxonomy): domain Bacteria; phylum Bacteroidota; class Bacteroidia; order Cytophagales; family Spirosomataceae; genus Leadbetterella; species Leadbetterella lacustris. The sequence goes on from CAMCYZ010000002.1 coordinate 5,975, forward strand.
ATTTTGAAAATTCAAATCCCTTGAAAAAATATTGCCAACTGACATCTACTGATTCTGGATTTTGAAGGTATTGTTGGTAAAGTGATTCTAAGGCGGCTACATCGCCATTAGCTATATATGAGAACTGATCCATTGTTATTTTTGTACTCTTGAAGCGTTGTTTAATTCCAAAATAAACCTATGATTTCGTAATACTTAAACGTGAATAAAAATATTTTAATGCGAACTAAATATTTTTATTTTTAATAAGCAAAAATTTGTGTTTTTTTTATAAAAAATGTATTAAATATTTCCTTTTATTGAACTTTTTAAAGAAAAATAAGAAAAAACATGAGCTTTTTTTGAAATATTAATTAGATAACTTGCTAAATATTTAAATACAAAATCAAAACTTTCCAAAAAACCAACTATCGCCTCCAGAATCATCGCTGTTGTATTTAACCATAAACTGAAAAACGCCACCAACCGCCAAATTTGCCGTATTGGGTCTAGTCTCGGTAGTCGAACTAGAATCATATGATAAGGCAAAAGTCATGGTTCTAGTGGCCTTATACTCCGCAAAAGGTATAACAGTAGGTTTGGATTCACCATAGGCCATGAGCTTATTAAAACGATAAGATGCACCGATACCAAATCTGTTATTTACAGAAGCTTTAAAATTAAAATCGTAGCTGTTTCTTGAAGTTTGAATATCGTGGTAATACAATACGTTAGCATTAAAGCCAAAGATTGACTCGTTGTCAAAAATATAACCGCCATTTACGAGGAACGGTTTTTGTTCACCAATTTGGCGAGACGCTAAAAGCATAGGATTAGAAACACCCAAAAACACGCCCTTGTAGCTACTAAAAACACCAAGACCGCCGTGTAGTAGTACACGTTGCGTCAAATTGGCAGCCAACATGTTGGGTTGAATAAAAATACCCGCATTCGCACCCATTTTAAGTTTTAATTCACCGATTTCGTAACCTTTGGCATAGCTAAAACCCAAACCAGTAGTTATGATATTACCAGAATTGTTTCTGTATCCCTGAAAAGCCAAGCCTCCTTTGTTGTACAATTGGCCATCTAAAACTAAGACTTGGTTGACCTGATTGAGTCGAACCGATCCATTGAATTGATTGCCCAAAATACCTTTCAATGTAAATGGGCCGTTCTCTCCGGCCAATGCCGGATTTATGGCTAAATAGTTCAAGTGATACTGCTTCAAAAGACCTATTTGCGAAAATCCTTTGTGGGATATCAAGAATAATAACATCAAAAAAACTTTTTTCATAATTTTATGTTTTGACGCAAGGTTGTCTTTATGCTTAGTAGTTTACTTATAAAGACTTGCATGCAGCTGATTAATATTGTACTTTTTGTTCAAAAAAATGACCGTCTATTTCTAAACGGTCAAATTATAAATTCTTGTTATAAACTTAATCCATTTGTAGGATTTTTATTTCAGTACGTCTATTTCTTTGGTGTTCGGCTTCAGAGCATTGAACACCGTCAGCACAATTATTTGCCAAAATTGTCTCTCCGTAACCTTTGTACTCTACTCTTGAGCGGCTTATGCCTCTTTTGAATAGGTAATCAGAAGATGCTTTGGCCCTTTCATCAGACAATTTTTGGTTAAAATCAGAAGGGCTTCTGCTATCCGTATGAGAACCTAACTCAATTTTCATTTTTGGATATTCACGCATTAGTTTCACCAATTTATCCAATTCCACTCTTGCATCAGAACGTATATTAAATTTTCCGTAGTCGAAGTAAATGTTTTCGATTTCTACCACATCTCCCTTGGTAAACATAAATAAATCTGTACTTATGATTTCGTTTGTTTTACAGTTCAAATTCTTAAGCGATTTAGACTTTGAAGCCATATTTTCTCTCTTACCTTCAATGGTATAGTCGCATCCTTCTAAAGCTGTAAACTGGAAGTTTCCGTATTTGTCAGAGTAAGCGGTTACTATTGAATTGTCACATCCGTTTTTCAAAGATACCAACACGCCCTCGATAGATTGCTTGTTAGATTGCAACGAAACTTTTCCTTTGATAATACAAATTTTACCTACCTTGTTTGTACCCGACTGCAAGATTTTCTTTGGATTTTTGCTATTACCATTGTCAGAACTTTTGTCAAAGTCAGCATTTACTGTTGAACCATCTTCTGACAATCTAGATTTATCAGGCGTAATAGCAATTACATTTTCAGTAGAATCGACAATTTTAGGTCTTTCTAGAGGGATCTCTAATCTAGATGGCTCGTTGTCACACACATCAGTTGAATAACTAACTGTGTTATTGTTATAACCATCACGTTTAGTTTTGAATCTATACTCATATTCAACTGCTATGTTATCAATAGCTATTATTCCCTCGGCGTTTGTTACCAATTCTATGTTATTCCCTGCTTCATCGGTGTAATTAAGGGTAGTGTTGTCTAGTGGCATTTTAGTGTCCGTATCGTACACAGCAATCAACAATTCACAACCCTCTTTGATTTCACATTCTCTGTCGAATTTGTAAATATCATCATCGCTTCCACCTCTTTTACGGTTGGAGCTGAAATATCCGCTTTGTCTTAGACCGTCGGTAATGATACCAAAGTCGTCTTTGCTTGAGTTTATTGGAGCACCTAAGTTAATTACTCTTCCTTTTTGAGTAACTCCATCTAACTGAGTAAAGAAGATATCCAATTCACCTAAACCAGGTAGACCTTCAGAAGAGAAGTAAAGGTTACCTTTTTCATCAACATAAGGAAACATTTCGTTGCCTTTGGTATTGATGGCATTACCCAAGTTTACAGGTGCTGACCAGTTAACTCCATCATAACGTGTCACATAGATATCTGTTCCACCAAATCCACCTGGCATATCAGATGCAAAAAACAATAGTTTTTCGTCAGGTGAAAGTGCTGGATGGCCCATTGAGTATTCGTTAGAGTTAAAAGGCAACTCGACCACATTTCCCCAGCCGTCTTTTTTAGATTCGCCCATGTAGAGTTTGAGCTTAATGATGCCATCAGAACTCTTTTTAGCTGTACCACGTGAAGATGTGTTATTTCTTGTAAAAATAACTTTTGAGCCATCTTTGAAAAACGCAGCTGGACCTTCATGATATTTTGAGTTAATCGTCCCCCCCATTCTATCACTTTCAGTCATTGGTTTGTCAGCGTATCCATAACCTTGAGAGATATTTTTACCACCGAAACTACCTATTGTACGAGAGTCGTTGGCCGTTGGCATGGTGTACTCGTCAGAACCAACTGTCCCACCCGAGCCAGACTTCGCCTTCCTTGATGAAGATCCACCGCCACCTAGACCCGCCTCTGTGGCAGAAAGATAGGCGATATCCTCAAGATGATACAAATCCAAAAATGGTGAATTATCCCAAGAAAAAACTCTTCTTATACCCGAAGTGTTGCGTCTGTTTGAAACAAATATTAAACCATTTTGATAGTTTGTCGGACTAAAATCTGCTGCGTTGGTATTGATAGAAAGATAATCTACTTTATAACAAGCGGCATTTTTTGATAAAACACTTACATCATCATAAAGTTTAGAGAAACCTTTGGCTATAATATCATTATCCACAATGGCCAAATATTTTTGGTATTGCTCCTGTGATTCTTTATATTTTGCGTTACTGGCCAAAGCTTGTGCGTAGTCCATCAGTACTTTTGCACGATCTCCTGAGAAATCGCTAGAAGAACTTACCAAATCACGCAAGACTCTTTCAGCATTTACGGCATCTTTCACCTTTAAATAGCTTTCAGAGAGATTTTTCATGGCTGAAAATTTCTCTCCTCCTGAAATCCCCTTCTTTTTCAAGGCTTGTTCGTAAGCATCGATAGCTCTAACGTAACTTAAATTATCAAAGTGGTGTTGAGCAGTCTTCAAAAGTGCATTCTGACCCATAGCCATATAAGACACCAGCCCAACACATACCAACAGTGCAATTTTTCTTTTAATCCTGATAAACATAATTTTATTATTTTATTTTAGGGACTTTGGCATTAGAAATACCGAGGTGTGAGAATCTTAGACTTTCCATAGCCAAACTCGTACCTGAGCAACCACTCGTATGTAGGGGTGCCGGTGAGCTTATTGTACAAAGCCGAAGTGCCGCCTACTTTGGTATTAAGCCTGTTGTTATTGTAATCATAAGCCAAGCCTAATCTTAGCTGCGGAGTAAGTTGCAATTCGAACATACCAACTACAGCGTCTATGTTATCCTGACCCGAAAGTACAGTCTGAGATTTTCTTCCTGAAACACCTAAAGAGATTTTATCTTTGTACCAAAAATTAACGTTACCATCAATACCCAATGGAGAACCTGCTGCATATCGTAACATAGTTGATGGTTTTATCTTGAAGTTTCCTTTTCCAACCACAAAGCCCATCATAGCAAAATAATGTCTCTTAATTTTACCCGTGCTACTTGGTATATTTGGAGTAATTCTTTGCTCAATGATTTGAGGAACAGAGAATCCAAAATAAGATTTATCATTGCTCACGAACATCCCCAAGCCTGCATTAAACATGAATCTACTTCTGTTTGATGAGAAAATATTTTCATCCACTAGTGTTGTAACTTGCGAAAGTGCTAGGTTGACATTTGTTACTGTTGGCTGTAAACCTAAGGACATGGTAGTTTTGGCACCTACATTAAATCTGTAGGCAAAAGCTAAGTTTAGTCCAGTATTTTTTGCAACTCCGAGGGCATCGTTGTAGGCAACAAGACCTATACCCATTTTTTCATTTTTTATTGGCATATCTAAAGAAAACGAGTGAGTAGTTGGAGAACCAGGCACGTTTCTATCCAGCCATTGATACCTTCCTAAAGCGGTGAGGCTCAGAACATCTCTACTACCAGCATAGGCAGGATTGATGGCAAGTGTATTGAACATGTATTGAGAATACATGACCTCCTGCTGTGCAAAGATTTTTGTGGTAAAAAAAAGACATAATAGGGCAAATACTATAGCCTTATCCCTTGCGGAGTGTAAATGTTTCATTGTCTGTTTATTTATAATTATTTTCCTGATTTTTTTTCTTTTTATTCAACCGAAATAGATTGACATTCAACAGATTAGTAAAAATATAAAAATTTTTATTTTTTCTAATTAGTAGAAAAGGTTTTATCCCCTCCCTATTTATAGAGTATTTTTTTTTCTGTAATAAAGTTTAAATAATGCTTACCTCCGAACAATCTAGTATTTGTACTCGAAACAACGTTCACATCTTTAGGAGACGAAAATTCATTACTAAGTGTATCACAAATAACTACTTTGGTCAGTTCTTGATTACCACAACTATTGACAATAGCTTGGTAGGTCATATTGAAAGTACCTTCTTCCAGTTTTGTTTTATTAATTGAAGATATTGCTTGCCCAACTAAAGTATTAATTTCAGAGACTTGTTTTTGCCTACCAAATATAATCTGAGTCGGCGTGCATCCCGAAATATTTGAATTAACACCCGTGTTAGACATATCTATAATTCTTGATGTTGTTCCATTCGTATGTACTCCTGTCCCATTAGCAATCGCTTCGTTCTGGAATTTTTTATTAGAACCCGTTACTAAGCTAAAAGTAAACATAATAGTGTCTTGTTTTCTAGCGGCTAACTTACTCGTTGCCAATATCAGTGTGGTTTTAGGAGTTTTAGGGAACGAATTGTTTGTAGCTAACAAGCTGTTCAGATTATGACCTAGATTACCAACTATTGAGAAAGACGCAGGAGTTTCGAAGTATTTAATTAATGCAGTGAACATAATCTTGAAACTTCCATTTGATTGTCTTATTGTATCAGCCTTGAAAGCCATGGCTCTATCTGTTTGCCGACAAGTAGTAAAATCAATAGCGAAATCTTCGCTGTTATTGCTTTTGATAGAATTGCCTTGGTTTGCAGAAACCTTGTTCAACTTACCAGCTTTGGTTAGCTTGGTTTTGTAAGTTTTCGTGGTTCCTACTGTTAACATAGGAATTACGATTTTTTGATCAATCCCTTCGATCAATAACCCAATTGTACCCCCCTCTTTAATCAATCCTTTTGACAATTCATTAAGCAATAATACATTTATGGAAGTGACTGAACCATTATTATTTAGCTGATTGGAAAATTGGATGTCCGTAGTGGTCAGCTTTTCTTGGTCAATAATATTGAGTGTGTCGGTAATCAGACCACCGGCTACCCTTGTGGTTACATTAAGAGCTTTTGTAAACGTCAAGTCGGATATTGTCCCTCGAATCAAAGTAATTGGATAACAACAGGTAGCCGAACAATTAGTAAGTGAAGAAGTAAAAGTATAACGACCAAAACCACGTATTGTAAGCGAATTGTCGGCATTGACTGCCGCCTCAGTGGAAGTTTGACCTATCGGCTGATTATATTTAAACCAAAAAATCCCTGTTCCGTAGAAAAAGGGAGCTAGAACTTCTACCGTATTTTCATTACTTGTGTACCACTCGATCGGAACCGAAAAATATGAGGTAGCAATGTCAACTTCTGTTAAGAATAGATTGCTCAGGAATGAGCTTATTTCTGAACTTGTCATTAATTGTGAAATGTTAAAGAAAACACCAGGAGCAATATCCACACCGTTTATTTCTAAACTTAATGCGTTGGCATTAGCTAGTGAAGTTACCGTCCAAAAGCTCACACTAGGAGTAGCATTAAATAACCATGAACCGCTAGTTTGGGTGGCTTTACCTACACCAATGATGGGTAAATTATATTCAACAACTGTCCTTATGATCCTAGTATTACATTGATCAAACCAATAACCCGTATTTTTAATAGCTCCGCCAATATTTAGCATCACATCATTGAAACTCTGATTAACCAATAAATATAACTCTTTAGCATATACAAAACCACTCACACAAAAGGGTAAAATCATAGCTGTGATTACTAATTTACATACTGAAATTCTACCATTAAAATGACCATCTAAACTTTCGTTCCTACCTCTAAACAAAATAGAGCCAAAACTTAGCAAAGGCACTAAAAATCCAAAAAAAAATAATCGGTAGGAAAGCTGTTTCATGAAATTATCATAAATAAAATTATAAATGTTTTTCTTCGTATTTTGAAAACAAAATTATTGTTTATCAAATAGTTCAGTTTATTGATTTCGGAAATATTCTAGTTTTCGGTAATACCATTCAATCAATTAAGCTTATTCCATGCTAGAGCAATCTTATGTCTACAAGAAGCACACTCAAAAACGCACACATCAAGTAAATAAAATATTTCCTACCATTGCCTAAATTTTTATTATTTCAGAAAAACTTAAATGCTCACAAAAATAAAAATATCAAAACCGACTAAATCCAAAACGACCTATTCGTATTTTTAAACTATCCAAAACTATGCCAATCGAAAAAAAAATAGTTATTTATTTATCGGAGTATCACCTATTCACTATATCCACTTGACTACAAGCAACTTAATTAAAAACAAAAGAATAGGAAGAAAAAGTATTTTTTAAGCTAAATACAAAAAAGCCCCTTATAGAGGCTAATATTATAGTGCTAAAACTATGCCAAGAAGAATGATACCAAAATTACTGAATGAATTCAGACGATAATTTTAACATAAAAACGAGTGCTTAGAGTACCTTGAATTAGAAGTCCTTTCCGATAGAAATATAAAGTTTAGGTTCTGCAAAGTTTTTATCCTCCTTGCCTATAGCATAGTCCGCCTTCACAAAAACACCTAAAACCGTAGTCCTTAAACCAATACCAGTTCCCATTAAAAAAGGATTTTTGAAGTTGGTTACTTCGGCAAAAAACGGGCTAATACCATCGGTACCAATAAGAATGGTATTCAGACTATTCTGTCTACTAAATGGGCCCTTGTTTCCATTCCAGGCTGTACCAATGTCATAAAATGCAACCACTTGGAGGCTTCTTAGAAAGGTACTCGACATAGAGCTTCTTGGGAAATACTCTGCCAAATGCCCTCTTAGCTCAAAATTGGAAAGAATGTGATTATTGCCGAACAATCGAGCAAAATCAAAGCCACGAAGTTGGCCCGGAAAATTATAAAAAAGAATATCTCTAAAGTCACCAGCAGGTCCTGGCAGTAGCCCTTGAGTTTCATAAATAGAGCGATTTAAAGTATTTTCCATTCCGCCCAAATATGAGAATTTTGGAGCATTGCCCATGCTTTTACCAAAATTAAATCTACCAGCTAAAACCAATCCCTTGACCAATTTCTGATAATGTCTTACGTCAAGATTCAGGCTCTCAAAGTTCTGTTTGGCATCCCTAAAACTAATATTTTTCTCCACACCAAACTTACCCCGCGTACCGAGATTTATGCCGCTTGAGTTGGCCACTGTATTGTCAAAAACCAAGTTTACACCAGCAGAAAGATAAAGATTATTGAGGTTTTCACGACCCGGGAGTTCATAATCTATGTCAGTAGCTTTTAAAAACGACGGCGTAAACTCGAACTTAAGATTCTCCGAAAAAGGATATATCACACTGGCCGAAAATTTTTGAGATACAATTCTCCTGGATAACAATATAGTTTTGTCTGCCTGCGGATAAATTTTTATTGGCCTGAATAAATAATTATTGTCCTCATCAATACCATCAAAGTTGATAGAACGCTTCTCAAACTTAAAAATATAGTCTATTTTCTTGGCAAAATTGCCGTAGGTAAGCGAGTAGTCGTAGTTCTTAAAAAAGGGAGCTGATGGACGTACGTATGTCTTCAAAGTAAGTACATTATTCTCTAACAAATCATTAAACATCAACTTATAACCTACTCCAAACCTTCTTGCAGGGTCCATCAATATTCCCACATCATTACCCCCTGAAACTAATAAATTGTTATACAATTTTACAGGACCAAGTTTAAAATCATCAACCGATTTTTTCAAACTCTCTCTTTGTCCATTGCCTACCAATATGTTTGGAGAATCATCTATTTTTTTCAGAAGCTTATATTGCTGAATATTAACCTCGTCAAAAACATAATTATCGGTATCAATTTCTCCTTTTTTTAGATTTAAGTCCACAATTGATTTAGAAGATAGATCTTCTTCTACTATCACCACCTCCTTTTTCAGTTCTCTTCCCAAGTTACCCTCCAAATAAAACGCCTGCCATTCTCTTTGAAACTTGGCAAAAGACAAACCCAAAGTACTGGTTATACTCGATTGCTCATTTCTGATAATTCGGGTAAGATTCAGAATGTTAGAAATGTTATCCTTGCCGTATTTGATCGTAATGTAATGCCATATCGACTGCCCGATTACCTCTGCGTCTTTACCTCTCAATTGAGATAGTTTCTGGTTTTTGTTTTTGGAAATAACCGTCTTAAACTGCTCATATTTAGCAGAATTGTCAGCCTCAGCAATGTATGCAGAAATGCCGCTAATATACCAATCGGGCACCATTAGTAGCAGCTGACTCTGAACTGCCTCTTTTAAACTACCACCATAGAGCATGTCATATACAAACAAATTGGCGATTTCCTTAATCAATTTATTATAAAAAAGAGAATCGTTTTTTTGATAAGGAAGTTGTACCCGGGCCTTGGAAAGATTTAATATACCACCATCTAAATCCAACGGAACAGTAGAACCAATGTTGCTTTGCTTTTGATCTTCTTGTGAATTGTAAATAAACACTTTCATAACCGAAAAAGGCGTGTAACCCAAGGTTTCAGTTACTTTCTCATATTCTTCTTCGGCTTTTTTTGCAGCTTTACGGGCTAAGTCCTCACCACCTCGATAGAAATTGAACTCGAAATTGTTGCTTTTAATGGTTTTCCAATCGAACCTTTTCTTCTGAATCTTACTTTTTCCAAATTCTTCTCCCGTAACGCCATAATAACGCTGCGAAAAAGCCTCTGAACTTAGAAAAACAGATAATGCTCCAGCAAAAAGTAATGTTTTTATAGACGCCATTAGTTTAAGAAAAGGTCAAAAAATCTTAAAAAACCATTTAACAACTACGAATATAACGGATAATGCCTTTCAATGTTTGCTTCGGGATTAATATCTTTTTGAAGAAATATGAAATCTGTTAGCTGTTTTACAAAATACGGTGCCAATGAAACGCCTTTTGTACCCAATCCATTAAATATAAACATGTTTTTGTGATAAGGATGTTCACCCAAAATAGGTCGCCGGTCTTTGGTTGAAGGCCTCACTCCAGCCTGCTGACCCATAATTTCAAATTCAGTATTTAATATTTTTGTTGCGTTAGATAGCAACTCATCTCGCCCACGTTCGGTGTTTTCAAAATCGAGCTCATGCCAGCTATAAGTGGCCCCAATGCGTACCGTGCCATTCCCAAGCGGCATAATCCACTTACCTTGGTTCACAATGGACTGAATGCCATAATCGTTTATTTTTGCCAAAAGGCTCTCTCCTTTGACAGGATTGAAAGGCAACCAATTAAAAAACGGATTCTGTACAGCATAAAAGCCCTCACAAAAAATGATTTTCTGAGTGAAAATATCCTTATATCGAAAACCAGAATCTTCAAAAATCAAATCTTCATGTACGAATTTAGCCTCTTTGTAGGCCTCCCAGAAAATAAGCTTTTCTTTAATCTTTGATAGCAATGTTGGTACATCAAGCCAACCCGCCTTTTGGGTGTACATGCCTCCTAAGTTAACATTGAAATGTGGCGAATAGGCATTTGTGTTTTCTTGAACCTCAAGATAATCGTGTAACTGGTGTTTTTCTATTTGATTCAGAAAATTAGCCTTACTTTCTTCGTTTGCAAAAGGCCTGAACAAACCTGTTTGATAAAAAAAACGCTCCTTAAACTCCACTTCCAAGCCTCGGTAATAATCAAACAACAAACCAAAAAGCTCGTCAATGAGCCAAGTTTTTGCCAAATACTTGCCTGTAACGGGGTTCACCATGCCACCTGCAACCATACTTGAGGACTTCATGCTTATATCTGCAAAGACCAGTATTTTTTGGCCTTTCTCTAACAATTCATTGGCTAAAAGCGAGCCCGCAAGACCATTACCTACTATTATGAAATCGTATTTTTTCAAGCTTACCATTTTTTTAAAACCACCATGTCGGCCAAAAGAATCACCTGATCTACTTGCTCGTCGAGGGTCATGTAAGTGGTATCTATCACTACCGCATCGTCGGCTTGTTTGAGTGGACTTTCTGCACGTGTGCTGTCAATAATATCTCGTTTTTTGATATTTTCTAAAATTTCTTCTATATCTAGCACATCGCCTTTTCCCATCAATTCTATTTGGCGTCTTTGTGCTCTTACGAGTGGGTCAGCGGTCATAAATATCTTGAGTTCGGCCTCAGGAAAAACCACCGTACCTATGTCTCTTCCATCCATTACTAAGCCTTTTTTCTTACCCATTTTACGTTGTTGATCTACCATGGCATGCCTTACCGCAGCTATGGCACTCACCTCACTCACTTTGTTGGCTACATACAATTTCCTGATTTCATCCTCCACATTCAAGCCATTAAGATAGGTCTGATTTTGCCCAGAGGTATTGATTCTGAACTCTATGGTTATATTTTCCAAAGCTTTTTCAACTTCTTTTTGATTAGAAACCGAAACGTGATTTTGGAGAAAATACAAAGTAACTGCACGGTACATTGCTCCAGTGTCAATGTAGCTATAGGCCATAATGGCGGCGGCTTTTTTGGCGGTTGAGCTTTTGCCGCAAGACGAATGACCGTCAATGGCTATGATAATTTTTGACATAATTCTGTTGTTTTGAAAGCAAACGGTAAGATGCTTTTCTAAAAATAAAGGAAACTACCCAATTCTGATAGAAAAATTTACGTTTTTTATACCATTACTTTGGCTATAAAACTTTTGATATCTTCAAAAGCCTGAGCATCAAACCATTCGAACTTGTCCTTGTTTTTAAACCAAGTCATCTGCCTTTTGGCATATCTTCGGGTATTGCGTTTTATCAAATCCACCATGGTTTGGTAGTCATGTTCGTCAGCAAAATACCCAAATACTTCTTTGTAACCGACAGTTTGAAGGGCATTCTTTTCTTTATATTTCTCCAAGCTTTTCACCTCGTCCAAGAGTCCTTGCTTCAACATCACATCCACACGAGCGTTTATTTTTTGATACAATTCTTCTCGGGGTCTTTCAATTCCAATTTTTACTACTTTGTAAAAATGCTCCTTTTCTCCTTTTTTTTGAAAAGAAGAAAATGGTTTGCCTGTGCTAAAACAAACCTCCAAAGCACGGATCAACCGCTGACTATTCTGAATGTCTATATTTTCATAAGCCAAGGCATCTAAAGATTTGAGTTCGTTTTGTAAGATTTCTTTTTCACCATTTTCAAGTCTTTGCATAAGCTCAGCCCGTAATTCTAACGGAGCTTGCGGCATATAATCTAGGCCATTGACCAATGCATCCACAAACAATCCCGAGCCGCCCGTCATAATAACCACGTTCTTTTCTTGAAAATATGACTCCAAAAAAGCCTCCACATCTCGCTCAAAATCACCCGCACTATAAAGCACTTCCACACTCTGGGTATCTATAAAATGATGCGGTACGTCTTGCATTTCTTCTGGCCTTGGTTTGGCTGTGCCAATATTCAGCTCTTTATAAAATTGTCGAGAATCGCAAGAAATTATGTCACAACCGAGCCACTGAGCGAGTTTTACGCACAAGTCTGTTTTGCCAACTGCCGTGGGACCAACTATGATTATTAATGTAGGAGACTGTGCTTCGATAATGAATTTTGTAATTTTAGAACAAATTTATGATAATGTTCCTAAATTAGACCTTCAAATCACAAAATACAATATGGAATTTCTATTATTTATAATTGCTTTGGTAGTAGGAAGCTTGGCTTCTTGGCAAATATTCAATTGGGTTTATGGCAAAAAAATTAAAGATAATTCCGAAAGTATTCGGTTGGAATCCCACGTTTTGCTCGAAAGAATAGAGAAGGTCTTCAAGGTAGTTTTGGCCGAAGGATATTTTACCGAAATATACGACCACAACTCAAAAAAGGAATTTTGGGGTTTATTTAAGTCCAGCAACAAGGCCTTGGTAGTGGCCAAAGCAAAAGTTTCGGTTGGTTATGATTTTAGCAAAATGAAATTCAGCAGAGAAAACACCGAGCGGAAACTGGTGATAGAAGAATTTGCCCCCGCAGAAATACTTTCAGTAGATACCGACTACAAATTTTATGACCTCAACCAAGGACTTTTGAGCAAATTCAACAACGAAGACTATACTGCTATATTGGCCGAAGCCAAAAAAATGATGCAAGAAAAAGCTCAGGAGAGTGATTTGCCGCAGATTGCAGCCAATCAAGTAAAAGTGATGATGAAGCAGCTGGCGGCTTCTATGAACTGGGAATTGGATATAAAAGAAAAAGGCTCGAAAACGGCTATGCTGCTTGAAGACAAGGATATTCTGCCAAAAGCACTAGAAAAAGCATCTGTAAAAGATTCCCAAATCTAGGTAGTTTAGCTAAGCACAGATTTTAAATAAATGCCATGACATAATATATCGTGATTCTCTTGGAAAACATCAATCTATCTGAGGCCAAAAGCTACACCAAATGGTATTTAAAAAACTAATACTTGGCCTGCCGATACATTTCAAGAATATTCGCTCCAAAAGCCTTTTATCATTACCTTTGTGGCGAATAACCAAAAACAATTATGGCATTAATAGAAGAATTGGAGGAACAGGGCAACGTATTGTTTAAATTTCGCAGCTACATTCCTATTTTCTTTTTGGCTTCGGGCTTGGGTGTTTATGCCTACAAAATATACGACATGAGCTATCCTGACTTAGGCTTCAACTACTGGTTAATCTGTCTGGCGGTGGGATTATTGGGCTTGTTGGTAAGAATTTACGCCGTTGGTCATACACCCGCCAACACTTCAGGCAGAAACACTAGCGAGGGCCAAGTAGCCGATGAACTTAACCAAACAGGCATATATTCGATAGTACGTCATCCGCTTTACTTGGGAAATTTCTTGATGTGGTTGGGTGTGGCCATGTTAACCGCTGACCTATGGTATTTGGTGGCATTCACGTTTACATATTGGGTTTACTACGAGCGTATTATGTTTGCAGAAGAAGCATTTTTAAGAAGAAAATTTGGCGAGCCATATCTCAAATGGGCATCAGACAAACCTGCATTTATACCCAAACTCCAATCTCCGGTTAAACCTAAATATCCTTTTTCTATTAAAAAGATTTTGAAAAAAGAGAAAAATGGTGTTGCGGCCATGTTTGGTTTGTTTTATATCTTCGACATTGTGGGCGAATACATCAAATGGGGCGAATATACCTTCAAGCCAACGTTTTGGTTTTGGGGCTTTGCTGTAAGTACAATTTTGTATTTGATTCTGAAATTTATTAAAAGATCTACTAACCTCTTAGAAGAAGAAGGCAGATGAAAGCAAACTGGGATGGCATACTAACCAAGGCTGCATATATCTATTTAAGCCTACCATTCCTGATATTTTGCATTGCGTGGCTCAATCTACCTTCAGCAATTGCGTTTTCTTGCATAACAATTGTCTCTATTTTTCTATGTTTGAGGCATACCTATTCCGATTTCTCTATCAACTTTTTGGTAACCAGAAATCCCAAAACCGTATGGATGTCCTTGTTGATTATTCTGTTCATTATTTTTTTCTCGGGAATAGGGCATTATACCTACCAAAACAACGACCATCTGTACCGCGGAGCCCTATTTGCTGATTTGGTAAAATACGACTGGCCTGTAATCTACAAAGTAAATGGTTTTCCTGGGCATTTTCTGGAAGGCAAAACCACTATGATGACCTATTACTTGGGTTTTTATCTGCCTGCAGCAGCCTTAGGAAAAGCTTTTGGCTTAGAGTTTGGACGATTTGCTTTGTTTTTCTGGACTTTCATCGGAACCGTTCTTGTGGTTTTTCAAACTGGAAAACATCTCCGAAAATTCAATTACAAGCTCCTTTTACTTTTCTTTGGTTGGGGAACGCTCTTTTTCATTGGAACTTTATACAAAAACTCCTTCATCGACATCTACACCGAAATGGCCAATCCGCTCTGGGCAGGCATGATTCTCTACGCCGACAGCAACTTGGGATTAATCTACTGGACATTTAATCAGTCCCTTACAGGCTGGTTGATTTTACTATTAATATTCAATAAAGGGCCAAAACAGAATACCTTCTACTTATATAGTCTTACTTTTTTTCTGAGTCCATTTGCGTTTGTGGGTATGTTTCCTTTCGTTATTTTTATGATTTGGAAAAACTACGAAGGCACACTTAAAGACGATTTGTGGAAAAACGTGAAAAAATATCTTAGTTTCCAAAATATCATCGGAGCGGCTCTGGTGGTATGTCTAAACTTCATTTATATTGACTCTAATAAGGCAGGGAAGTTTTTCCAAGTGCTACATCATCGACCAAAAATACTGATTGTTTTCTATCTGCTTTCATGGGCGATCATTGCTTTTCTTATCAGTTCAAAATTTAAGAAAAATGCACTTTTCTGGTTAGTTGTTATAGTCCTGATTCCCCTGCCCTTCTTTCAGCAAGGTTTCGGTATTGATTTCCCCGGAAGACTTTCTATACCCGCCTTGTTTATAATGATGCTGCTAGTTGGGCAGTTTTTGATTGAGGAGAAATCGGGTTGGAGAAAATGGGCCGTATTTGCTTACATGATTGTTAGTGCAGTATGGCATATTGGATTTGAAGTCGGCAAATCCGTCATTTGGACCTCAGCCGAAAATATCAGCCACAAAACCGACTGGGACGACCAACTCATGGCCGCAGAAAATCGCAAACTTCAAAAGGTGGGGAAAATAATCAAAGACTTGGAGGGCAAAGATATACTCATCCAAGACCACAAAACTATCGTAAACCCCAACAACAATGTCATCTGGAATTATATGGCGGACATTGAGGGTTCAAGGTTTTATAGGTGGTTTGCAAGGAAGCCGTGAAAGTTCGAACATTTTAAACTTCGGTAGAAAAAGAATTTTACCCTTGTAACTTCGTGGAATTTGTGCTTAAATCAACACGAATTTTATGAAGGCACAAACTTAGGCTAAGCACCAAACTTTGGTAAGGTATTTTATGATTTTAAAAGTTTTAGTTTTTTTTAGTTTTTCTATTTTTCATAAAAAATGTTAGAGTCTATTTTTTTTGGTGCCACTTCAGGATTTATTTTAAGTTTTGGGTTTGGAAGTGTGTTTTTTGCTTTGATACAAGAAAGCATAGACAAAGGGTATCATAACGGCATTAAAATGGCATTTGGTGTATTAGTTAGTGACATGCTTCTTGTTTTGTTAGCTATTTTGGGTACTTCTGCTTTTCCCGACATTCCAAATTTTCAGTTGTATGCGAAGACAGCTGCATGCATAATACTGGTATCCATGGGGATTTCTCAATTCTTCTATAAGAAACCAAATATCCAATTTCAGAACCCAAGTCGAAAAATATCTCTAATATCTTTTGGAAAAGGATTTCTTTTAAATGCTATTAACCCTGTGAATTTTCTTTCATGGGTAGTTTTACTTACGGCCATTAAAAGTCAAAACTACACAATTGGTCAGCAAATGGGGTTTTTCTCCACATCGTTAATTGTTATTTTTTCTACCGAAAGCCTCATTGCCTATTATTCGTTCAAAATCCGCAAAATTGCTTCAGAAGGCCTTATCAAAAAAATAAAGATGGTAAATGGATTTATTTTTATATTTCTGGCGATTATGCTTTGGTACTAGCGAGGAAACTCAACCAATCTGTTTGCATTTTCCCTTTTAGAACCCTCGGGAATTTATTTTGACCACCAATTTTACCTTGGACTTTCATATAATCATAAAAAACATTGACGGGCAAAACTTCAGCGTCTACACTAGTTAAAGCATGTAAACGTTCCACTGCATAATCATCATTAAGATCTTTTAGTCTTGCGTCAATTTTCGAAATGAGCAAATTTTTATCTACTATTTCACTGCAACCAAAATACCATTTATGGCCAAACATTTTATCCAACTTCTCCCCAATCAGAGTAAACTCATTGATTTCGACACCTATTTCTTTAGATACCTCCACTACAGCTTTGTTTAGATTATCCACCGACAGATGCTCACCACACAAGCTCATGAAATGCTTTGTACGGCCCGTAATAATAATTTCAGCAGTTTGTGAATCCTTAAACATCACAGTATCACCGACCAAGTATCTCCAAGCACCCGCACAAGTAGAAACCAAAATTGCATATTCTGTATTTTCAGTCGTCTGGTGTACCATCAGTGTTTCTGGATTAGGCCTTAGGTTACCTTCCTCGTCGAAGTTGTCATCGTTAAATGGTATAAACTCAAAGAATATCCCTCTATTTAAGACCAATTTAAGCCCTTTTTCGGGTTCATTTTGGTATGCAAAAAAGCCTTCAGATGCCAAATAAGTTTCTAGATAAAAAAAAGGCTTTTCAGTGTCTAAAAGTTTTGAAAATGACGCACGATAGGGTTCTAATGAAACACCACCCCATCCAAATGCCGTCAAATTTGGCCACATTTCATGTATATTCTTAAGTTTATATGTCTCAATGATTCGCTCAAAAATTATCTGTATCCAAGCGGGCACACCCGCCACAAAAGAAATATCCCAAGTGGGAGCTTGACTAACAATCTGAGATAGCTTCTTTTCCCAGTTTTTTTCTTGACTAATTCTAAATCCTGGTTTATAAAACTTTTCAAACCAAAATGGTATTTTAGCCGTGGTAATACCGCTCAAATCACCCTCGAAATGACCACCCACTCTGTTGAGCTCCGTACAGCCACCAAGCATCAAGTAACTCTTCTCAAAAACCACCGGTGGCAATTCTCTAAACTCCCCCAACGAAATTATTTGAGCAATAGAAGTATTATGTATAGCTTTCAACATATCAGCCGTAACAGGGATGGCTTTTGAAGACGCCTCGGAGGTTCCCGAACTCAATGCAAAATATTTGACTTTTCCAGGCCAAGCAATATCTGGCTCTCCATTCCTAGACCTATGCCACCATAGATCGTATATAGAATTGTAGTCAAAGATTGGAGTATTACTCTTAAAATCTTGGTAAATGGTTTTTCTTTTGGATACAAAAAGACCTTTAGATATCTCCTCAAATTTATATGCTACTCCGACTTCGGTAAACTTGGCCTTGTTCAATAATTTAAACAAAACCTTTTCCTGCCATTTTTGAGGTTTAGCCTTTCGTACTTTCTTTAAGTTGTTTCCAAGAAATATGCTTCCTTTTATGAAATTTCCTAGTATTGGCATTTATATTATTCTCCATTATTAAATAATAGCAAATATACGATAATCGTCTATTAAAAGTTATTCCGTTTTCCGTAAAATCATCCTGACTAAGCCATAAAGAATAAAAAAAATAGCTAAAATGAGTAATATTTAGCATCAATTACTATCGAATAGCCTTGGGGAAATTACACATTACTTCTTGTTCCTTTATGTATTCGACGGTCTCTTTATCTAGATAAATAAAATTTATTTTTTACCCTTTAACTTTTGGCGTAATTTGGGTTTTTCTTGTGTGGCAGCCAATAAGATAAGTCTGCGTGTATATACTAAGACATCATTTTCAATTTTGATTTCAAGAATCATTCTAGGCATACCTCTAAGCCGCTCTAAACCATTAAAAACTAGAATATTTGTGGTGGAGTAAGCTACGATACTTTGTCGTTTCATAGGGTCATAAGTGGATGCTTTCATATAAATATACTCACTTACTTTATCTCATTTAAGATTTCACATTTACTAAACTTCAGAGAATCCTCCACTACGTAGGAATTCCCCAAAGTATCGTACAATTCCATAACCTTTCCATTTTCAAAATATCTGGTAAATACCATCAGGTCATTCCTCCAAAAAATTGTTCCATCCTCAGATTGTTCCTCCTGATTTTCAAACGTATACTAGCTATGTTTCACATTAAATGTCAATACCATTTTTTGATTATATCCTGACTCAATTTTCCAAATTTAGGCCTTTATATCTTTCAGTTCTTTCGATAAATACGCGTCCTTACTTTTTATTTTCACCCAATCCTTTTCTTTTCAAATGAAATCTTCCCAACCGATTTTTTGAGAAAACGGCATGTAAAGAACTCATAAAAAGTATCGTCAATATTATTTTTTTCATTTGATTGCTGTTTAGTTTTCATATCTTGTTCTTTCACGACAGCTACCACGCCACGCATATTTTAAGTATATGACACCATAAAATAGCTAGATAAAGTTTGGAAACATACTTTGAACAATGTTCTGAAAAGTAATTTTCTGGTGTCCATGTTTTTCTTGAACACATCTTATATACTCAACCTAATCTCTGATTTTTTAGCTTTCCCAACCAATTTATAGGTACTGAGGTTCAAAATCGAGAGGTTTTGATCAAAACCCAATTTGGTATTTTTGTACTGATGGTAATTAAAATCTGCTACCAAAAAAAACGATTTAGGCATTTGCAAAACCAAGTGGCTCTTGCGGAAGTATTAAAAAAAAATGATCCTGACTACTACTCAATGAGTATCTTACAATGTTTATACCCGTAGACCAAGATAAAAATAACGAAAACCAATTCACAGGCGTCAGGTCTGGCCCATCGTTTAAGTTGATGTTGCTATTTTTGTTTTCATTGAGGTTGTTATTGATATAAACCAAAAAAACGCGTTAGAAAATCAGCTACAGTGAAAGTCGGAGGCGACCCCTGTTGCTTCAAATCAATTTCCGAGCCTATGCAAACCTATCTCCATAGGTTTTTCGATACTCATCATAGTTTTTTTGCCAAATTTTATTTCGCCAGAATGTCTATTGAGTTTTTTGGGATAAATTAATTTTTTGCCCGCATTGCTGTATAGACCCACTAAAGCAGTAGTTTTGGTTTTATTTATTGAAAAGCCAAAATTTACTGAATAATTAAAATTATCACCACCGTTTATAGTATACGGCATTAAAGTAGCAATCAAACTACTAATAAATTATTGACTATAAACTACTTGTGTTTTATAGTGGCAATACTCTGTGTTTGTTCAGAAATTGATAAATGAAACCGGATTATACATACCAAAACGTTTTGAACCAGCCTGATTGATAGTTGGTTTAAACACCCTGTAACGCAATCCTAAGAAAAAAGGATTGGAATTACCTGTAAACGGTTGCAAATAACGGATTTCTGGAACTTCAAAACCTACTTCATAACTACCGCAAAGGTATTTTATCATTTCTAAGGTCAAAATTTACTCTAGTATTAGGTAACAAAACATCATAAAAATTTGAAATCTATTCGGTCGTCGGTTTTCCTTCGTCATTTGCAAGAATTCCATCCAATTAAAATAGTTGATATGTCATTCCAAAAGCGATATAAACGCCTTTGTTCGTTTAACGGAGTAACGACGTAAACTTTGACACCTATCTACAAATTAACAAAGCATTTAAAGTTACAGTATTTTCATCCGTGTCAAATCCATAAAATTCGTGTTACATTTAGATTAAAGTTTGCAAGTACAAAAACTTTGGCAATGTCGAAAACGCTTGACCATAAAAACACCTAGCATGTAGACCACAAACGAGACTTCATAAATTGGTTAATCAACTTTTAATAAAGCCACCAAGGCAGCCTATGCATGGCTTCACTTTGTTTTATATAGTCTGCAATAATCTTACTGTATCCTGCAGTATTAATTTTCTTGCCTTTCACTTTTTTGGGTAATTTAGGATATTCCAAAGCAGAATTTGTATCAACACTAAGGGCAGAAATTACATAGGCACCGTCGTCTAGTGTAACTTCCAAAATAACGCCAGGTAAACCATAAAAGCGGTCAGGACCCGATGAAGTTACAAAATCGGTACAAAACCAAGCTTCTATTTTCTGGTCTTTTAAAGCATCATAAGCCAGAGCTTTCATACAAATATATCCCGCAACATCTTTAACATCATTCATTATCTTCCAATTGTAAGCATTTAAGCTATCCTCAACAATATAGGTTTTGCCCAACACATTCTGGTAGTCAAAATAAGTACCTTTTTCAAAATCTCTTGTGAGATAAAAATCATCATGCGTGTAGTTAAAGGAACCATCTTCGGTAGTTTCTTGCTGATTTTCAAAGGTATAGAATGACTTTTTCTCGGTAAAATTCAATGCGTATTTGGTTTTTTGCGAAAACCAATTTTTCATTGTTTCAGATTCTCTATCTTTTTCTTCTTTTGAAAGGAACTTGGCTTTAGCCAAAGTTTTGGCAATATCTCTTGAGGTTTCATAAATAATTCTTCCTGAGGTCTTTTGCCCTTGAACCAACCCCGAAACAAATACTAAACACACTATTATTAAATTTCTCATTGTATTATTTGATATTAATCTTCCCATCTGCTTTTTTTAACTTTTGCCGTAATGCCCTTCATGTTGTAAGTATAAGTAACCATGAAATATCTAGAGAGTGTCTGCGAAATAGAACTGCTTATGACATTCTGAAATGCATTCTGATTCACCCTCACATTGCGTTTGAAGGCATCGTAAAGGCTCAGTCTAATCTCAGATTTCTTGTTTTTGCCTACAACTTTGTATGTACTCAAATTCAAAATTGGCACGTGTTGGTTAAAGCCCAACTTGTTGTTTTTAAAATGCGTATAATTAAAATCAGTTGTAAAGAAAATCAACTTGGGCAACTGCAAAACCATATTTGACTGCACCGAATTGTTGAAAAATCTCTGGTTTTGATTGGTTGAGATGGAATAACTTGCATTGTTTATACCAGCATTGGCGGATATAAACCACGAGAACCAGTCTATCGGCGTAAGGTCTAACCTTGTTCCGAGATAGAAATTCTCGCCTTTATTTTCGTTCAACACATTGTTGATATACATGAGATTCTTCGAAATTCCGGTGCTGGCGTTAAGAGCCATAGCCACCTTGGTTTTCTTTATAGGAAATCCAAAATAGGTGTAAACATTAAAATTATCGCCGCCCGAAATATTCTCTGGAGTATAAACTGTAGAAAGATCATTGTTCACTTGTTGGTTTAATATTACCTGATTTTTATATCTTGTATAACTTACTCCAGCGTTCAGATTAATAAACGAAACCGGATTAAAAACATAATAATACAGATTGGAATTATAGGTGGTAGTAGGCAGTAGATTCGGATTTCCTTTTCTGACAAACATCGGGTTGGAGTTGTCTATAAATGGCTGCAAATCTCTGATACGAGGAGCATTTAGTCCCACATTATAATCAAAATTCAAGTATCTACTATTTTTCAAGTCATAGTTTACAGAGACATTTGGCAATAAGGCTCTGTAGGTATTTTTGATGATTCCGATTTCGGACTGACCTTGGTTATTGTAAAATTTACCTCTAATGTCAAATTGCTGAGCGGCTATTCCTCCTGAAATATTGAGTCCCTTGGCATTGAAACGCAAGGCTGTTCCCACTCTGTTGAACAAGATGTTGTTCTCAAAATATCTACTGAGTGAATCAACCCTCGGCTCGCTATCTGCAAAAAGGTCAAAAACATCACGATCCACCTTTTGACC
Organism: Spirosoma fluviale; assembly: GCA_945885545.1. GTDB lineage: Bacteria > Bacteroidota > Bacteroidia > Cytophagales > Spirosomataceae > Leadbetterella > Leadbetterella lacustris. The sequence continues at coordinate 28,498 of CAMCYZ010000002.1, forward strand.
TAGATTACTAAAGTTATAAAAAGTTTCCAAAACAACCTTTTTGCTCAATGGTTCCATGAACAATAAGCTACTTTTTATCTCATTTGAGCCGGAAAGTCCCAAAACATTTTGATTCAAATTTCTGATATTTGAACCAAACGGAAATTTTTCTCCCACTACTGAATATTCATTAAAAATGGCCGTTTGATTGGCGTTTTGGTCACTATTATTCTTATTGTAGGTTCCTGAAATAGCAAAATTCCTGCCTTTTTTCATGAATTTATGACGGTAAATGGCCGAACTAGACAAAATGAAACTCGTGGCATCAAAAACATTGCTAGATGCCTGATTTCTGAATCGTTCATTGCTTGTATTTAAAAAGTCTATGCCGTTTACAGAAGACTGCGTTCTGTTGCCTACTCTTCCGTTTACGTTCAACACAAAAGTATTCAACGAGTCGAGCTCCTTCTCTAATCTCACGCTCATCCTGTGATTTTGAGAGTAATTTCTATTAAAACTCGAATCCGCCCTAAAATAATTTGATGTTGGCAAAAAGTACTGAGAGTTGGTAAGTTGGTCAAGGGTTTGGTCTGTTTGGTTGAAGAAATAATTAGAACTCACTTTGGTTTTCTTGGTGTCATAATTATAGTTCATACCACCCGCATAGTTCTTTGAAAATCCCTGCCCTGGGCCCCAAGTCTGTGGTATTTCTAGATTATCATCATTGTCGTCGTCACCCCCAAAACTAAAAAACCGCATGCCTCCTTGCGAAAATCCAAAGTCGGCGTTGTCGTTCCAGTTATAAGACTGGCTTCCCTTAAAATCCTGATAATCGTTGTTTGAAAGGCCGGTCTGATTGATGTTGTTACCAAAACCCACTACTGCAAACTGATTTTTAGTGTCAAATTTATTATAATTAGCCTTACCCATCACGCGTTGGTCAGAACCTGCTCCGGCAGTTGCCTTGCCAAATCCACCCTTTTTAAATTCCTCCTTCAGTTCTAGATTAACCGTCTTTTCTCTTTTCCCGTCTTCCACACCTGTCAACTTAGCCGACTCCGATTTATCATTAAATACCTGCACTTTATTAATGGCCTCGGCTGGAAGGTTTTTAGTGGCCAACTTGGGATCATCCCCAAAGAAGCGTTTGCCATCTACGGTCACTCTTTTGACCTCCTCTCCCTGAGCTTTAATGTTACCTTCAGCGTCTATTTGCACGCCAGGAAGTTTCCGAAGCAAATCTTCTACCGAAGAACCCGGTGGTACTTTAAATTTGCTGGCATCATACTCAATGGTGTCGCCTTTGAAACTCATCGGAGCCTTCGCCGTTCGAACAACCACCTCAAAAAGCTCCTTTTGAATAGGTTTCAATATCAACTGCCCGAGGTCTTTTTGTAAAACAGCCGGGTCAAACTTGATCAAATCTTGTAAAGGAACAAAGCCAACAAAGGTAGCTTTGAGTAAATAATCCTGTTTTTTGAGGTTTTTAAAAATGAAATTGCCGTCCGTATCAGCCCTAACGAAAGTTATCATGGACGAGTCCGAAGGAGACAGCAATAAAACTGTTGTGAAGGAGAGCGGAGCTTTGTCAGAATCAATCAGTGTGCCTTTGATACTGTAGGATTGTGCAAAAGTCGTTGTGGCCAAACATAATGCGGCCAACAGGGGTAATAGTTTTTTCATTTTTCAAATTAGTTTCTAATGGTTTGCAAATTGTAACGGGTTTCTCTATCAAAAAAATGTAACGTATGGATTTTACATTATTTAACAATTGTTTGCTTAACAAAAGTTAAAAAACATACGGAATGCAATGAAAAGAATTTATTTACAAAACTAAAACATTAGTTTTTATAAAATATTGTTGAGGTTCGAAAATTTTTTTAAATCCTCTTCTGTATCAATGTCGCTGAGTTTGGGCAAGAAGTTGCAGTTGTACGAATATGAATTAATAACCTCAATGGCATCCTGAGCCACATGCTCATGGCTCCAAGTTTTATTCAGAAAAACGTCTTGTAGGAAATTAGACGAGTTGATTTTCCCAAAATTAAAACCGATGGCATAATAGCCGCCATCGTGAGAAGGACCCAAAACCGTTTCTGAGTTTTCGAGGCACTCAAATCCTGCGTTTAGGATTTCGGTACTTATCTCATAAATATCACTTCCTACAATTAAGACTTTGGAGTAGCCCATTTCTTTGGCTTTCTCAAATGCCGAAAGCATTCTTTGTCCTAAGTCAGGGGATTGGTTTTGGAGGTTTTTTTGGAAAATATCGTTTTCCCAAATGTCTTTTTCATCTACAAATGAAGAATAAAACAAAAGTTTGTCGGCTTTCACATTCAAAGATTTGTTATGAATATTTACGAGCAATTTTTGAAAGACTTCAAGAGCCTTATCATCACCAATGGTGGCTGCCAATCGGGTTTTTACCTTACCGAGTTCTGGGTTTTTGATGAAGATGAGGAGTGCTGATTTCAATCTTTATAGAGGATTTTATTCGAGGAATCCATTTGGTGTTAATATAGGAATATTTTTATACGGATTTAGTATTAGCAAATCATTATCACCAGAAACAATAAAATCCGAAGAATGCTCAAAAGCCAAAGCCAGAATTTTGTTGTCTTTTGGGTCTCTACAAACTTCCACCACTATATTTACCTTTACAAATTGAGTGGAGTGAAAATAATTAATCAAAAAAATGGACTTATCAATTTCAGAAAAATATTTAGAAAATTTTGGCCTACTCAAAACTTCCACAAGTTCTTTATAGCATTCTAAAGAACTAATGATTTGATGGTTCAAAAGTGCTTTCTCGTAAGCCAATCTTGATTTAGATGTTTTAAAAAGTAATGCACTTACTAAAACATTGGTATCAAATTCTATCTTCTTCATCAAGTAGTTCTTGAAGTTTCTCCTCTGTTAAGCCTTTATTTTGGGCATCTATCGAGATTTTATCCATTATGGCCAATAGTTGAAGTTTGTAATCTATGTCTTCAGCTGGAAGTATTATCACCTCCAACCGCTTTTTTTGATATTCTTTGGGAATCCTAATTACCAAGGTATCATCAGTACCCTCATAATATTCTCTAAATGCATTCATGTAAAATACTTTTTAACCAATATAGAAATTCTAAACGGATTTTAGGAAATAAAAAATTTCAGCAATTTCAATGAAATTTCAAACCAAAAACACCACTAACCCCCTAGCTCCATGAGCTCCAAGAACCAAGGACTGTTCTATATCTGCTGTTTTAGATGGACCAGCCAAAAACACACCAAAGCCATATTCTGCTGAGCCCATCTGCTCATAAGCCTGATGCATGGTAGGTAGAATGGCCGATTTTTCGATAATGATTGCCAAATATTGTGTTATAAACGGGGCTACGCGTTGACCCATTTCGGTTTCTGTCAACCATATTGCCCCGTTTTCGGCCACTGCAAATTGCCCTTTTATGATTAAAAAATCAGCATCTTTTAAGGTATGCGGGTCAGCTATTTGCCAGTCTTTATTTTCCGAAAACTCTGGCAAAGTAGAGATTACTCTGGCATTGATAGGATAATTGGAGACAATGAATTTTTTAATTTCCTCAAAATCAGAAACTTGCAAAACCGTCCCACCTATTCCTTCCAAAATTTCGGTGAATTTCTGTACCAAATCATATTGTTCTGTGCCCAAAACCGATAAATCTGGTAAGGGCAGCAGTTCTGGTTGATTCTGCTTTATTTTAGAAAGTATGTTGTCTCTGCTGCTCATATTACAATATAACCTCACCCCTAAATCCTCTCTCCACAAGGAGCGGGGACTTAAATGTATTTTTTATTTTTCCTATTCTTTTTATACCAATCTCTAAAGCTTTCTTCCGGCGGCTCGGGCATTTCACGCTGTTTGTACCATGGATTCAGGCTGTTATTGACCAAAAACGGCAATTTATCCATCAACATTCTTCCTACTTTTCCTGAAAACTTAAAAATACCTGGATTTGACAAAACTGTTGACATCCCTTTCATAGCCAAGGTTTTAGAGGTTGGAGTATAACCTTCTTGCACCAAAACCTGTCGCCATTTGTACAATTGTTGGTGTATATCAATTTTAACCGGACAAACATTGCTACAAGAACCACAAAGTGTACTCGCAAAAGGCAAATCAGCGTTGGCCCGCATATCCAGATTTGGTGCTAAAATGGAGCCAATAGGCCCCGCTACAGCACTGTGATAGCTATGTCCTCCACTTCTTCTATACACAGGGCAAGTATTGAAACAAGCTGCACAACGAATACATTTCAATGAATTCCTGAAATCTTCTCGTCCCAACTGTGTTGAACGACCATTATCCACAATCACAATGTGCATCTGTTGGCCATCACGAGGCTTTTTAAAATGGCTTGAATAAGTGGTTATCGGTTGACCAGTTGCACTTCTAGCCAAAAGCCTCAAGAATACGCCAAGGTGTTTTTTCTGCGGAATTATTTTTTCGAAACCCATACTGGCTATATGAACATCTGCCAAATGGGCACCCATGTCGGCATTGCCTTCGTTGGTGCAAACCACAAATTCTCCCGTTTCGGCCACTGCAAAATTTACTCCAGTCAGGGCAATCGGTCGGGTCAAAAACTTATCTCTCAGGTGCTGACGAGCTGCTTCGGTCAAATATTGGGGATCTTTATTTCCTTTTTCAGTACCTAGGTGTTTGTGAAACAATTCACCGATTTCTTCTTTTTTCCAGTGAATACATGGCATTACGATATGCGAAGGAGGCTCCTCTGCCAACTGCACAATTCTTTCCCCCAAATCCGTATCTATAACTTCAATGCCTTTTTCTGCCAAAAACTCGTTCATGTGGCACTCCTCTGTCAGCATCGACTTGGACTTAACCATGCCTTTGAATGTATCTTTAGGAATATTTCCTCCGTAATAATCCGAAATAATTCCGAAAACTATCTCATTGTGTTCTTGGGCGTCTTTTGCCCAATGGGTTTTTATACCGTTTTTTAAGGCATTCTCTTCAAATTGCAACAAATAATCGTGCATGTTTGAGAGTACATTATTTTTAATCTGAGAAGCTGTTTCACGCAAAAGCTCCCAATCATTTATCTGAAAAGCCGCTTTATCTCGTTTTTGCCGAACGAAATATAGCGTTTCGTCATGCCAAGTGGTACGATCAAAGTCTTTATTAAATATTTCAGCCGCTTTGCTATGGCTAAGAAGTTGTGAGTTGTGAGTTATGAGTTGTTTACTATTTTTGCTCATTACTTTCTAAAGATTTTATTAAACCTCGAATTATTTTTGACGTTTCTTCACACAATTCTTGCAATTCCACAACTTCTTTTTCTTTAGCAAATTTTAATCTTTTAGCTAGGTAAAGCATAGACTTAACTTCTGAACATGAGCCTTTGGATATATATAAAAACCTTACAAACTCTTTTTTTGAATATCTATCAAATCCTTCTGCAATATTGTTAGATATAGATACCGAAGCTCTACATATTTGATCTCTAAATCCGAAATCTTTAAGATTATCAAATTTATTATAAATTCCGGCGGCAATATCTTGAGCTTTTTGCCATGCAATTAAATCTTCAAATGCAATAATTTTCATTTCTTTTTATGTTTTAATTATAAATGAAATTTAAACAAAACCACCTCAATCTCAAAACTAAATCTCAAAACTCACAACTAAAAACTCGCAACTCATAACTCGGAACTCGGAACTACAATCGCTTGATTTAAAATTTCTGCTATATGCATTACTTTCAACGGATGCTTTTCTCTACGAATAATACCTTCCATGTGCATCAGACACGAGGTATCTCCACCGGTGAGGACTTCAGTCCCGTTTTTTAGATGGTCTGCAAGCCTATCTTGCCCCATTCTTACCGAAACAGCTTCTTCGGCCACACAAAAGGTACCTCCAAAACCACAACATTCGTCTTTTCTATCCAAGGTAACCAAATCCAAGCCCTTAAGGTTTTTTAGCAATTGCTCTGGTTTCGAGAAAAACGGTGCATTGAGTTCGGACATTTGACTTAAATGCAGTCCACGTTGACCATGACAACTTTGGTGCAAACCTACTTTATGCTTAAACTCTCCTTCAATGCTTTCAATTTTTAGAATATCTGTAATAAACTCTATCAATTCATAAATTTTTCCTTTCAAAGGAATATGCTCTTTTATGTGTAAAGTACAGCTCCCCGAAGGAGATACCACATAATCATACTCGTTAAAATTATCCTGAAAGAGTTTGGTACAATCGCCCGTAATATGCTCATAACCAGAGTTGGCCATCGGTTGTCCGCAGCAAGTTTGATTTTGCGGAAAAACTACTTCACAACCCAATTTTTCGAGTAATTGCAATGTGGCAATACCTACCTTAGGGTAGAATTGATCAATATAACACGGTATAAATAGAGCTACTTTCATTTGGAATATTTAGAAGATAAGGAACCAAAATATTTGATAATTTCATTGAAGTTGGGATTATCAATTTTGATTATTAAAGAACTAAAAATTCTATTCTGCTCATTATCAAAAATTTCGGCGTCAATTTTAAAATATTCATCCCCTTTAAACATTTCAACCCATCTATCAAATTTTCTCTTTCTGGCTGATTCTCTCGAATCAGAAGAATCAATTATATATACCACTGTACTTCGTCCAAACCTATCAAAAAAGTCCTTATAAATTGCAGCAATTGTGTTTGGAATTAAACTATCAAAAACAATTTTTGAACTATTTGAATGATTCAAAAAATCAATAATAAACTCATAAGAATTTGGTCTTACTGAAATCAGGTCTGAGAATATGTAACTTGATTCTTTAAACTTTATTTGATAGAAATAGCCATTGTTTGTCTCAAAGAAATAAGATTTATCCTTTCCTTCTTGATATTGAAATTCGTAAAAATCCTTAACCGAGAATTTATCTTGCATGCTGTTTCGCCCTAAGTCTTTTAATAATTTCCTGAAACTCTTCGGTCTTAGCAAATTCTTTCATTTCAGCTTGAGTCTGCTTTTTGCTTTCAAGCAGCTTCTTTGCCCACTCTATCGCTTGAGGACTGCTGGGTCCTTTACTTTTGATGGTTAATGTAATCATAATTGAAAATATTTAAGCAAATATAAACCTAAACAAAAAATATTACAATCCAGTTGCAACAGTCTTTAAGCCTCTATCTGCAATTAAAGCATAACGAACTTTCAAGTCACGGAAAATACCGATGGGCGAAATAGCAGCTCCAGCCCTCAATCTGGCTTCTGCAACAATTGGTCTAACATCTGTGCGGTAAGCACTTTGTATTATTTCTTGGGCTTTTACCACGTCGTTGCTTTCACGAGCATCTTCTAAAGCCTTAGTATCTACCAAAAGTGATTGAGCGTAAGCTACCATTATGGCTTCAACGGACTGCAACAAATCTTCCAAAGGGTCTTTGATGTTATGCGAAGCATCAATCATCCAACCAAAACCAGAGCCCAATTCAAAAGGAGAATTATTTGGCTGGGTTCCTTGTGTCAATTCATTGAAAATCAAAAACAACTGATAAGGATTAATACTTCCCACAGTAAGGTCATCGTCACCATATTTCGAATCATTGAAATGAAAACCACCCAATTTGCCTTCCATCATCAGCAAACTTACGATTTGCTCTATGTTGGCATTGGGCAAATGGTGTCCCAAATCAACCAACGTGAATGCTTTTTCACCCAATTTTGATGCATACAAATACGATTGTCCCCAATCGCCCACAGTCATTGAATAAAAGTTGGGTTCAAAGGCCTTGTATTCGACAAACATTTTCCAATCTGAAGGAAGGGCAGCATATATTTCTTGCAAACTTTCAAGTGTGTTTTCAAAAGCCTTTCTAAAATTCAATTGGCCTGGAAAACAAGAACCATCTGACAACCAAACGGTTAGCGACTTAGAACCTAAATCAACCCCATGTTTTATAACTTCAATGTTATGGTCAATAGCTTGCTTACGAATGGCTTTGTTGACGTTTTGCAAAGAGCCAAATTTATAAGTCAAAACCTGATCAGCTTGGTCTTGAAAAGTATTAGAATTTACCGCATCAAAAGCCAAACCATGCTGAGCAGCAAGGGTTTGAATAGCTTTGGGAGAGGTAGGGATATCCCACGGAATATGCAGGGAAATAGCTCCAGAGGTTTTGTTTAACTTATGAAGAAGACCCACATCTTCGATTTTTTCTTCCAAACTGCGAGGCTCGCCACCGCCTGGAAAACGCCCGAAACGCGTTCCACCGGTTCCCAATGCCCAAGATGGAATGGCCACTTGAAAGTCGATTAATCTTTGTATTATGCTTTCAACACCCTCTGTTTCGTTTTTAGCGAAATCAAAAAGTGTTTTGTGCTTGGCCAAATGTTTGGCGTTATGGTCGTCTATTATATTTTGAGAAATTATCATGTTGTCTTGTTTTTACCACAGAGTTTCACTGAGTTATTTTTTACTTCACTTTCGTTTTTGAGTTTCACAGAGTTTTTCGCTTTGCTCAATCTTCTCTTACCCTAATATACAGAGTTTTTGGCATTGGTCATTTTCTATAACACTTGATAGCCATTCAATAACCACAAATACTTTAACTTTAGTACCGAATTTTAGAATTAAAAGGCTTTGCAACTTCGTGACTTTGCGGTTCAATAAAAATCATCTATAAAAACCCATCGCCACACCACCGTCTACATTAATGGCGTTTCCAGTTGATTTGTTGAGTAAACCTCCAACTAGGGCAAAACAAGCATTGGCTATATCATCTGGTAAAATTATTTCATTCAGCAGCGTTCTTTTTGCATAATATGCTGGTAATTCTTCTACCGTAATGCCATAAGCTTTGGCACGCCCTTCTGCCCAGCCTCCTGCCCAAATATTTGAATCAGATATCACAGCGTCTGGATTTACGGTATTTACTCTAATCTTGTCGGCTCCCAATTCAGCTGCCATCAATCGCGTCATGTGTGCCTGAGCAGCCTTGGCCGATCCATATCCAGGATTATTTGGGCCGGCCACCACGGCATTTTTAGAAACTATGTTTACGATATCTCCTCCAATTCCCTGTTTACGCATGATGGCAACACCTGCCTGAGATACTATAAACTGGCCTTTTACCAAAATGTCATATAGTCTGTCCCATTCCTCCAAGCTATGCTCCGCAATTGATTTGGAAATGCTGATTCCGGCATTATTTACCACAATATCCACTCCTCCAAAGGCCAATGCAGTATTTTCAAAAGCGGTAAATGCTGAATCTTTGTCTGTAACATTGAGTAAAGTAGAAGCCACTGCATCCTTGCCGAAAAGTTTCAGAAATTCTTCCGTTGCAGCATCCAACCTTTCTTGGTTGATGTCATTTAGTATCACACAAGCTCCTTCTTCGGCAAATTTCTTTGCGATAGCTTTTCCTATACCACCTGCACTTCCTGTTATCAAAGCTATTCTGCCCGAAAGAGCCTTTGGCTTTGGCATTCTTTGCAATTTGGCTTCTTCTAACAACCAATATTCTATGTCAAAGGCCTCCTGATGAGGTAAAGCAGTATATTCCGAAACTGCCTCTGCACCTTTCATTACGTTTATGGCATTGGTATAATACTCCGATGCCAATCGAGCCATGGTTTTGTCTTTAGCAAATGTGAACATTCCAACTCCTGGGTAAAGTATTACCACAGGGTTAGGGTCACGCATGGCCGGTGAGTTTGGATGTTTACAAGCATCATAATACGCTTTGTAGCCCGTCCTGTATTCTTCAAAAACTGTATCGAGGTAAGCTTTGTCGTCAGTCTTGGATGGTTCTAAAACCAAAGGAGCGATTTTAGTTCTCAAGAAATGGTCTGGACAAGAAGTACCTAAAGGAGCCAACTTGGCCAAATCATTCGAATTGATAAATTCTAAAACCCGACTGTCATCCGTAAAATGCCCAACCATCTTGCGTTCAGAAGAACAATATCCTCTCAATGTTGGTGCTAAAGCAGCGGCTTTTGATTTTCTGTCTGCCTCACTTAAACTTTCTATTTTCTGACCTCCAAAAACGGGTCTCGTTTTACCAAAATTATCTTCTAAATATTGAGCACACTTTTCGATAACTTCCAAAGTGTTGATATAGCTAGAATAGGCCGTGTCTCCCCAAGTGAACAGACCATGAGAACCCAACATGATACCTTTTAAAGTAATGCCTTTGGCGGCAGCTTCGTTTAAGCAGGCTCTTAGCTTCAATCCTAAATCAAAACCTGGTCTCTGCCAGCCCACCCAACCGATTTCTCCATTGAATAACTCTTCGGTAATTTTTTTGCCATCTTTGGCTGCGGCAATAGCTATGGCAGCATCTGGATGTAAGTGATCAATATGTTTGAATGGCAAAAACCCATGTAAAGGTGTATCAATTGAAGGTGCTTTTGAGGCCAAATCAAATATACAGTGGTTAAACAACTCCACCATTTCGTCTTCCTGCTCTATTCCTCTGTAAACGTTCTCAAGGTTAAGCAATCTGTCCATATAAAGAGCCGCACAGCCTGACTTTTTCAGCGTACCGATATCTCCACCTGAGCCTTTAATCCACATCACCTGTGTTTCTTTTCCCGTCAACGGGTCCTTGTCGGTTATTTTTACAGAGGTATTTCCACCGCCATAATTGGTTAATCGTAAATCGGCTCCAAGGAGATTAGAGCGGTATATAAATAACGCAACTTCATCGCCTGCCATGGCATCGGCTTTAGCGGCGTCCCAGAGATAACTTGCGTGTTTGAAACTGTCTTTATTAAATGACATACTAAAATGTATTATTTTTATAAAATCTACTACAAAAAAACGTTCTACGATTTACTAAACTGTCCTTTACTGTGCTGATAAATAACTACTCTGTCCAAGAATTTTGACCTTTCAGTGGCATACAACCGATATATTCTCCCGGTGTGGGATCATAAACCAAAACATTTCTGCCGATTTCTTCAGAAGTAAAAAAACCAAATAGCGTTAAGCCTTTGATTGTCTTGAAAAACGTGGATTCTGGAACATCTTTTTCCAGAGCTATTCCCCACATCGTGAGCCCAGAGCGAGGCTTTTCTTTATCCAATTTTTCTAGAAATTCTTGCCTTTGGTTGGGTTTCAAAGAAATAAAATCGGTGTTGTATTTTGCTTTTACTTCCTCTTCCAAATGATTGACCATCCGTCCTTTCTCTAAAACAAGCGTCTTCAGACTCTTCTCTGAAAGTTCTTTTGCTGCCCAACTCCCACTCATACCTGAGCCTACCACTATGGCGTCGTAGGTGTTTGTTTTATTGAGTTTTGTATTCAGATTGGCCATTAAATGTTTTTTGGTTGAACGATTACGAAATTAAAAGAAAGTTTTTTTATTATTGGCTTTTTAAACAAATAATCGAAAAAATTTGAGTTTTTATGAAATAAGCCATTGGTTGCGTTGGTTTTGAAAACATTTGATTTATTTTGGGTTGCTAAACATTTTTGAGAATTTAACTTAATTTACTACTTAAAACAATTCTGGAAATACTCAAATGAATAAAGGCCGTTCGATAAACTTAGTTCATAATACTTTATTTTCGAACTAATTATAGACGTAAAAGGATTTCAAAATATTTAAATATGAAAAATGTAATAATTGCCACAATCGCATTCCTTAGCTTGTTTCTTTTCATAAATTCCATTCCTAAAACCAAAACTTCTCCCAATGTCTTGCTAATCTTGACTGACGACCAAGGATATGGCGACTTGGGTATTCATGGCAATGATATAATCGAAACACCCGTTATTGATGAATTAGCCAAAGAATCCGCTCAGTTTGAACGGTTTTATGTGAGTCCGCTTTGTGCACCAACCCGAGCGAGTTTGCTTACAGGGCGTTATCATCTTCGTACGGGTACTGTTTCTGTATCAAAAGGATTAGAAATTATGCGAGAAAAAGAAGTTACACTTGCCGAAGTTTTCAAAAAAAACGGATACAAAACAGGGATTTTTGGAAAATGGCACAATGGAAAACACTTCCCAAATCATCCAAATGGACAAGGTTTCGATGAGTTTTTTGGTTTTTGTGGAGGACATTGGTCAAACTATTTTGACACCAAACTTGAACACAATGGCAAAGAAGTTTCGACGAAAGGCTATATAACAGATGTTCTGACCGAAAAAGCACTGGAATTTATTGAAAACAACAAAAAAGAGTCATTTTTCTGCTATGTTCCTTACAATGCACCGCATTCGCCTCATCAAGTTCCTGACAAATACTTTGATAAATATAAAGCAAAAGGCTTAGACAATGAGCTGGCGAGTATCTACGCAATGTGCGAAAACATGGATGAAAACGTAGGAAAACTTCTCAAAAAACTAGATGATTCAGGTTTGTCTGAAAATACAATTGTGATTTTTATGACCGACAATGGCCCTAACGGTGTTCGTTTTAACGGCAAAATGAAAGGAATAAAAGGTAGTGTTGATGAAGGTGGCGTGAGAGTGCCCTGCTTGGTCAGATGGCAAGGGAAAATTCAGCCTTCAACTGTAAAGGTCTTAGGTGGACACATTGATATTTTGCCTACACTCGCTGAATTGTGTCAACTAAAACCCGTTGAAACTTTGCCCTTAGATGGCATTAGTTTAGCTAAAAACCTTTTTGGAGAGTCAGAAATAGTTGACAGGAAGTTATTTACCCATGTTGCCCAACCGGAAAAAACAATTAAAGCCTTTCCTGCCGCAGTTCGGACCAATCAATATCGTTTGATTGTAAAAGAGAACACCACAGAGCTATACGATATGCTAAAAGACCCTGAACAAAAAAATGATATTGCAGAAACTGAACCAACAATAACCCGTGGTTTAATGGCCGATTATCAAAGATGGTTTGCCGAAGTTAAAAAGGAAATAAAACCCGAATTATCGATTCCGCTAAGTAAAAAGCTGAAATTTATTGAGCTGCCAACTTATGAAGCAAGTTTTTCGGGAAACATAAAATACAAAGAAGGTCATGGCTGGGTACATGACTGGTTGGTGAATTGGAAAAACGAAAAAGATAGTATTTGGTGGGAGGTAGAATCAACTGAAAAACAAATGTTTACAGTCAAGATGGCCTACACTTGCCCTGCACAACAAACTGGCTCAGAAATAAGCTTAACAATTAACAATCAACAAATTAAGGCAAAAATAACAAATGCTTTTGACCCACCAATGATGCATAGCCCCGACAGAGTGGTACGAAAAGAGGTCTATGAAAAAGATTGGAAAACAGTGGTTGTGGGTAAAATAATAGTTCCGAAAGGAAAAAGTAAACTCGTTTTAACAGCCTCGAAAATTGCTTACTCTGAATTGGCAGAGGTGAAGTCGATTATTTTGGAAAAATAAACTTCACTCTTTCTGATAAACCCTCACATAATCAACTTCGTATTTGATTAGCTTAGTTTCGGGGCTTGGCTCGCCACCATTCTGCCCACCAATCGCCAAATTTAACAGCAAAAAATGCGGTTGTAAGAAAGGATTTTTCCCATCGGGATTGCTGGTTTCTGAAAGAGAAGTTGTGTTGAGCAATTCATCATCTAAGAATAGATAGATGCTTTCAGGAGTCCACTCCATTCGCCAAATATGAAATTGTTTTACCCAATCTTTATTTTTTTCGATAAAATGTTTCAAACTCGTTTTTGAATTATCCCATTTGGCTACATATTGTTTATCTGTTGCGTGAGCTACATTGGCCAAAATCGTTGGTTGTGATTTCACTCGGTAAAACTCCATAATGTCAATCTCGCCATTAGATGGCCATTGTCCTGAATTCCCGAGCGTCCAAATGGCTGGCCACGAACCCAGTGTGGTGTCGATTCTGGCTCTGATGATAAAAGTACCAAATTGCCATTCTTTCAAGCCTTTGGTCTGAATACTGGCTGATGTGAAGTTGATTTCTTTTCTATTTTTCCGCCAACTGGTGTTTCCTGCTTCAAAATTTGGATTCGGAATTCGAACCCTTTTCCCTTCAATCAATAAAACTCCATTTTGACAACTGGCATTTCCTTCTTGATACCATTGCAATTCTTCGTTTCTGACAAAGCCTTTTTCATGCTTCCAAAACTTTGGATTTGGTTGGCCGTTCTCATTAAATTCATCTCTCCATACCAGTTTCATGCCTGGAATTGATGTGCTTTCACTGAAATCGGGAAGTTGAGGATTGACTTCCTGACTGTGGACATTTGTAACCAAAAGAAAAAAAGAGATTGTAATAATTATTTTCATAAAAAGCTTCTTGTGCTTTTACCTACGCAATTATAAGATGTTCCGTTTCCATTTAATTGAAAAATCACTTAGAAACCCTTGATATTAAGTTACTAAAACTAAGTATACAATAACTTGAAAACATATCTTCAATGTAACAAAAAGGATTTTTTCACTTTCCTTTTACAAAACATAAATTATCTAAAACCTTTTTTTGATTTTTAGGTGAATTGTATGTTTTCAAAAAAATTGGTGCCTTTTTTTCGAGGCAATTATTTTCAATATCTACTATTACTACAGAAAAGACTCTTCAGGATACCCTAAAGAGTCTTTTCTACTTTCTATAGGATATCATCAAATATTCCTCTTCTTCATTTCCTTCACCGCAAAATCGGCCGCACGAGCGGTAAGTGCCATGTAAGTCAAAGATGGATTGACACATGAAGCTGAGGTCATAGCCGCTCCGTCTGTTACAAAAACATTTGGAACTGAATGCAACTGATTGTTTCCGTTCAAAACCGAAGTTTTTGGATCACGACCCATACGAGCAGTTCCCATCTCATGGATGGCCATGCCAGGATAAGATTTGTTATCATAAGAACGTACATTCTTCATTCCTGCCTTTTCAAGCATCTCTTGGGCATCGTTTTGCATGTCTATACGCATTTTAGCCTCATTCTCTTTAAATTCGGCATCAAAAACTGCTATAGGTAATCCCCACTTGTCTTTTTCGGTTTTGTGAAGATACATACGGTTTTCGTGGTAAGGCAAACATTCACCAAAACCACTCAATCCCATTCTCCACGGACCTGGTTTGGTTAAGGACTCCTTCATATCAGCACCAAAAGCTTTTTCTCCAGAACCTTGATTCCAACCCGCTCTTGAGCCTCCACCTTGGTAGCCGAAACCACGAACATAATCTCGTTTGTCGTTACCGATATTTCTATAGCGAGGCACATAAATGCCGTTTGCTCTTCTACCCAAATAATAATTGTCTTTTCCGCCTTCCCACTCGCCACTTGCTCCGATTTTGAAGTGGTGATCCATCAGATTGTGACCCAATTCTCCCGAATCATTTCCCATTCCGTTTGGAAATCTGTTGGAGGTTGAGTTCAACAAAACGGAAGTTGAGCCTAATGTACTACCATTCACAAATACTATTTTGGCATAAAACTCTATTACTTCTAAAGTATTTGTGTCTATCACTCTTACACCAGTAGCACGATTTTTGTTTTCATCATACATGATTTCTTTCACTACAGAATCAGGCCTCACTGTTAACCTACCTGTTTTCATGGCAGCTGGCAAGGTGGCAGATTGTGTACTGAAATATGCACCATAAGGACAACCCAAAGAGCATTTGTTGCGATATTGACAACCCGAGCGACCCACACCAGTCTGGGCTTTTTGGGCCTCTGAAAGGTTGGCTACTCGACCAATAGTCATTATTCTACCCGGAAAATTTTCGGCGATTTTCTTCTTCACTTCTTTTTCTACGCAATACATATCCATTGCAGGTAAAAAATCAGAATCGGGCAATTGAGGCAAACCTAGTTTTTCTCCTGAAATACCTGCGAATTTTTCCACATAAGAATACCAAGGAGCTATGTCTTTGTATCTGATGGGCCAGTCAACAGCTATGCCTTCTTTCAGGTTGGCTTCGAAATCGATGTCACTTAACCTATAAGACTGACGACCCCACATGATAGATTTTCCTCCTACTATATCTGGCCTATACCAGTCGAAACGCTTCTCTTCTTGATACATCGAATCCGAGTCGTTCATCCAATATTTTTCGGTGTTTTCGTTGTAAGGATAATCCCTTGCCAATTTTGGATGTGATTCTTTCTGGGCAACAGTCAAACGGCCGTTGTACATGGTGTCCCAAGGATTTTTCATGGCGTTTTCGTAGCCACTTACGTGCTCGAGTTGCTTGCCTTTGTCGAGCATAAGCACCTTTAATCCCTTTTCTGTAAGTTCTTTAGAAGCCCAGCCGCCAGAGATACCTGAGCCTATCACTATGGCGTCGAATGTTTGAGCCTTTACGGCATCTATATTTAAATTCATGATGTTTTTTTAAGAGGTTGAAATTATAAAGCCCAGGCTTTTTGACCTTTTTCTAAAGTAGTACAGCCGTCAAATTTGCCCGGAATTGGGTCATAAGCCAAGGCCTGCGTAGCACCGATTTCAGAAGTAAAATAGCCCGTGATGGTGAGATTTTTCATTTCTCTGAAAAAATCTTTGTTGTACACCGTGGCATCTTCTATCATTTCGTTTTTTTGTGGCAATGTCAACTCTACAAAACCTTTTCCATACTTAGATTTGCTGTCGTCATTTAACTTTGCCAACCCATCATAAAATTTCTTTTGTTCTGCCTTCGTGTAGCAATCACGCACCACTCTGACGATAAAATTATGGGCTCCAGCCTCTTTAGCACCCGGAGTAGAAGTGGCAGGAATAATAATATCAGCAATCTCGGCCAAAAGTTTTTCCTGCGAATCGTCGACCGCCAAACCTGGCTCGGTATTGAGCACTTGTCCCATGGCACCGGTCATCAGCGGTGCGGCCATAACGCCTCCAAGCATCACCGTAACTCGCTGAATAAGTTCTCTTCTATTCATTTTAGATAATTTTTAAGATAATTTTATAAGCCCAAGAATCACAACAAAGATATTTTATATTTTTTCAAAAAATTAGTCTATTTTACAGTTTTTATCTACTGATATGGGCGATTGGACTAAAAGGGGAAGGTAGAACTAAAGCAACCGAACGAGATGAATAAAAATTGATTTACATTTTATTGCTTCCATAAATGCATGATGATGTATTAACATCCTTTTTCTTAGAAGATTCACGTCACGGGCTTCATCTTCCCGCTCAAAAATGTGTAGGGTGTTTTTAGTGTCTTGTACGTAGATTTTGTTGTGCCACTTTAAATTCAAATACATTTTTATATTTAACCAATTTTACTTTAACTTAGTCATATATTATTGAATCAAAACTATTTGCCAATTCCTCGAAATCTTCTTTAGCAATTTCTTTTGTTAGTCCATTTGGGTAATTAACAGGACTCCACACCGTCTCAATAAGCCCCATATTATTCCAAAAAGTATAAAAGAGTGGTTAGGCGTATTTCAGATTACCTCAAGGAGTAACTACTTTACCACCTTTTTGGAGGTTTTACATAGTATTGAGCCACATAATTTACTATATGAATTTTAAGTAAAATCAACCACCTCCAAATTATGATATAATTGCTAAAAAATCATCCAAACCAATTACTTGGACTTTAGGAAATGGAATTGTTTTTAAAATATCAAAATGTTTGTCAAGTGAAATAATGAAATCAGAATTTGTTGAAATCGCCAAATCGCTGAATTTATTATCATCATTATCAGCAGCGATTAAATTCCAGTAGTAATAAATTTCAGAATTAAGTGTATTTGGTTGCTTTAAAATCAATTCAATAATATTCTCTGAAATCTCAAAAGACATTATTTTGGTAAAAATTTCGGAGTATTCATTTAAAACCTCAGTAGAAACGGCCAATTCAAATCTTCCTTGTCGATATGCATCAAATATTGGTCGGTAAATTGACCTTTTCGGAATAATAGCTACAAAACAGTTTGTGTCAATTACAACTCTCATTATTTGCTGTTGTATGGAATCCTTTCGTGAGATTTAGACCATTCCGATACCTTTTCGTTTACATCCCAATTGTTTTTTTCAAAGAGGTCGTCTATACCTTCGTCCACCTTTTTTGCAAAATAGTCTGCCAACAATTGTTTTATTTCAAGAAATTGACTTTCAGGCAATGGCCTTGAAAAAGTCTTTAATAGCTCTAATTGAAGATTGGTCAACATATAAAATAGTATTTTAAACAAATTTAATGGATTTGATTGAGAATTTGCAATTTAGAAATTCTCAATCAATTCACTAGCGTCATTTTGAGCTATCAATACACTAAATTTACTGTCTAAAATTAACCTATCATCGTCAATAAATAATTGAATCACAAAATCAAACCCAATATTGGAGGTTAACTTTGGCAATTTATTATGACCGCAATATCATTTACTCTCTTCAATTAAAGCTTTACATTAACTTCCTAAATTCCTAATTATTAAGGTCAAAAGTTATAGACTCAGACCTACCTTTAGTATCATAATTGATGGTTTTGTATTTCTTAAGAGTTAAAGCTGTAATTAGTTTTTTAATAATAATGTAAAAATATAAAAAAGTGCGATATTGACAAATTCAAATTCCTCAAAACTTACCCTTCAAATACCCCAAAGCCATGCTGTAGGCTTCTTTTGTAAAGGCAATCTTTTTTCCAATCTAAAAAAAATGCATAATTAAAAACCTATGAATTTGACATAAAATATAATTCCCAACCTACGGAAATCTGGTACGATTATATGAACTTAACTCCTCTTTGTTCTTAGCCAAATCTGCCTAAGATATCAATTCTTTAGATTACGATTTGAAAGGACTGAATTGAATAAATGCCCAAATTTGACAGTGACTCTTACATTATCCCCAAAACTATCATTGAAAATTAAAGAATAACAAACATCTGTTTTTACTCAAAACAAAGAAACATTATCAATCAGCTAGGCACTTAAAATCAAAATTCACTCTAAACTCTTCCTTCTTTCTATGGCCTCTCTCACCCTCACTGCACTTTCATAATCTTCTTTTTTTATGAGTTTTTCTAGAAGTGCTTCAAGCTCTTTAATGCTGAATTCTGCATAAGACCCTTTTTTTTCACGGCCTTTTTCGTCTACTTCAAATGAAGCAGATTCAAAAACCTCACAGCTGATATAAATGGGCTTTGAAAACCTTAAACCCAGGGATATGGCATCGGAGGGTCGAGCGTCTATTTCGTGTGTAACGTGGTTAGCGTCAAGAATGACTAAAGTTGTATAAAAAGTGTTATTAATTATTTTTTCAATGTAAACCTCTTTTATAGTGGCATTTAGCGACGACAAAATAGACTTGAACAAATCATGACTGAGTGGTCTGCTGGGAAATAGTTTTTCCATAAAAATAGCTATCGATTGGGCTTCTGCCTGCCCAATAATGAGCGGAATCCTCTTTTTACTGATAATTTCTTCAAGTACCAAAACATAGTACCCCTTCTGTGATTCGCTCTCCGATAGGCCTATAATATTTACTTCAAATCTATCCTTCATAGGTGGATTTAGCGTTTTTCTTTACAAAATCAATCAAGTGACCAATATCATCAAATGGTGAAATCACCCAACCTTCAGAGGATAATTTATACAAGTCCTTTCGTTCTACCTCCAAAGTAAAGCCATTTTCTAATTCAAAGATATTTCCGTTTCGTTCTAAAATCTTCAAATCCATTTGACCTAGAGCATAGGCCACAAATTCGGTCTCGTCGTAGTTTGTTTCCATTTATAAAATAAGGTTTTCATACATGATTAAACTTCCAAAAAAAATGCATAAAAGTGAAGAAACTATACTCAAAGATATGGGAATCCATTTTTTGTTCATGATTTTGGCAGAAAAGGGTACACTAAAAATACCCGCAGCCACCATCATACCCAATATAGACCCTACACCAAAAACAAGAAGATAGAGTAGTCCATCAAAATTACTTTTGGACTGCGTTATTGCCGTTAATAGTACAGCCCCACTGCCTGCCAAACCATGTACAGCTCCAATTCCATAAGCCAACTTGTGCGAGCCATCAGGATTGTGATGGTGCTTTTCTTTGCTTTTATTGATTTGAAAAAGCCTCCAGAAGCCTAAAAAAATCAACATAAACCCTACAATGGCTTCAAAGAATTTAAAGTCTGATTCATGAATTATAAATCTGCCTAAAATAAAAACCGTCCCGACTATCAAGATAATAGAGGTATGCCCTAAGCCCCAAAAAATACCATCTTTTATAGAAAGCCAAATATTGTTTCTACGTATAACTATACTACTTACTGCCACCAAATGATCTGCTTCGAAGGCATGTGCAAATCCAATAGAAGTGGCAAGAATAAAAAGCTCGTTCATGCTATAATATCGTTTAGTTCAAACCTTATAATTCTATGATTGCCCGTATCTGCCAATATTAATTTATTGCCATTGGTACAAATTGAAAAGGGCCAATACAATTGCCTATCTGTTCCAAAACGTGTTTCGGAGTTTTCGCTGCTGATATTAAATCTTGGATGACCTATGAGGTTTTCGGCCATTTCTGCATAAGCCGTAGGCACTTTTGGAAACCACAAAATTCGGCTATTTCCCGTATCTGCCACCAGAATTCCATCTTTATAAAAAAACGAATCGTAGGTCCAGCTCAGAGAACTTGGACTTGGAAAAAGAGCATATTGGTTTTGACCGCAAGCATCAAAATCACTTTGCCCAATCAAAACATTTGCCTTTTCGGTAAATGCATCCTGGTGATTATTCCATATTAATGTTCTATAAAACTGTGTGTCTGTAATAGCCAGATTTCCCTTTTCGTTGATTCTTAGCGAGTAGGGCCAAATGGGGTCATTGTTTTCATAATCGCGGTCATTGAAATCCAGTTTTCCTATGACTTTATCTGCACAAGCGAAATTAGTATAAGGGATTTGTTCAAAATATAGCACCCTTCTATTTCCGGTATCACAAATCCAAAGCTGTTTTCCATCTGAAAAAACTCCGTAAGGCCAGTTCAAAGTATTTGCTTCAGGTATTTGGCCCAAACCTTTGTGATTGGTAAGATTGCTTTCAAAATCTGGCTGACCAATGACAATATCTGCCTCTTGGCCATGCTTGGTCGGAAATTCGTTCCAAATCAAAACTCTGTGATTCCATGCATCGGCAATAATTAATATGTTGCCGTCAGACCATATTCCAGAAGGATATTGTAGCGTTGAAGCGGATGTTTCTTTTCCAGCGTTTCTACTAGTATGTAAAAGTTCAGTTTGGCCCAAAACCACATCGGGTGCTTCAAATTCTTCTTGAGGAAAGCTGTTCCAAATGAAAACCCTATTTTGACCGGTATCAGAAACTATGAGTTTTTCGCCTACTGACCAAACGCCTCTTGGTGCCAGAAAAGGATTGCCTTTGTCTCCACGGAACACATCGGAGGTTTTCACCATTGGCGGTAAACCGTCCAGCGACAAATGAAAAGTGGACTCCTTTTTCTCATCGCTTGGAGTAGAATAGGGAGAGGAGAAATTATCTATATCAATATTCAAATTCATAAACTAACAGATGCGTGGTAGCTGCTCGCCTACCAACATATTCACTACTCTTTTACCACCAATCTTTGAATTCAAAATTACTTGCTTTGGGTGCTCTGCCACCACACTGCCTATGATGCAAGCAGCCTCGAAATTTGGAATCGACTTTAATTTATTCAAAATATCTGTAGCTTGGTTTTCGGCAACGATTGCCATAAAAACGCCTTCATTGGCCACATAAAGTGGGTCTAACCCTAGCAACTCGCAGGCTCCTTCTACTTGCTCAAGTATCGGCAAATTGTTTTGTGTCAGTTCCATACCTAACTTAGTATCTCTCGCCACCTCATTCAATACTGTTGCCACTCCTCCCCTAGTTGGGTCTTTGAGCAGATGAATGGTATCTCCAAATTCATCTAATAATACTTTAACGGCATGGTTTAGATTCTGTGTGTCGCTTTCTAGGGATGTTTCAAATTCTAAACCTTCACGCACCGACATAATGGCCACACCGTGTGTGGCAATATTACCAGAAACAATTATTTTGTCGCCAACTTTAACGTTCGAAATGTTAATATTGGCTTTGGCATGCACTTGGCCAATTCCTGATGTATTTATAAAAATCTTATCCCCTTTGCCTTTTTCAACCACCTTAGTATCACCAGTTACTATCTGCACATCAGCTTTTTCGGCGGCATATTTTATAGAGACCAAAATGTCCCAAAACTCGGTCATGGTGAGGCCTTCTTCAATAATAAAACTTAGAGAAAGGTATTTCGGAATAGCACCGCACATGGCTAGGTCATTTACAGTTCCATTTATCGCCAATTCACCAATATTTCCTCCAGGAAAAAAAATGGGAGATATGACATAACTATCTGTAGAAAAAGCCAGTTGACCCTTTAACTCAAAAACTGCACCGTCGTGCTTTTGGTTTAGCAATGGATTTTCAAGTAATTTAAATACGCCTGTTTCAAGCAATTTATTCGTCAAAATACCGCCAGATCCATGCCCAAGTGTAATCACCTCAAAATCTAGTTGTGGCATCGGGCAGTTTAATTGCATTTTAATTTTATCCATTTTTTCAATAAAAAACTTAATACTTTGAGTTTACGCCTCCACGAGATCGCCAGCATTGGAGTAATGATAATAGGCGGCACATGCACCCTCTGAGGACACCATTGGGGCACCTAGTGGTTTTTCTGGAGAGCATTTTGTACCAAACTGACTACATTCATATGGTTTTTTAATACCCTTCAATACCAGCCCAGCAATACAATCGGCACATTCAGGTACTTTAACGATGTTTACGTCAAACTTTTTGTTGGCATCATACATGGCCAATTCGTCTTTTACTTCCCAACCGCTCTTTGGTATGTTTCCTATTCCACGCCATTCTCTATCCTCCACTTCGAATACCTCGTTGATTACTTTTATGGCATCGGGGTTGCCCTCAGGCCTTACTACTCTGCTATATTGGTTTTCTAATTTTGCCTCTCCTTTTTCGAGCTGACGGACCGTCATCAATATGCCTTGAAGTAAATCCACTGGCTCAAAACCAGTTACAACTATCGGTAAATTATACTTTCTTACTAAAGGCTCATATTCCGAAATCCCCATGATGGTGCAAACATGCCCCGCCGCTAAAAAACCTTGAATAAGAGTATCTTCATCGTTCATAACGGCCTCCATAGCAGGTGGCACGAGAACATGCGATGCGAGAATAGAATAGTTTTTTATGCCAGCTCGTCTGGCATGTACTACCGAAAGTGCATTTGCCGGAGCGGTAGTTTCAAAACCTACTGCAAAAAATACCACTTCACGGTTTGGGTTTTCTTGAGCAATTTTTACGGCTTCAAGTGGGGAATACAAAATCCTGACATCTGCACCTCTGGCTTTCGACTCGAGAAGGCTACGTTTAGAACCTGGCACCCTGATCATATCGCCGTAAGAGCAAAGAATTACGCCTTTTTCTTCGGCCAAATAAACGGCCTTGTCTATCAAATTCAAAGGCGTAACACACACAGGACAGCCCGGACCGTGTACCATTCTAACGTTTTTGGGAATGATATCCAAAATACCGTTTTTAACCAAACTGTGGGTTTGTCCACCACATACTTCCATGATAGTCCATGGTTGGGTAGTTATTTTATGAAGCTCATCTACATACTGTTTTACAACCTCTGAACTTCTATATTCCGACATGTATTTCATAAAAATTGCTTTTTTGTTTTGACTTTAAACCTCTGAAAAAAGAAATAATTAAAGTGCACAAGAGCCTCCGTCACGCTCAATCTGAGACGACTCCACCAACTCGTCCAATTCACCTATTTCTTGTAGGTATTCAAATGTTTTCTTAGCTTCTTCCTCGTCAATTTTGCTGATAGCCACACCCACATGAACAAGCACATAGTCGCCAACTTCAGCATCTGGAAGCATCTCAAGACTGGCCTGTTTGGTGATTCCACCAAAAACTATCTGAGCCATTTTCACCAAGCCATTGTATTGGTATTCAATTGATTTTATTTTTCCTGGAATTGCTAAACACATATTTTAATTTATTGAAGGATGAAAAATTTGACCATAAGATATAGACTCATCATTGGGTGATAAATCTTTATGAAAAAACAAGGTAAATCGACCCTGAAGATGCTCTATTAATGTATCCACTAAAAGTGTATTCTGAAAAACACCACCACTAAAAGTTAGAAACTTTGCGGCATTATTCTCGGCAATTTTGCCTACCAAATCGACCAAAGAAATATGAAATTTAGCAGCAATAAAAGCCCTTTCTTTGCCATTTTTCAGGTCATTCACTATACCTGAGACAAGCGTTTGAGTAATATTTAGTTCCGTTATTGCTGATTGATAAAAATACGATTCTTTCCAATCAAATCCATGTGTATTGAAAAATCGAAACGCCAAATTTTCTAATAACATAGCTGCTTCACCTTCATAAGTTTGAACATCAATCAATCCTAAAATAGAAGCTACGCCATCAAA
>CAMCYZ010000003.1 GCA_945885545.1 Spirosoma fluviale
GGAAGTTTGGCAGAAACACGGGATTTTGGGAGTAGACATGGAATCGCAAATATTGTTTACCATTGCCAAAAGATTCGGGGCAAAGGCTTTAGCACTTTTGACCGTCAGCGACAATATAATAACCGGATCATCCTCTTCCCAACAAGAAAGAGAAAATACTTTTAATGATATGATGAAGATTGCTTTAGGGTTGGTATAAAAAAATTGAGGAATAGAAAAACCTATTCCTCAGTCCAAAAACTTCCACTCAGTCACTTTATCTTTTTTCAAATCTTCGCCCTTTAAGACAGCTTTTACTAATTCAACAGGCATAGTATTATTCTGTAAAATAGTGTCATGGAAGAGCTTCTCTGGCATTTTACCAGTATCCACCAACTCTTTCTTGAGACTATAAAACTGCAATCCTCCAATCATATAAGCTATCTGATAAAGGGGACCATATCTTCCTGTAAATGAACGCCTTACTTCAGCTTCGGCATTGGCTCTTTCATGTCCAACTTTGTCAACAAGCAGGTCAATACATTGTTGCGGGGTCATTTTCTCTAAGTGATAATTCAGCGAAAATATTATTCTTGCACAACGATGCATTCTCCAAAATAACATTCCTATTTTCTCTTCAGGCGTTCTAGGAAAATCTTTATCCCAAAGATTAAACTCCCAATATAAAGCCCAACCTTCAGTCCAGAATGGTGTACCGAAAGCTCTGCGATAAGGCTTATGTCGCTGATTCATAAACTGTTGTAAGTGATGACCCGGAATCAACTCATGTTGTACTGTGGCTCTTGAAAAATATGGATTATTGCCTCGCATGCTCATCATTTTATCGTCATGGTCCATTGTGGCCGTTGGATATGCCACCATTATTTGTTCTCCACCTAAGAAAAACGGACTAACTTTCTGTTGTTCTGCGGAGAGCATTACCGTTCTCCAAGTTTCTTTCGCCATCGCCGGAACTGTAACCAAATCTCTATCTTCAAGATATTTTATAGCTTCCCAGGCTAGTTTGTTAACGTCTTCTTGCCATTGGCCAGGCGGCACATAAGTTTGTTTTACATGCTCTAGAGCCTTTTTCCAGTCATTTCCATAACCTAGTTCATTTGATGCCTTCAGCATTTCTTTCTCACACCAAGCAAATTGCTTGTTGGCCTCAGTGATGAGTTGTTCCGGCGAGTAGGCAATAAATTCGTAAGACAAGTCTTTTAAAAGTGCTTCTCTGCCAAGCG
The DNA here is from genome assembly GCA_945885545.1 of Spirosoma fluviale. Taxonomy (GTDB): domain Bacteria; phylum Bacteroidota; class Bacteroidia; order Cytophagales; family Spirosomataceae; genus Leadbetterella; species Leadbetterella lacustris. The sequence goes on from CAMCYZ010000003.1 coordinate 1,224, forward strand.
GTTTTCCTATAATTCCACTTCCGTCGTCCTTCACCAATGTATTGGAAAAATGCTTTCGAAGGAAACCTTCATATTCTTCAAAAGTCTTCATTAGCTTTTTATGTGGTGTCTGCATCCACCAATAAAACTCAGGATTGTATTCGTTATAAAACTTAAATGATTCCTCAGTTGCCTTTATAAGTTCCTTTACTATATCTGCAGCCAATTCGGCTTTTTGCCAACTTTCAAATGTCTTCTTAGTTTTTAAAGCTACGATTTCTGCTCTAATTTCTTTTTCCACTGTGTTAAATTCTGCTGCCAATTTATCGGACGTGGGTTTGACCCCAGTTTTTCGATTTTCATTAAAGCTATAAATCGGCTGAGCTTTTACAACTACATTTTTCACTTCATTAAAAGCCTTTAACTCTAAGCCATGAAAGTAAATACTTTTATCAATTTGATTTCGAAGCAAAACATAATCTACCTTCTGATTTTTGGTAAGTGCTTCAAAATTAAGTTTGTTCAGATCTTGTCGTGCTTCAGCATAGAATTTCGTAAACCTATCAAAATATACTTCAGAAAGAGGATTAGGATATTTACGTTGTAAAGCTCCTTTGTCAGCTTGGTATGAAGAAACAACTTCGTTAAAATCGGTAGCAAAAATACTTAAAGACAAGAAAAGTAAAAGAATTGTTAGTTTCATCCGATAAAATATTTGGGTTAATTAAACTGAAATGCGAAATATGTTGTAGGGCCCTTGCCAATGTTGGTCAGATTATGTAACTGATTGGAAGGCAAAAAGAACAAATCGCCTTTGGAGCCTTCATAAAAATGTTCACCAATTTGCATTCTGGCATTTCCATCAACAAGAAGTATCATTTCTTCAGCAATATGCTTATGCGGTAAGTGGCTATTCAAACCTTCATTTAGAGTAGTTACATGCATTTCTACACGATTGAACATAGCAGTGGGTCTATCAAAAAAATCTCTTCTACCGCCTTTATCGTGCGGCTTGAAAATTAAATTCGTCCAGTCTACTATTTGAGACTTTACTATTTCTTCCTTTTCCCTCGGGCTTTTTGACTTATAAATCAATACAAAATAATTCACATCTTTATTACTGAGGTTATTCATTTGCTGCATGTCCTTGGGCATAATTAACAAAACACTTCCGGCACCAAGTTCTTTAGTCTGGCCTTCAATCGTTACGGTTAATAAACCGTCTTGAATAATTATAAGCTCCTCGTCTATTTCCTGTGCGTGTGAAGGCCTTAATTTGTGTCCCGGCTTAAGAGTAGAATGGTGAATACTGATTTTTTCCATAAAATCAGTTTGTTCGTTTTTTAATATTTGTCGAAATACCCTACTCTCATCTTCATTTTTTGATAATTTATCAAAATGAATCACCTTGCCTTGTAGTAAATTCTGAGAAAAAGCAGCGTTAATACTCATGCAAAAGAGAGCGGTTAATAAAATTTTCATTTCTTGGTTGATAAACTTAATCAAAAATAAAAAAAAATCCCACAAAGTCCTTCAAACTTGTGGGATATTTAAACAACCTTACTCCTGAATTTTAGAATTCTCGATGAATGGCTTCGTCAAAAAGTCTTTCTTTAGGCAAATTTCTGAAATAATCGTAGGTTATTTTCAAGCCTTCTGCCCTATCTACTTTAGGTTCCCAACCCAAAATGGTTTTTGCTTTGGTAACATCTGGTTGCCTTTGCTTCGGATCATCCTTTGGCAAATCCAAATAAACCACTTTCTGAGTAGTTCCCGTAAGTTTGATAATTTCTTCAGCGAAATCCTTGATGGTAATTTCTGATGGGTTTCCAACATTCACGGGTTGTGCATAATTTGACATCAACAATCTATATATTCCTTCAACCAAATCATCAACATAACAAAAAGAACGCGTCTGTGAACCATCACCAAAAATCGTAATATCTTCACCACGGAGTGCTTGGCCAATAAATGCTGGCAAAACACGGCCGTCGTTCAATCGCATTCTTGGACCATAAGTATTAAAAATACGTACAATTCTGGTCTCTACGCCATGGTAAGTATGGTAGGCCATCGTCATAGCTTCCTGGAATCTTTTGGCTTCATCATACACACCTCTCGGCCCTACTGGATTTACATGACCCCAATATTCCTCGGTTTGAGGATGCACCAAAGGGTCTCCATATACTTCTGATGTAGAGGCTATTAGAACTCTAGCTCCTTTAACTCTAGCCAATCCCAAGCAATTATGAATCCCCAAAGAACCAACTTTCAAAGTTTGGATTGGAATTTTGAGGTAATCAATTGGACTAGCAGGAGAAGCAAAATGTAAAATATAATCTAGTTCGCCCGGTACATGAATAAACTTGCTTACATCATGATGGTAAAACTCAAAATTAGGCAATTTAAACAGATGCTCAATATTTCTTAAATCACCCGTAATTAGATTATCCATAGCTATCACATGGAAACCTTCTTTGATAAACCTGTCACAAAGGTGCGAACCTAAAAAACCCGCTCCTCCTGTAATTAATATTCTTTTCATATTTTTAAGATGCTGTTATTGTATCGCGACCAATAGAATAGTAATCAAAACCCAAATGAGCCATATCTTTCAATTCGTACAAGTTTCTTCCGTCAAAAATGACTTTGTTCTTTAATACACTTCCTAATTTGTCAAAATCTGGTGTTCTAAACTCCGGCCACTCCGTCATAATCATCAAAGCATCAGCCCCTTCCGCTGCCTCATATTGACTAGCTGCATATTTAACTTTTTTACCTATTTCCTTTCTAACATTAGCTATAGCTTCTGGATCGAAAACAACTACCTTAGCTCCTGCTCTTTTCAAAGCCTTAATGTTATACAAAGCCGGTGCTTCACGAATATCGTCAGTATGAGGTTTGAATGCCAAGCCCCAAATAGCTATAGTTTTACCTTTCAAATCTCCACCAAAATACGCCTTGAGTTGTGGTATCAATTTAGTTTTTTGACGGTCATTGACGAACATCACTGATTTCAGAATCTTAAAATCATATCCATATTCTTTTGCTGTTTTGCCTAAAGCTTGGACATCTTTCGGGAAACATGAACCACCGTAACCAATGCCAGGAAATAAAAATCTTTTACCAATTCTGCTATCTGTGCCAATTCCCTTGCGTACATTGTCAACGTCTGCACCCGCAAGCTCACATAGGTTGGCGATTTCATTCATAAAAGTTATTTTCATAGCCAAAAATGAATTTGCGGCATATTTAGTCATTTCGGCAGAACGCTCATCCATAAAAATAACTGGATTGCCCTGACGAACCAAGGGAGCGTAAAGACGTTCCATTATTACCTTGGCCCTGTCTGATTTCGTACCAATAACAACCCTGTCTGGTTTCATGAAGTCTTCAACCGCTACCCCTTCTCTCAAAAACTCCGGGTTAGAAACTACGTCATATTCCACCTTGGCGTTTACAGCCATCTTGGCAGAAACCTTTTCAGCTGTACCTACAGGAACCGTACTCTTATCCACTATTACGGCGTAATGACCCAACACTCTGCCCAAGTCCTCAGCTACACCAAGAATATACTTCAAATCCGCAGAACCATCTTCTCCGGGAGGCGTAGGCAGTGCCAAAAATATTACTTCGGCATCTTTTATTCCTTCAACCAAATCAGTAGTAAAAGTCAATCTCCCTTCTTTGCGGTTTCTTTCAAACAAGACTTCCAAACCAGGTTCATAAATGGTTATTTTACCTTTTCTAAGACTTTCAATTTTCTTTGCGTCAATATCTATACAACTTACATAATTACCAGTTTCAGCAAAGCAAGTTCCCGTAACCAAGCCCACATATCCAGTACCAATAACAGCAATTTTCATATTTTTATAAAATTAATAAATGAAATGTCTTACAAAGGTATTGCAAAAGAGATACCTTCATCATTAAATTCGTAAAAATCTTACATAATATTCAAAAAATATATACATTTTGATTCAAAAACACAATTAAGTATACTTTTTTGAATAGGCCATGTAATGTTTTAAAATAATTTAATGGAAAAATAGTCCACAAAATGGAAAGTATTCACCATTATTGACAATGTAAATTAAGAAAATTCAGAAGAGCAATTAGGCCTATGACACCTTCCAAACGAAAGGATATTTTACACCTTTGTAGTTTTTTATTTCCATGTTGATAGTTCCGAAGGAGAAATCTACTTCAATTTTGAGAGGCACACGATTCTTATCATCAGATATCCAGATTCGGATTGCATTTTCGCCTTTGAATAAATCGTTCTTGGGTAAAATAGGATTGAGTTTCAAAACACGCATTTTGCCAAATTTAGTATGCACAATTCCATGACCTGCATATTTTATTTTCATTTGATAAAGATCTTCATCAAAGAATAGTGGTGACGAAACGGTTTGCCCTTCGCTGAATTTTGAAAAATTTATAGTACGGAGAAAGTAATAGCCCGAAATAACATCCTGAATATTGTTAGGCACCTCAAATCTCTTTGACTGCTCTTTCTCTACTTTTACTACCTCATTCTTTTGATGATCAAAATTCATTACCTGATCCCTTTTGTAGCTATTCTCCCGGGCACTGTAGATAAACCTGTGGGGTAGAAACGCCAAAGTATCAACATAGCTCCTATAGGTATTCCTAACCTTGAACAGATCTGTCAATCCGGCTGTTTTACCCAAAACATTGACCCTAAAGCATGGGCGATTATTTACCAGATAAATCTTTTCGTCCACATCTACTTCTGCCTCCCCAATTGTTAGGAAGCCATACTTAACTTTGTAGTTATAAGACTCACCAGCCTTGAAACTATCATTGGGGATTATTCTGTAGTCGCCTACGATAGTAAATGAGCACAAAACAAAAAACAAAATAAAATCTCTTAACCGTAACATTAACTCAACTGAATTTTATAGAAAACGTACAAAGTTAAAATTAAATACTGAGCTGTTTTGTTAATTTTCTATTTTGCAAATACTCCAAACAAAAAATGCCTCAAATGAGGCATTTTTTTATAACAATAAACTTGATTTTAAGCCTCCAAATCTGCTTCACTTGCATTCTTATCCATCAGAGCATCGGCATTGCCAGCCACTGTAGCCTTTATTTTCTCTTCAATGTCGGCCATCAACTCTGGATTATCCTTTATAAGACCTTTTACAGAGTCTCTTCCTTGTCCAAGCCTATTTTCCGCATAAGAAAACCATGAGCCAGATTTTTTTACAATATCCAAGTCAACCGCCAAGTCTAGAACCTCTCCCGATTTTGATATGCCTTCACCGTACATAATATCAAATTCGATAACTTTAAATGGAGGTGCCACTTTGTTTTTAACCACCTTCACTTTTGTACGGTTACCTATAATATTGGCATCACTATCCTTTATCTGTCCAATTCTTCTGATATCGATTCTTACTGAGGCATAGAACTTTAAAGCATTACCACCAGTTGTGGTTTCTGGGCTACCAAACATAACACCAATCTTATCCCTCAACTGATTAATAAATATACAACAACATCCCGTTTTATTGATGGTTCCTGTTAGTTTTCTCAGTGCTTGAGACATTAGTCTAGCTTGAAGACCCATTTTACTATCTCCCATTTCTCCCTCCAACTCGGCTTTTGGCACCAAAGCGGCTACAGAGTCTATAACGCAAATATCTATGGCTCCTGAGGAAATCAAATGTTCGGCAATTTCTAAGGCCTGCTCACCATAATCGGGTTGTGATATCAAAAGGTTTTTGGTATCAATTCCTAATTTTTCAGCATATAATCTATCAAATGCGTGTTCTGCATCTACAAAAGCGGCTATTCCTCCTTTCTTCTGTGCTTCTGCAATGGCATGCATGGCCAAAGTAGTCTTACCTGAAGATTCTGGCCCGTAGATTTCTATAACTCTTCCTTTCGGAAAACCACCAACTCCTAATGCCAAATCCAAACCTAATGATCCTGTTGAAATAACAGGTACATCCATTACCTTGGTGTCGCTAAGCCTCATTACGGTACCTTTTCCGTAGGCTTTATCTAATTTATCTAATGTAGATTGTAATATTTTAAGTTTATCTGAGCTTTCAGCTGCCATTTCTGTACGTTTAAGATTTAATACAAAGTTATATAATTTTTTTAGATATTTTCTGCTAAAAAAAATAGCATTTATTGTAAGATATTCAAAATAAACTACTTACAAATTAAACACTCAAAGTTTTGCAATTTTTATTTTCTTCCATTCTACCCTTATACCGCCACCGTCGTGTATTTGAAGTGCTATTTTACCATCAACTTCGCCAATTGCTGGGTCATTGAGATAAATCATTTGCTTGCCATTTACCCAAGTAGTTACCTCAGTACCAACTACCTTTATTTTCATGGTATTCCATTCGTTCATTTTCACATTATCAATTTCTTTTGGTGGTTTTATGAGCCATCCTCTTTTATAAGATTCGTAAATTCCACCCGAAAAACTACCCGGAGGAGCTACTTCAGCCTGCCAACCTGATACTTTGGTTCCCACAATGTCAGAGTGAAAGAAAACTCCACTATTTCCATTCGCCAAGGGTTTAAACATCAATGTTAGTTCAAAATCTTTGAACTTTTCTGTAGTGGCCAAATAGCCATACCCTTTGTCTGGACCGCTCTCACAGATTAGATTTTTATTTTCAACATACCACTTTTCAGTTCCGAATATTTCCCAACCCGACAAATCCTTTCCATTGAAAAGATTTACAGGTTTGGACTTTTGAGCAAAACTAAAGATGGGAATTAACAGAAATAGTAATTTTTTCATTAGATTTATTAAAGTTTAATTTCTTGAAGTCTAAATTTAGGAAAGAAATTTAAATCTAAAAATTACTTTTGTATTTAAATATCAAAATAAGAAATGAAATTCAGTGATTTGAATCTAAACAAGTCTTTACTAAATGCCTTGGAAGACCTCGGGCTAGATTCTCCAACATCCATACAAAGTAAAGTTTTTTCTATCGTAATGTCAGGCAGAGATATGGGCGGCATTGCACAAACCGGCACAGGCAAGACCTTAGCTTATCTCCTACCTTTGATGCGTATGTGGACATTCTCAAAGGACAAACTGCCTCAAATTGTAGTATTGGTGCCGACAAGAGAACTTGTAGTACAGGTTTTGGAAACAGCCAAAAAGTTAGCTAGCTATATAAGTTTTGACGCTGTCGGTGTATACGGCGGAGTGAACATCAAGACCCAAGTACTAGAATTATCTAAGGGATGCGATTTGCTAGTAGCCACTCCGGGTCGATTTATTGACTTAGCAGCGAGTGGTGCACTCAAGGTAAAAAATATCAAAAAACTGGTTATAGATGAGTTTGACATGATGCTGGATTTAGGATTCAGACCACAGCTCCAGACAATTTTTGATAAAATTCCTGAAAGACGCCAAAATCTTCTTTTCTCCGCCACTATATCTGAAGAGGTGGAAGATTTATTGGATGAAACTTTTAAATCGCCAGAAATTTTAGAAGATGTGGCAGTAGGAACTCCGCACCAAAACATTGAGCAAAGGGCGTATTTTATTCCTAACTTTAACACAAAAATAAACTTCATAGAGTTGTTGTTGGCAAATGACAGCCAAATGACCAAGAACTTGGTGTTTGTTGGGAACAAACTACTCGCCGACACCATTTTTGAAGAATTAAAAATGCGAGAAGTGGAAAGTGTAGATGTGATACATTCTAACAAATCTCAAAACTATAGATTTAAGGCACTCGATAGCTTTACAAAAGGAGAAACGAGAACGCTTATAGCAACTGACCTGGGTTCAAGAGGTTTGGATATCCCAAAAATAAGCCATGTCATAAACATGGACATTCCAGAGATTGCAGAGGACTACATTCACCGAATTGGCCGCACGGGCAGAGGAAATGAAAAAGGAATATCCATAAGTTTTGTTTCGGAAAAAGAACAAGAGTCGTTTGAGGAAATAGAAACCCTCATGAACTACAAGGTACCGATTGGCGAAACACCCGTTTATCTCGAAATATCCGATAGTTTGATGTCTTTTGAAATAGAAAAAATAGATATGAAAATATTGGCTCCGAAGAAAAAAATCGACGTTGGTGAAGCTTTTCATGAAAAAGCAGAGAAAAACAAAAAAGTCAATAAAAGGAGGGATATAGAAGCCGAGAAAAAGGCCAAATATGGAAAAGCTTACAAAAAGGAAAGGAAATTATAACTTGATTGCTAAAAAAGAACCGTGAAAAGTGTAGCGAAAGAGTTAGGGGAATACATGGAGAAAATTGCCGACAACCATAAATTTTCGGTAAACAAATTACGCGAAATCGTCAAACAAAATATTCCCTTCGGTTTTGAGGAAATGTTGAATTACGGCATGATTGGCTATGTAATTCCTCATGATTTATACCCCAAAGGCTATCATTGCGACACAAAATTACCATTACCTTTTATCAACATTGCATCTCAGAAAAATTTCGTTGCATTTTATCATATTGGGCTTTATGCCATGCCGGTGCTTTATACTTGGTTTATTGACGAATACACCAAACTTGACTTAAAAACATTAGATATGGGCAAAAGCTGTATCAGATTTAAAAATCCAGATGATATACCTTTTAAGCTAATTGGTGAGTTGGTAAGTAAAATTTCTGTTGAAAAATGGATTTCGGTTTATGAAGATAAATTTATGACTGAACGGAAGAAATAATGGATTATTCGGAAGAAATAAAAGCTATTTACGGAAATAAGATTCGAATTCGAGTATGTGGAATTCTTGAAAATGGCGAGAATTATCTATTCGTAAACCATAAAAAACTCAATAAGGACAATATTTTTTGGAACTTTCCTGGGGGTGGTGTTGAAGACGGCGAAAGCATTAGAGAAACTCTAAAAAGAGAATTTCAAGAGGAAACTAACCTTGAAATCATAGTTGAGCAATTTTGTTTTTTCAACCAAGTAATAGTGGGGTCTTTACATGCAATTGAGTTATATTTCAGGGTAAAATCCAATAGTTTTATTGTAAAAGTTGGAAACGACCCTGAATTTAATATTATCACTGATTTAAAATGGATGAACTTGGATGAGTTTTTGGGGCTGCCAATTCATCAAAAACCAGTGATTTTTTCAAATATTAAATCCATAAATGATTTGATTTATCCCTTTAGGAGCTAAATTTGTCTATGGATGCACCAAATATCTTCAAAGTAATTGACGACAGATTTTCAGTAGAGCGTATTGAGAATTATGATTTATTGATGGAAGTTCAGGAAACTCGATTTAAGTTTTTATTGCGAGAAAAAATATCCAAAACCGTTGTTTGGCTTGAAGATTACTATCTGGGTTATGTGAACAGCACTGAAAAATTAGAAGAAAAGCTTAAAAAGGTCTTTACGGATCATGAATTCCTTAAAGCAAACTTCTGGAATAGTATAAATTTAATTATTGACTTTCCGTGTTTTTCCTCAATACCTGAAGATTTTTACATGGAAGAATTGTCAGCCAACTATCTAAAAATACAATATCCAGAGCTTGATTTTGCCGAATTTGAAATTGAAACTTTTAAATACGGGTCGGAATATTTAATATTTGGAGTTCCTCAAAATACAATTACAATATTTCAAAACTATTTTCCAAACAAATTGATTGGGTGCTCGAACTCCCTACTAAACTCCATAAAATACTTCCATGCACACGCACGCATTCAAAACAAAAACTTATTAATACTTGATGATAACTGGCTAGAAGCCATATACTTAGAACCCAAAACAGGAAACCTGAAAACGAAAAAAATTACTCTAAATTCGCAATACCTAAAAGCTTTTTTGAACGAAATCGAAAAGAATGGTCAGTTAGAAACACTTATTTATGGTGAAATAACACCATTTTCGCATATTTACAGGACTATCAGTGATAAACTAACAATAATTGAGTTTGGAGGTGTACCCCGAAATAGTAAGCTAAGTCAATATTTTGCAGAAATACCCGAACAGAGGTATTTTACATTATTCAGTGTAATATTTTAATTACTTCCTCTGATAATAGTCAAAGCCGTATTGTACCTTTAAATTGTAATCGAAATATTCTATAGCTCTTTGAACAGATTTGGCGTGTTTGGCAATAAAATATGGACGCTTACCCTTTTTATTCACCAATTTAGTATCAACTTTATAAATAGTTCCTTCAGGAAATTTCGTAATAAATTTACTTGAAATGGCAACTTTCAAATCTTCTGGAACTTGTTGTCCATTTATGGTTTTGAGTTTCATTTTATCAGTTTTTTCATCATACAAGGCTTCGGCATAGACGCCCACAAAATAGGTTTTCGTAAATTCTGGCACCTCGTCTATCAATGACAACTGCATAAGATTTTTTTTTTGTTATAGATTCTGATGCAAAATAATAGTTTTTTTTTGAAATAAAATATGATTGAGAAGTATTTATTTGTACTTTTGCGGAACTTTTCGGAGAAATAAATCAAAATGGCAGAAGTAAAAATATTCTCAGGCACCAATTCCAAATACTTGTCTAGCAAAGTAGCCTACTATTATGGAAAAGAACTCGGAAAAATATCAATTCAGCGTTTTGCTGACAGTGAAATTTCTGTGAATTTTGACGAATCTGTAAGAGGATGTGACGTTTTTCTTTGTCAGGCCACATTTCCGAATGCAGATAATTTAATGGAATTACTCTTGATGATTGACGCAGCAAGAAGAGCCTCTGCTCATTATGTAGTGGCTGTCATTCCTTATTATGGATATGCTCGCCAAGACCGCAAGGACCGACCAAGAGTGGCGATAGGAGCCAAATTGGTGGCAAATATGCTCAGAGCAGCTGGTGCTGACAGAATCATGACCTTGGACCTTCACGCAGGACAGATCCAAGGGTTTTTCGATATTCCGGTAGATCACTTAGAAGGCACTTCCGTTTTTGTACCTTATTTGAAAACTAAAAATATAGAAAATTTAATTTTTGCTTCGCCTGATGTGGGTGGTGTGTCTAGAGTAAGAAAGTTTGCTAGTTATTTTGAGGCGGACATAGTGATTTGTGACAAACAAAGAAAGAAAGCGAACGAAATATCTGGAATGCAATTAATTGGTGATGTAAAAGACGCCAACGTGGTTTTAGTAGACGACATGATAGACACAGGTGGAACAATTTGTAAAGCAGCTGAGTTGATAATGGAGAAAGGTGCTAAGTCAGTGAGAGCTATTTGTACTCATGCTGTTTTATCCCATAAAGCCCACTCCAATATAACAAATTCGGTATTTGAGGAAGTTATTGTTTCTGATTCTATTCCATTGAAGCAAGATAACCCAAAAATAAAAGTAATTTCGGTTGCAGAGCTGTTTGCACATGCCATCGGAAGAATCAGAGACAACGGATCTATTAGTTCATTATTTATAAATTATCAACATCAAATTACATTTTAATTATGAAAGTAACTGAGATTGTAGGGTTTAAAAGAGCGAATCTCGGTCGTCAGGCTGCTCAAGAATTACGTGCTGAAGGCATGGTTCCTGGTATTCTGTATGGCGGAGAAGAGCAAGTATCATTTTATGCACCTGCCTACCTGTTCCGTCCATTGATTTTCACTACAGAAGCTTATGAAGTGAAACTGACGATTGATGGCAAATCGTATACTGCGATTCTTCAAGACAAGCAATTCCACCCAGTAAATGACCTTTTGGTTCATGTAGATTTGTTGGAAATCACTCCTGAAAAAATTATCACTACTTACATTCCAATCAAATTGACTGGAACTGCAATCGGGGCAAAACAAGGGGGTAAATTGGTTCAAACATTGAGAAAACTCCGTGTTAAAGGTCCAGCTAAAGCTATTCCAAATTTTGTGAACTTAGACGTTACAAACCTTGGATTAGGAAAGGCTATCAAAGTAAAAGCCATCGAACTTCCTGATTTAACTATCTTGGATTCAGAGGCTAACCCAGTAGCAAGTGTGACAATCCCACGTGCATTGAGAGGTACTTTGCAAGCATCTTAAGTGATTTATTGCTTAAAAATATAGAAAGAGCTCCATTTTGGGGCTCTTTTTTTGTGAGGTGTGTAAAGTTTCTTAAAAGCTTAAAATGACTCTTCTAGTTTACTTTACGAGATAATACTTTTATGAAGTACACTTAGAAAAGTCATACAATCATACTTAATAGTGTAAAAAACGAAGTGAAACCTAACTTTTGAAGATTTGAGGTCAAAAAATATTTCATCAAAAGGTTTAAATATTTCAGGGTTTAAACAAATAATTTGGATCTCAGTCATTATAATTCAAAATAAAATCTGCTAATTGGCAATAAACCAAAACATTTCTATCCGTTCCCTAACAGCCTCTCCTTCAACTCCTGCAGTCCCTCAACCGCAGTTTTCTGTATAAATTCTACATTGTTGGTGCTAAAAGAATAACTGGGCAAAGATGGATCAACCACATATTTTTGTACTTCATGACCCACATATCCGACCAAACCAGCGGCAGGATAAACTTGCAAACTAGTACCCACTACGATAAATATTTCAGCATTCAAGCAAATATCTGCAGCTATCTCTATCATAGGCACCATTTCTCCAAACCATACAATATGTGGTCTAAGTTGACCTCCGTCTTCAGCAGTTTCACCTAATTCTATTGATTTTGCTCCTATTTCATAAATCAAGTCCTCGTTTTTTACACTTCTAACTTTTGAAAGTTCGCCATGCAAGTGCAAAACATTTGTCGAGCCGGCTTTTTCGTGCAAACCATCTACATTTTGTGTAACTATCTGAACATCAAAATACTCCTCCATTTCTGCCAATATCTTATGTCCTCTGTTGGGCTGAGCATGAGCGGCTTGTTTTCTGCGTTCATTATAAAAATCTAATACAATTTGTGGATTCTTATTCCAACCTTCTGGAGTTGCCACGTCCTCAATTTTGTAATTTTCCCACAATCCATTGGTATCTCTAAAGGTTTTGAGACCACTTTCGGCACTCATGCCTGCTCCGGTTAGTACTACTAATTTCTTTTTCATAATTGTATTTTTACTGAAGGTTTCACAGAGATTTCTTTTCTATTCACTTTACCTTTTTGAATGTTACTGAGTTTTTCGCTTCGGTCATCTGAAAACCAAATTGATTATTCATTAAAGTCAAAACCTATAAATAGAAATTTGATTCAAAACATGTAAAAAAGTCATAAAAAAAGCACTGAATTCCAGTGCTTTAATATTTTCTAAAATCTATTAGGCTTCTGCTAGCTTAAGACAATCTTCAAGTGTAAGTTCCTCAGGAACAGTGCCTTTTGGTATTTTCACGTTTCGTTTTCCAATCTGAATATACGGGCCATATCTACCATTCAATACCTTCACTTTATCGTTTTCTGGATATTCTCTGATGATTTTTTTGGCTGCAGCTTCTTTTTGTTCTGTAATGATTTCAGCCACCCTCTTGTCATCAATGGTTAACGGATCTTCTGTTTTACCAATGTTATAGTAAACGGCTCCGTGTTTAATATATGGACCAAAACGACCCTTGTTTATAATCACAGCCTGACCTTCATACTCAGCCATATCACGTGGAAGCGAGTTATCAGAACCACTCAAACGAGCTTCTATTATTTCGATTGCACGCTCCTTTGTAACCGACAAAGGATCCTCACTTTTATCAAGATTTATATATTTTCCATTGTACAAAACATACGGACCATAACGACCTTCGTTTACCACAATGGCGTTTCCTTCATACAAACCAAGCTCCAATGGTAATTTTGGGCCCTGTAAAATAGCAAGGGCTTCTTCAAAAGTCATACTAGCTATCATTGTACCTTTTTTGATAGCAACAAAAGCCGGTTTGTCTTCATCAGTAGCTTCGCCAACTTGTAAATATGGCCCATACCGACCAATTTTAGCAAATACCTTTTTGCCCGAGTCTGGGTCGATGCCGAGTTCATAAGAACCTGCAGCTTTTGCACCGTTTTCACCAGTTGCCTCTTCTATTTTGGTATGAAAATCATTATAAAAATTAGCAATCATTTTTTGCCAAGGCACTTTTCCTTCAGCTACTTCATCAAACTCATTCTCAACTTTCGCCGTGAATTTGTAATTCAAGACATCCTCAAAGTTCTCTACCAGATAATCATTGACAATTATTCCCAAATTGGTTGGAAACAATTTCGATTTCTCTGTTCCGTAATTTTCCGAACCTACAGTACTATTTATTTCACCATCTTTTAACAAAAACTCTTTGAAATCTCGTTGAAAACCTGCTCTATCTTCTTTCACCACATATTCTCTACGAATAACGGTAGAAATGGTCGGTGCATAAGTAGAAGGACGTCCAATGCCCAATTCTTCCAATTTTTTCACCAAACTTGCTTCCGTATATCTCGCTGGGGGTCTTGTAAAACGCTCTGTAGCTTTCATGTGGATGAGGTTCAAACTCTGACCAACCGAAAGTGGTGGCAACATATCTTTGTTTTCTTCGTCCTCGTCGTCGGATGATTCAAGATATACTTTTAAGAAACCTTCAAATTTTATTACCTCACCTGAGGCCGTAAGTTCTTCGGGTCTGGTAGAGATGGAAATCTTAGCAATGGTTCTTTCGATAATTGCTTCCGCCATTTGTGACGCAATAGCCCTTTTCCATATCAAATCATATAAACGTTTCTCGTTTCTTTCAGCACCAGCATCAGTTACTGCAAAATCGGTGGGTCTTATGGCCTCGTGAGCTTCTTGAGCTGACTTATCTTTGGTTTTGAACACCCTTGGTTTCGAGAATTTCTCACCGTAGGCATTAATTATCTGATTCTTGGCATTTTCCATGGCTTCGCCTGAGAGACTTGTAGAGTCCGTTCTCATGTAGGAAATTTTACCCGATTCATAAAGTTTCTGAGCTAAAGTCATGGTTTGCAAAACAGAGAAACCCAATTTCCTTGATGCTTCCTGCTGCAAGGTAGAAGTCGTAAAAGGTGCCGCTGGGCTTTTGGTAGTTGGTTTAACCTCCAAGCCTGCAATGGCATAAACTGCTGGTAAGCAATCTTGTAAAAACTTTTCAGCATCTGTTTCTTTCTCAAAATTCTTGCTCAATTCAGCCGAAAGTACTTTATTTTTTTCTACCAAAAAATGAGCAACGACTTTAAAAGATGATTTGGAATCAAAAGTCTCAATTTCACGCTCTCTTTCTACAACTATTCTAACCGTAACGGACTGCACTCGTCCAGCTGATAAATTCTTCCTATCTCCAGCTCTGATTTTTTTCCAAAGTACAGGCGAAAGTTGAAACCCCACTAACCTATCTAATATTCGTCTAGCCTGCTGTGCATTCACTAGGTCTATATCGATTGTTCTCGGGATTTCGATTGCCTTGTTTATCGCATTCTTAGTAATTTCTCTAAAGACAATCCTTTTGGTGTCATCACCTAAACCAAGGGCTTCTTTTAAGTGCCAAGAAATGGCTTCTCCCTCCCGGTCATCATCGGTTGCTAGCCATACTTCTTTACCGGCGGCTAGTTTTTTTAGTTCATTTACAACTTTTACCTTATCGGCTGAAATCTGATAGGAAGGTTGAAATTCCTTCTCCACATCAACTCCAAGCTCCTTTTCTGGCAAATCCCGAATATGACCAAAACTCGATTTAACAATAAAATCGCTTCCCAAATAACCTTCAATGGTTTTGGCTTTAGCTGGGGACTCAACAATGACGAGGTTTTTAGACATATATAGACCTTTGAAATGAAATACGTATTTAATCAGCAAAATAAGTACAATAAAGCCATTAAAAGAAAATTTTTTTCTTTAATCGGTCTTCACGATACTCAAATTTGAAAACTTTCAGGCAAAAAAAGACATTTAAATACCATAAATGGATAATAAATAGTCAAGGACAAACTTAGCCTTGAAATCTTGAAATATTACTATTTATCAGTTTTTACAGAAAACACTTTTTGAAAAAAAAGCATATCAACTCCTAACTTTTCCTATTTCCATTTTTTTTTCCTCCACAACCCTATTTTAGAAAAAAACATCAACCTTTTCATTTTCAGAACTTTACGGATATTATAACTTTCAAAAAGGAGTTTTGTTTGAAATAAATAAAAAAAATCCTATTTCGAATTAAAAATCAATTTGTATTTTTGACGAATTAAAATTCAATTTTAAAATTTATATACTGATGAAAGTATTTGATTTGGACATGATAAAAGCTGCATACGCTCGCATGCCTGAGAGAGTAGAAGCCGCCAAAAAGTTATTGGGAAGACCAATGACCTTAGCCGAGAAAATTTTGTATTCACACTTGTGGGACAACTTGGGAGGAAAGCCTTTTGAAAGAGGTACCGACTATGTTGACTTTGCCCCGGACCGAGTGGCTATGCAAGATGCAACGGCACAGATGGCACTTTTACAATTTATGCAAGCACAAAGAGAGAAAGTAGCTGTACCTTCTACTGTACACTGCGACCACTTGATTCAAGCCAAAGTAGGTGCTACTGAAGATTTAAAAATCGCCAACGAATCAAATAAAGAAGTTTACGACTTCCTTTCTTCTGTTTCAAATAAATATGGTTTAGGTTTCTGGAAACCTGGTGCGGGTATCATTCACCAAGTAGTTCTAGAAAACTACGCATTCCCAGGTGGAATGATGATTGGTACTGACTCCCACACGCCAAATGCGGGTGGATTAGGTATGATCGCCATCGGTGTGGGTGGTGCTGATGCGTGCGACGTTATGGCGGGCTTACCTTGGGAACTTAAAATGCCAAAATTAATCGGTGTTAAATTAACGGGGTCATTAAAAGGTTGGGCATCTGCAAAAGACGTAATTCTTGAAGTAGCGGGTAGACTAACCGTAAAAGGCGGTACTGGTGCTATCGTGGAATACTTCGGAACAGGTGCTGATAAACTTTCGGCTACTGGTAAAGGAACTATTTGTAACATGGGTGCCGAAATCGGTGCAACGACGTCAGTTTTTGGATTTGACAAAAAAATAGCGAAATATCTAACTGCAACTGGCCGAAGAAACGTAGCCATAGCCGCTGGAAGAATAAAAGATTATTTGAGACCAGATCAAGAGTGTATCGACAATCCTGAGACTTACTATGATCAAGTTATAGAAATTAACTTGTCAAAATTGGAGCCAAGAATCAATGGTCCTTTCACACCAGATTTGGCTTGGCCACTTTCAAAATTTGCTGCCGCTGTTAAGAAAAACAATTGGCCAGCAAAACTGGAGGTAGGTCTGATTGGTTCTTGTACCAACTCTTCTTATGAAGACATGACAAGAGCGGCATCTATAGCTAACCAAGCTGCTGAAAAAAATATTAAAGCAAAATCAGAATTTACCATCACTCCAGGATCTGAGTTGGTAAGATTTACAGCAGAAAGAGATGGCTTATTGGCTACTTTTGGAAAAATAGGTGGCGTGGTTTTGGCCAACGCTTGTGGACCATGTATCGGTCAGTGGGCACGTCATGGTGCTGAAAAAGGCGAAAGAAACTCTATCATCACTTCATTCAACCGTAACTTTGCCAAAAGAGCAGACGGTAACCCAAATACACACGCATTTGTGGCATCACCAGAAATAGTGACAGCATTTGCCATAGCTGGGGATTTGACTTTCAACCCTGCCAAGGATACCTTGACCAACGAAAAAGGCGAACAAGTAAGATTGGATCCGCCTTTAGGCATCGAATTGCCACCCTTGGGCTTTGATGTTTTGGATGCAGGTTATCAAAAACCAGCTCGAAGCGGAAAAAACGTTAAAGTGAAAGTTAGTCCGAAATCTGACAGATTGCAGTTATTGGATCCGTTTGCCAAATGGGAAGGCACTGACCTTAAAGGCTTAAAGCTTTTAATAAAGGCTAAAGGTAAATGTACTACTGACCATATCTCTATGGCTGGCCCGTGGTTGAAGTTCCGTGGACACTTGGACAATATCTCCAATAACCTTTTGATTGGAGCTGTTAATTTTGCAAATGAAGCAACAAACAAGGTTAAAAACCAATTGACGGGTGAATATGGCGAAGTACCAACGGTACAAAGAGCATACAAAGCTGCTGGAATAGGTTCGATAGTAGTAGGTGACGAAAACTATGGCGAAGGCTCATCAAGAGAGCATGCGGCTATGGAGCCACGTCATTTGGGCGTAAGAGCTATCCTTGTGAAGTCTTTTGCACGTATTCACGAGACTAACCTTAAAAAACAAGGTATGTTGGGCTTGACATTTGCCAATCCTGCAGATTATGACAAAATCAAAGAAGACGACAATATCGATATTTTAGGATTGACAACCTTCGCTCCAGGTAAACCGTTGACAGTGGTGGCAAACCACGCTGACGGTTCTAAAGACGAAATCGTTGTTAATCATACCTATAACGATGCTCAAATCGGCTGGTTCAAAGCTGGTGCTGCATTAAATATCATTGCAGAGCAAGCTGGAAAGTAATTTTTCTGGGTTTGTTTTTAAAGAGAATCCCTGGCTGAGAGGCTGGGGATTTTTTTTGTTAGGAATATAGTATTTTCCATAACTTATGAAAGGGAGATTAGAGCCTTTGTTTTTTTGCAAATTCAAATAAAAATCCTAATTTGATCAAAACTGTTTCTAGGACTTCTAAAATATAAAAATACTTATGAAAATAGAATATGATAAAGAAATAGATATTTTGTACATAAAATTAATAGATCTGCCTATTGATGAGTCTGATATGAAAAAGGAAGGAGTAGCTCTTGATTACCCGGTTGATGGTCAATTGGTGGGAATAGAAGTTTTGGATACTTCTAAATCCTCTTCAAAACCAAATATTGTTGAATAAGAGATGGCTTGATTTTCAGTCTTTAAATACCAATCGGTTGTTTCTAAGCTAGTGCTGCATTAAATATCATTGCAGATTAAGCTAAAAAATGATATTTCCTAGATTTGTTTTTGTGAAGAATCTTTGGCTGGTTGGCGTATTAGCACAGAACGAAGAAGACCCGAACATTGTGAACATCTAAAAAAATGTTGAGCCAGCATCCGTGTCCAATCCATCAAATCCGTGTTCTTTCAAAAAATCACAACACGTTCAAAATAAAGTCCTTAGAAGTATGCACCGGTATTTCTGAAAAGTAAAAATCCTTTACATTTTCTGTAATAATCATTTGACATCCAGCTTGTTTGGCAGAATAATATTGAAGACCATCCTCGTAATCATTGATTTTCTTGTTATTATTCACCAAAAACACCACTTCTTGACCAATAGAGGTGACTTCAATTTGACTTGAAATGATTTGTATTTTTTCGATGGCTCTTTTGCTTCCACATTTCTTTTCTGCAAAATAGTATGCTATAGCTAAGCAAATTGGCGAAGTAAACAACTGATAATTTGACTGAAACTGAGGCAAACTCATCACACGTGCAGAATAGGTAAATATTGGCATTTCGTGGTTTAGTACAGAAACCAGTACGTTGGCGTCGAGAAATACTTTCATTTCCTTGACTCGTAATACTCTTTTTTCATGGACTTAGAGCTTTTCGCCATCGTTTTGTAACTAACTTCTTTCTCTGCCACCATACTTACAAAATCGGCAATCGGAATATCCTCTAAAGAGGCATAAGCCTTTGGTGCTGAGGTTATTTTCTCATACAAAAACTCTGTAAGCCTACTCAAACTTATACCCTGAGATGCCGCAAAATCTTTGGCTTTCTCAATAACATTTTGGTCAAAACTTAATGTGATTTTGGTATCCATTATTGCTTTAAAATTTATACGTACAAAAATATTATTCAATACGTTGTTTTCCAAATATTTGCTTTATTATTTTAAAATCTCGCTACAAAACATTTAAATTATCCATTTGTAAGGCAATTTTATTCATTCCTCACGAATAGGTTGGAAAGTTTCAGATAGTTTTTGAATATTTGAGAAAAAAAACAAAAATGACACCGGTAAAATCAAATACGTTTTTAAAAAAAGTAAAAGACATTACCATAAGCGGCTCTCTGAGCATGCTTATTCTAAGTGCAGGCCTTTATGGCTGCTCTTCTTCCGAAAGCACTGAGGGCGATTACGAACAAACGGAGGTTTACACCCAAGGCGTAAGAACTTACATAAAAGAAACTTCGAAGGGCGAGTTTAAGATAACCGAGGAAATTGCGGTACCTGCCGATAGTTCAAAAGCCATCGTGACTTATTTGGATGGAAGAGTAGAAACGCTCACTAAGGAGCAATCTAAAAAGTTAATTGATGAAGAGATAACCCGAAACCAAAACACCGTTGGGCATAACAATGGCCTTTCTAACGTACTCCTTTATGGTGGCATGGGCTATTTCTTGGGTAGAACGATGAGTCCAAATTATGGTTTTTACAGACCAGATTTCCGTCAGAACAACAGCGGCTCAGGTTTTGTGCCAAATGGTGGTGTAAAAAACTCAGCGGATATGGGCAGGTATTATTCAAATCCTGAGACTTTCGCAAAATCATCTGAAGTGAATAGAAACATCAGCAGATCAAGAACATCAGTAACACGCCCAAGTAGCAGTAGAAGTGGATTTTTTGGAAGTAGAAGTAGGTCAGGGTCGGGTTTTGGAGGATGATAAAGTTAAAATCTCTTGAAAAGTCGCCGCTTCAAACCTTAAACGAAGAAGGCTGGAAATGGATGTTGGGCGAAGACACGCTTCCATACGTAACCAACGACATGGTGGTGGTAACAGAAAATACCGCCGAATCTTACTACAAAGCCGGCAATGAGCTTTATGAAATGTTTATAAAAGCTGCTGAGTATGTCATTAAACACGATTTGTATGACGAATTGGGCATTCCGTCCAACTTAGTTCCATTGATAAAGTTCAGTTGGGAAAATGATAAAGGTTGGCATCTCTACGGACGTTTTGATTTGGCTGGAGGAATTGACGGTAAGCCCATTAAACTTATAGAATTTAATGCCGATACCGCTACCTGCATACCCGAAACGGCCATTATTCAGTGGGCATCGCTAAAATCCAATGGTTTTGATGACTCACTGCAATTCAATACTTTATATGAAAGTTTGGTCGGGGCTTTTGAGTCTTTGAGAGAAGAAAATCCAGAATTTCACCCCTCTTTATTGATAAGTACCATGGCCGGTTTTCCTGAAGACGACACCAACATGGAAATATTGGCCGAGGCAGCCAAAGATGCTGGTTTTGAGGTAGCTTTCGAAAACATAGAAAAAGTAGATTTTTCGCCAAATGAAGGAATTTTCAAGCACAGCCTAGCAGATGGGAGTTTTACAAAATACGACTATTGGTTTAAGCTGATTCCTTGGGAGTTTATAGCCTGGGACGAACCCGAACTTTGCAAGATAATAACGGATATTTGTATGGACAGAAAAGCCATTGTGCTTAATCCAGCTTACACGATGCTTTTTCAGTCCAAAGGTATCTTAAAAGTACTCTGGGATTTATTCCCGAATCATCCCCTACTCCTCCAAACAAAGTCTAGCCCCATTTCTGGCAAAAATTGTATAGAAAAAGTGATGTTTGGCCGAGAAGGAGCCAATGTTAGAATTATTAATGGCAGAAACGAGACCGTTACATTTTCAAGTGGAGAATATGCCGAACAAAAGAAAATCTACCAAGAATTCATCGATTTCCCGATGGATGACCGGGGAAATTACTATCAGGCCGGTGTTTTTTATGTAGGAGAAGCCTGTGGATTAGGCTTCAGAAAAGGAGGCAAAATATTAGACAATACTGCACAGTTTTGTGGTCATTTGATTGAGTGAGACCAAGGTTTCCAACAAAAAGATTTGAAATTAATGCATTAAAGATAAACAAGTTAACGAATTCAAACTGGCCTCAGAATATTTCTGGGGCTTTTTTTGAACGAGCTTTTTTGCAAAAATGAAAAAAAAGAAATCCAGAAACAAATTAAATTCTAATCCTATAAACTATAATTATTTCAATTTTATTTATAATTTTATAGTATAATCAATTTCATGACCAAATTGCCGATTTGTACGCTGAGCAGTACTTCCTTGCCTTGAAAAAACAAAGCTATGGATTAATAAATGCTCAAGGTCAAGTAATTGTTGAGCCAAAATACGACAAAGTTGGCTTTCTTAAAAATGGCAAGATTTATGGTCAGAAAGGACTATATCAATTCATTTTTAATACGAAAGGCAAGATTTTGGATAAAGAATTTAAGCCTAAAATAATCAAAAATGTCTTTTTCGGGCTTATCATATCCTTGATGATTGGCCTGATAGTTTTAGTTTTCAAAACTAAATAAACTATGCGTAAACCTATCAGATTCTATCTCAACTTATTTTTCATTTTACTTTTGGCGTTTAATGTTCACGGCCAATCTGCTGCATTCAAGATAACGGGGAAAATTGTAGATGAGAAAAACATCCCTCTGGAATTTGTAAATGTGTACATCAATTCTACTTCAATATTTACTCAGACAGATTCACTTGGACGGTTTACGCTTTTATTGCCAGGTTCAAAAATTGACTTTGAGCTTGTGATTTCTATGGTCGGTTTTAACACCCAAAAACAAAAGTTTACCAAATATAATATTCCAAAATTTTTGAGCATTAAACTCATTGGCAATCAGTTAGGCGAGCTTGTTATAACAGCAAAGCAGGATAAATATTGGTGGAAAAAGTGGAAGATATTCAGAAGTGGCCTTTTGGGCGAAAATCAGTTTAGCAGAGAATGTACCATAGAAAACAGAGATAATATTCAACTTAAAATGGACCCTACAAACAAAATGGTCCTGGCTAATTCTCGCGAGACGTTTGTTGTTAGAAATAAAGCACTCGGATATAAAATCCATGTGGACCTTTATGAATTCAGTTCTGATGAAGTCAAAACAAATTACTCAGCGTCCAAATATTTTGAAGACGACCTTTCTGATGATGAAAAAGAAAGAGCGATGCAACTTAAAAGAATACTCAAGGCATTTCATTCAACATCAAACTGGTTTTTGCATTCGTTAGCCAACGGAAATATGCTTGGCGAAAAATTCGAAGTATTTAAGATTAAAAGTATGGTAGATGTCCATTTGGGAAAAACAACAGTAGAACGTGAGGTATTAGAAGGTAGATTAATAAAAACGACCGACTCTACCATTTATAAGTATGATTCACTTAGCAAAAGACATCTAATTTATTCTGATTTGCCTCTTTTGGTCTTTAACAAAAACGTTCTTAATTACTTTAAAAATCCATTCACGGATTATACCTATGCTTTTTCTAAAATAGACTTTCCAAACCAATATGCTATTTTTAGCAACAATGGATTTATTTCAGTACCCAACGGTATCACTTTTCATTACCATTGGGGTAACGAAGGACTCTCCTCTGCACTGCCAGAAAACTACGAAGTTCCTAGTGAAACGCCAACAGAAGCCGTTAGTCCTATGATAGAATTGGTTTTTGAAAACAAAGGAATTGATTCTACAGCAGCAGTTACACAAAATAATGAAATCCAAAACATTGGCTTCGTAAAAAACCAAGCAGCAAAAGATGCCAATGATGATTATTTCATGAAACCCGATGTTGTTTTTCGACCAACTGAACTCGAAAAAAATGCTGATATTTATACGCTACTTAGACGTGTGCCCGGTTTACGAGTTGGCTATGACCCAGAAACTGGAGAGAATTCAATCTCTATAGCTGGCATGAGTACAAATGTAGCCTTTAACCAAAACGAGGATAATACACCTTCATTATTGATAAACAAAATGATTTATTATGGTAAGGCTGAAGTAATCAATGCTTTAGATTATGTTGAAACCAACAATATAGTCGAAATCGGACTTGTAAAGTACGGCAGCAATTCCATGCTCGGCTCTCGTGGTGGCAATGGAACTATCATCATAAAACTTCTAAAATAATACCCTAACTTTCCTTTTCTAAAAACTCCTTAATTCTACGGGCTTTGTCTTTTCCTAAAAGCGTTATGAGTTCCTCATCAGGAGCGTTTTTGATATTTGGTATTGACTTAAAATGATTCAAAACCTTGGTAGCCGTGTTTTTGCCAATGCCAGGAGCAGACTCTAAACTGCTGATAAGGAAGTTTTTACTCCGTCTGTTTCTATGATGCGTAATACCAAATCGGTGGGCTTCGTCTCTACACCTTTGGATCAACTTCAGTGATTCAGATTTTTTGTCAATATAAATAGGGAGCGTATCCTCTGGGAAATATATTTCTTCTAGTCGTTTAGCAATTCCGATTATCGGAACCTGCCCATACAATCCCAACGATTTAAGAGCATCACAAGCGGCAGAAAGTTGTCCTTTGCCTCCATCAATGATTATCAAATCGGGCAAATCAGCCTTTTCTTCCATCAATCGGGCATACCTTCTACCAACTACCTCATTCATTGTCGCAAAATCGTCTGGTCCAATTACAGTTTTAGGAATATAATGTCTGTAATCTCTGGTGGATGGTTGTCCGTTCATAAAACACACCATCGCTGACACAGGGTTGGTGCCTTGGATATTGGAATTATCAAAACACTCAATGTGCCGAGGAAGCGTTTTTAGCTGCAAATCTTGCTTTAGCTTTATTAAAACACGGTCTCGTTTATTGCTCGTGCCACTTGCTGCGGCTGCATCTCTCTCGGCCTTATCGTGTCTAAAATACATGATATTCCGAAGCGACATTTCTATTAACTTCTTTTTGTCGCCTATTTGCGGAATGATAATATGAGCCTTAAAGTCAATATCGGGGTTGATGTTGCTAATGATTTCCCTGGCCTCACTATCATATTTATGCCTCAAATCAAAAATCACAATTCCCAAAATCTCCTCGTCCGTTTCGTCAAGCCGCTTTTTGACTTCTAAAGTTTGGGCTCTGATAATGGTGCCATTCACCACTTTCAGATAATTCACATAACCGGCCGTTTCATCAGATTGAATAGTAAAAACGTCTGCATCTTGAATAGTGGGTGTAACAACTGTGGCTTTGGACTGGTAATTTTCTAAAAACTCCAGCTTCAGTTTATATTGGTGAGCTTCTTCAAAAGCCATTTTGTTGGCTGAATCACTCATTTTTTCTTGAAAATACTTTTTTGCTGGTGAAAGATTACCTTTTAGGATTTGATGAATTTGGTCTATTTCTTTCAAATAATCAACCTCTGACTGTAAGTTCTCGCAAGGCCCTTTACAGTTGCCAATATGATATTCTAGACAGATTTTATATTTCTTTGCCCAGACATTTTCTTCACTGAGGTTATACTTGCACGTACGGATTGTAAACAAACTTGTGAACATGTCGAGCAAAGCATACATAGCCTTGGCGTTGACATAAGGACCATAGAGTTTGCCTCTACCCCTATCTTCAATTCGTCTGGTAGTTACAACTCTTGGAAAACGCTCATTAGTTATACAAACATAAGGGTAGGTTTTATCATCTCTTAAGAGAATATTATACTTCGGTTGATGTTCTTTTATTAGTGTATTTTCAAGCAAAAGAGCATCATATTCGGTAGGAACAACCGTGTACTCTAGTCTATGAATATTTAAAATCAGCCTACGTGTTTTCCTATCAACTCTATCAAAGTTATAAAAATAGCTACTTACTCTATTTTTTAAGCTTTTTGCCTTGCCTACGTAAATAATGGTTCCCTCCTCATCAAAATATTTGTATATACCCGGCTCACTTGGCAGTCGGGAAATTATATCTTTGTAGTCAAATTTTATATCGGCCATTATATCTTTTTCAAAAAAAACAGATTTACTGCGGCGAAAATAATCGCTCACAAATGATAGAGAAACAAGTAGAATCGAATTTTAGTTTTAATCATTTCAGTATTGAATTCTTCTACCCAATCCTCAAATCAAACATTCTGTAAGGCAAAACGGCCTACTTTTTCAAAAAAGAAACCAAAAACAAAACCAAGGCCGTAAATCCAAGCCCTAAAGATTCTCTACCAAGCTCTATATTGATGGTTTTCATTCCCATGGTATTGAGCATCACCCCCTCCCACTCTGGTGGAAACTGGTTAATGGCCCAAAACAAATAAGGGATTCCCACCAACAACAAGGTACTCCCTGAGAGATTTCCCTTAGATCTTTGAAACAAAAGATAAATCGGAAACAAATAAGTAGGTATCCAAAGCAATGGATCAGGGTCGTTGAACTGCACTGCAGCGAAACATAAGAACATCAACATCAAAAAATAATATACGTATTTCATTATGGAAAATGTTAAAAGGCCGAAGTAATTACATTTTAACTTACAAAGCAAAAAAAAGAATCTGATTGTGAGCAGGAATAAAAAAATATCCAAATATTTGGCTTGTCATTTGTCAAACCAAAGAAAATTCGTACTTTTGTGACGGCAAATTACCAGCTCCTGCTGAATCCCCCAGGACCGGAAGGTAGCAAGGGTAGGTGGTTGTAGCGGTGAATTTGCCATTTTTTTTCTCCGTTTTTCAATCAAATTTTATATCATGAAGTTTTTTATTGACACAGCAAGCCTTTCAGAAATCAAAGAGGCTCAGGATTTAGGTATTTTGGACGGTGTAACTACTAATCCTTCTCTTATGGCAAAGGAAGGAATTGGCGGAGAAGAAAACGTAAGAAAACATTACAAAGCAATTTGCGAAATTGTAGATGGCGACGTGAGTGCAGAGGTTATTTCTACTGACTACGAAGGTATGATTCGAGAGGGAGAGGAACTCGTTAAAATTGATGACCAGATAGTTGTAAAAATACCAATGATAAAAGACGGTATAAAAGCCATCAAATATTTTTCTGAAAGAGGAATAAGAACTAACTGCACTTTAGTGTTTTCCGCGGGCCAAGCATTGTTGGCAGCAAAAGCAGGTGCTACTTATGTATCTCCTTTTGTTGGCAGACTAGACGACATCAGCACAGATGGACTAGGTTTGATTGAAGAAATAAGAACCATTTATGATAACTACGGATATGAAACCCAAATCTTGGCTGCCTCAGTAAGACATCCGATGCATATTTTGGGTTGTGCCAAAATTGGTGCAGATGTAATGACCGGTCCACTTTCGGCCATTCTTGCACTTTTAAACCACCCTTTGACAGACAGTGGCCTTGCAAAATTCTTGTCGGATCACGCCAAGGTTAACAAATAATATTTAATTTAGGCGGAAAGTTTTTTCCGCCTTTTTTTATTTACCATGAGCGAAGCTGTAATTTCACTTTCTAATGCATTTATTTACCAGAAAGAAAATCTCATACTTTCTGATGTAAATTTCTCCATAAACAAAGGAGAGTTTGTTTATCTAATTGGCAAAACCGGCAGTGGCAAAAGCTCTCTACTGAAAACACTTTACGCAGACCTTTGGCTAGAAAAAGGTTCAGGAAAAGTAGCTGGCTTTGCACTTGAAAACATCAGATACAAGGAAATTCCGTTTTTGCGTAGAAAAATAGGTATCATTTTTCAAGATTTCCAACTTTTGCCTGACCGCAATGTGCTTCAGAACCTCAGGTTTTTTATGGAAGCCATGGGTTGGGATGATAAAATGAAAATTGACGATAGGATTGTTGAGGTGCTTGAATTAGTGGGTTTACCAGATGTTTTAAAAAAGCATCCACACCAGCTATCGGGTGGTGAACAACAAAGAATAGCCATAGCCAGAGCACTTCTGAATCATCCCCAAATATTATTGGCAGATGAGCCTACAGGCAACCTAGATCCCGAAAAATCTGTAGAAATTCTAAAATTATTTTTTAAAATCAATGAGTTTTCGGAAACGGCAGTTCTCATGGCTACTCACGAATTAGGCTTGATTGAACGTTTTCCGCGAAGAACATTGTACTGCGACGGAGGCATAATTAACGACCTCACAGGTAACTCGTAATACCTACTTTGAAGTAAATATTGCTAGGTCTAACTGATTTCTTAGTATCTATCACATCAAAATTACTCTCAAAACCAACCCTATTTCTATCGAGAACTTTAACAGAGTTTGATTGTAAATACCCAAATCCAACTTCTAAATATGAAAATGGTCTTTTTTGACCCGATATTTTATATGAAGCACCTGTTTCTAGGTTATAATTTAAAGTTGTAGCATTGAAACCATAGATTTTATAAATCTCCTCATTACCTAAGTTTTCCATCATTTTTGAATAGTATAACCTCGGGCCTATACCGCCATCTATATAAGGTATAACCTTTTTGATGACTAAATTGGGTAAATACCTAAACCTTAAATTAGCCCAAGCTTGGCGATGATTCATATAGAAATCTCCAGAGGTGGCAGGCTGAAAGAAATTATTTTGGCGAGCTCCAACAAAGCCAACCTCTCCACCTAAAAGCAAGGTACTTAGCTCACCAGCCTTTTTTCTGGGATTAGTCAGATAAGAAAAGGACAAACCTGTGCTATTTGGCTTTGCAAACACGGAAGAAATGGCCTCCTTAAATTGCCCTACAGGACTTTGAACCAAAAAGGAAATATTGTAAAAACCTCTATAAATAACATCATTTGCCTCTTCCTGAGCAAAGAGCTTGGTTGACAAAAGCAACAAAATTAAAATTCTCTTCATATTTACTTGGCTTTCAATACAGCAAACGGAATTATAACCTCTTCTAAAGAAACACCACCATGTTGAAAAGTATCTTTGTAATGACTTACATAGTGATTGTAATTGTTTGGATAAGCAAAGAAACAATCGCATGTGGCAAAAAAATACGAAGTCGATAAATTCGGACTTGGTAATTTGTACGTTTCAGGTTTTCTGACTTCTATTACAAAGTCACGTTTGTCATCTAAGTTAAGATTACGCCCTTGTTTGTATCTTAAATTGGTATTTACATTGCGGTCACCCACTATTCTCTTGGCATTTTTAACCTTCACCATGCCATGGTCTGTGGTCATAACGAGTCTACCATTTTTAGAAGCGATTAACTTTAGGAAATCTAACATTGGCGAGTGTTGAACCCAAGACTTAGTAATAGATCTGTAAGCTGCCTCGTCAGGAGCCAATTCCTTTATAACTGCCATATCTGTTCTGGCATGAGAAAGCATATCGATAAAATTGTAAACCACCACAACCAAGTCGTCTTTCATAAGATTGTTGAAATTATCAACCAAAGACTTCGCCTGCCCGTTGTTTAGAATTTTATGATAGGAGAATTTATAATTTAAATTGTTCTTTTTCAGTTGTCTTCTCAAAAACTCATCCTCGTTTCTATTTAAACCATCCTCATTATCCCCCTCATCGTTAACCCAAATATCAGCATGTTGCTTTGACATTTCAAGTGGTGTAAGGCCAGAAAAAATCGAATTTCTTGCGTATGAAGTGGCAGTAGGCAAAATGGAAAAATAAGTCTCGTCTGATTCAATAGTGAAATATTCTCCAATAATATCCTCCATTATTTTCCATTGATCAAGTCGAAAATTATCAATCAAAATAAAAAACAATGGTGAATCACTGTTTACCAACGGAAATACTTTAGTTTTTAAAAGATTATGCGACATTACAGGTTTCTTTACGTTTGGATCGGTCATCCAACTGGCATAATTATCCTCAATAAAATCCGAAAAACGTGCATTTGCCTCTGCCTTTTGCATTTGATAAACCTCCTCCATAGATTTATCAGAAGAACGATCAATTTCTAACTCCCAAAAAACCAGTTTCTTGTAAATTTCAGACCATTCATTAAAGTCTAGTACGTCGTTGTATTGCATACTCAAAGCTCTAAAATCTTGCATGTAGCTTGAGTTTGTTTTCTCAGAAACAAGTCTTTTGTTATCTAGTAATTTTTTAATAGAGAGTAAAATTTGATTCGGGTTGATAGGTTTAATCAAATAATCTGCAATTTTAGAACCAATCGCCTCTTCCATTATCCGTTCTTCCTCGGACTTGGTAATCATCACTACCGGGATAGTCGGCTTTATCTTTTTGATTTGCACCAAAGTATCCAATCCAGTCATACCCGCCATCATTTCATCAAGAAAAATAATGTCGTAATTGTTTTTTTCAACCAAATCTAAGGCGTCGGCTCCACTGGGTACCGGGGTTACGTCGTATCCTTTATTTTCAAGAAAAACTATGTATGGTTTGAGAAGTTCTATTTCGTCGTCAGCCCAAAGGATGGTGAATCGCTGCATAAATTGGTTTATTTTAATGATATAATGCTAATACGCTATTTTTTGTCTAAAAATTGTTTCAAACGTTCGAAATCTTGTTCTGTGTCAATACCGAAACCCTCACTAGTAGCTTCTACCATATTAATTTTAAAACCATTAGACAACCACCTGAGCTGTTCAAGTTTTTCTTGCGACTCCAATTTCGCCATCGGATATTTTCCTAGTTTTTCTAAGATATCAACACGATATGCGTATATTCCTAGGTGTTTGTAAAAGACATTATGCTTAAGCCAATGGTCTATATTTTGGTCGCGAATGTGCGGAATAGGAGACCTACTAAAATACAAGGCTTGATTTTTTTCTCCGATTACTACTTTTACAATACTCGGGCTCAACAAATCCTCCATTTTTGCTATAGGATAGCAAGCCGAGGCAATTTCTATCCTATCGTCAAGCACACTACACAAACCATCAATGGTATTGGGATCGATAAGAGGCTCATCTCCCTGAATATTAACTACATAGTCGAAAGAACCATTACCCCCGCAAAGCTTCAATGCCTCGGCACATCTTTCCGTTCCACTTTCGTGATTGGTGCTGGTCATTAATACCTCTCCATGAAAACCCTCGACATGTTCAAAAATGGCCTCATGGTCGGTTGCAACTACTATTTTGCTCAAACTTTGGGTTTTTTCACACTGCTCATAAACCATTTGTAGTATAGACTTTCCATGTATTGTTTTAAGCAATTTAGCAGGAAAACGCGATGAAGAATAGCGTGCAGGTATAATTCCTAGAATTTTCAAAGAAATAAATATTTATAAATACAAAACTAAAATAAATAAGTGTATTTATTGATGAATAAAAAAAATTATGCACTTAAATCATTAAAGCGTATTTTTGTAATTCAATTTCCATTAGTCCATGATAAAAGGTATTTTCATATTACTGATAACAAGTTTAACAACTTTCGCCTCTGGCAAAAATCCCCAGAAAGACACTTTAAATACTGAGGTAATTGATAACATTGTTTACATTCTTCACAAAGTTGAGCCCGGGCAAACTTTGTACAGTTTGGTAAACAAATTTAAATGTACTGTAGCCGAGGTCTCCAATATAAATCCAACACTGAAGTCAGATGTGGCCATAAAAATTGGGCAAACTCTGAAGTTTCCAATGATAAGAAACGGAAAACATGTGAGTGCGTGGGCTTATCAAGCTAGTTTAAAGAAAAGCACTCCCGCTAATCCGAATAATACCCTAAAATATCAGAGCAAAACAATACAGCAAATTAAGCAACCTAAAAGCAAATTTCATGTTATAAAGGCTGGTGAAACCATTTTTTCTATCTCAAAATTATATGATTTGGATATTTCATATTTGGTTGAAGCTAATAGCATCAGTGACAATAAAATAAGAATTGGAGACAAGCTATTAATTGATAAAATTGAAATTGAAAAAATAAGCACTGCACTAGAAAAGAAAATTACCCAAACATTAGTCGTTGAACCTACAGGCATTAAAATGGAGGAAACAGGTGTGGCTGAAGTCATAAACACCTCAAACAGAACGACAAAATACTTGGCCTTGCACCGTACTGCCAAGGTAGGTTCGAACATAAAAGTGACCAATGAGGCCACTGGGTTAACTATTACAGCCAAAGTAGTGGCTAATTTGAGTCAAAAAGGACCTGACGAAAACATAATGTTAAAACTCTCTCCTTACGCTTTTTATAAACTTAGGCCGAGGGATTCTAAGATGAGAGCAACGGTGGAGTATTACCTACCGACTACGAAAAAAACCAAGGCTAGAAAGTAAAAATGCATAGAATGATATCGATCGAGGTCTCTGACCTTTTGAATAGTAAATTCTTGAAATTCAACAATTTAAACTTCATTGAGTCGGACCCAATTTGTATTCCACACGGTTTTACAAAAAAACAGGATCAAGAAATTTCCGGTTTTTTTGCTGCCGTATTGGCTTGGGGGCAGCGTAAAACAATTATCAACAAGTGTACCGAATTAATGCAGCGAATGGATAATGCTCCCTTTGAGTTTATTCAAGGAGCAAGCGACAAAGATTTAAAAAACTTTGAGAACTTCGTACATCGTACATTCAACTTCATCGACTTAATGTATTTCATTGAATTTTTCAAAGAACATTACCGTAAATATGAATCATTTGAGGATGCTTTTTTGATTGGCAACAAGTCTGAAAACAACCTTAAAGAAAACCTAAGTAACTTTCGAAATTACTTTTTTTCATTAGAGGATTCGCCCCATAGAACGAAAAAACATATTTCAAGCCCAAATTCCAACAGTGCCTGCAAAAGAATAAACATGTATCTCAGATGGATGGTGAGAAAAGATAACTCCGGGGTAGATTTTGGGATTTGGAATCGACTAAAACCAGCTCAATTGGTGATACCTTGCGATGTACATGTTGAAAATATTGCAAGAAGATTGTTGCTAACAAATCGGCCTAAGGCCGACTGGAAAATGGCTGAGGAAATTACTGATTCTCTAATACTTCTGGACCCTTTAGACCCCACAAAATATGATTTCGCTTTATTTGGAATGGGAATTGAAAAATATTTTGGAACCTAAAAATGATTTTTTTATATATAAACTTGACTCTTAATAAACCAAAGGAGACTATATTTGTATCGTGGATAAAATAAAACTAGAAATATTAGACCTTTCACCGAGCCAATTGCAGGCCGGATCGTTCACCTTGATTCTCACTGAAGCCAACGGAGATCGACGTTTACCTATCATTATCGGCATGTTTGAAGCACAGGCCATAGCAATAGAAATGGAGAAAATAACTCCTACTCGACCTTTAACACACGACTTATTTAAGTCATTTTCAAAATCATTTGATTTTTCGGTAGAAGAAATACAAATATCTGACATTTCTGAAGGAGTTTTTTATTCGAAAATAATTTGTACGGACGGAATACGTCAGAAAAATATCGATGCTCGTCCTTCAGATGCCATAGCTATAGCCTTGCGTTTTAATGCTTCCATATATACCACGGAAAATGTCTTGAACGAAGCGGGTATCAGTGTAGATGACCTTGGAGGTCAAGAAAAACCAAAATCTGCACCAAAAAATATTAAAGTAAAGTCAAGCTCTGATTTAATGTCAATGACTGCCGATGATTTGCAAACAATGCTCAGTGAGGCCATTAGAAACGAAGAATACGAAAAAGCCGCCAAAATAAGAGACGAAATAGATAAGCGTAATTGATGTGAAAACATAGGTTCTGACGGCTTATAAATTTAACCCAAATGCTAAAAATTTTAAAGAATTTCTTACCAATACCTGCCAAAAACACCAACATCTTTATTAAGACTTTATCTTATTTTGATGTGTTTGGTTTGTTTCAAAAAGACCCATTTGGCAACTGGATGGTATTGAAAAGAGCGGTAATTTTTATAGCCGGGTGGCCAACATACTGGAGAATAGCTATTGCTAATAAGTTAAAAATAGAAGGATTAGAAAACCTCAAAGACTTGCCGAATACAAACGTTTTCTTTATTTCAAATCACCAAACATACTTTGCTGACGTCATTACCTTTTACCACATTTTCTGTAATCTCAAATGGGGCTTTGGGAAGAAATTAATGCCCATATATCTTTTTTCACCAAGAGCTTCCATCTACTACGTTGCAGCCAAAGAAACTATGAAAGCCGGTTTGATTCCCAAACTTTTTAGCTTGGCTGGAGCTATATTGGTTGATAGAAGTTGGCGTTCAGAAGGAGTAAACGTCAAAAGAGAAATAGATACCTCGGCGGGGAATAATGTTTCTAAAGGTCTCGGCTCTGGTTGGGTTATAAGTTTTCCGCAAGGAACTACTAGCCCATATGCACCAATAAGAAAAGGAACAGCACATATCATTATGGCCAATAGACCAATAGTAGTTCCCGTGGTCATAAACGGTTTCAGACGAGCTTTCAATAAAACAGGATTAAAATATAAAAGAAGAAATACGCTTTTGACGGTGAAGTTCAAAAAACCAATCTATTTTGACGAAAACCATAGCCTCGACTATATCACCAAGACAGTGGAGGAAATAATCGAACAAAACATGCCCGAGATGATTGTAGAGTGGAATGCACTTAAAGAACTAGCAAAAAAAGGTGAATAATTATTTAAAAATACTTAAAATCACTCAGCTTTAAATCTCAAACCTAAATAATTATTTATCTTTGTACTTTAGCTTTTCGCAATAATAATGAGTTTTAACAAAAAATTAGGCAGTTATCCTGGAATACTTATAACTATAAGTCTGACAGTTGCTTTGTTTTTAATTGGATTTTGTGGTTGGATAGCCATTTCCTCAAAAGAATTGATAAAATACGTTAAGCAAAACATTGAGGTTCAGGTTTACCTTGATAGAGAGCTTGAAAAAAGTGAGTTAGACGCTATTTTAAAAAAAATAGAAAGTTTGGGTTTCGCAGAAATAAAAAATGGAAAACCACAAATTACGCTAACTTCAAAAGAACAAGCCGCAGATATTTTTTACAAAGATACAAAAGAAGATTTTAAAGATATTTTGGGAGATAATCCCTTTCGGGATGCCTTCAGTGTGAGATTGAAAGTAGAAAACATAACCGAAGAAAAGATAACGCTTATTAAAACTGAAATTGAAAAAATACAAGGAGTATTTGAAGTTGAATATGCTAAGGATTTTCTGAAAGGTATAATATCTAATGTAAACAAAGTCTATAAAGTTTTGGCCTTGATAGTGGTAATATTTTTTGTAGCTACCCTACTTTTAATTAACAATACCATTAAATTGGCATTGTATTCGCAACGTTTTATCATCAGAACAATGAAACTAGTAGGAGCAACAGATTTTTTTATTCAAAAGCCATTCTTGTTTAAAGGATTTGTTCAAGGATTTATTGCGAGTGTTATAAGTATTTTATTGATATTTCTAACCAAATATGTTTCAACAAGCCAAATAGATGGCTTAAACTTGATTCAGAACAATACCGGAATACTACTTTTATTTGTAATTTTACTGATACTTGGTCCAACTATTGGCGTATTGAGTACTTTCCAGTCGATTGTTAGATATCATAAAATGGATTTAGACAAATTATATTGAAATAATGAAAAACACTAAAGATTCTAAAGAAACTGCTGTTAATTCAGCTTCAGGTTTACCTTTCAAAAAAGGAAACTATACCGTAATGTTACTGGGTGTAGCCTTAATTATTCTAGGCTTCATCATCATGACATTAGACAAAGAAGAATTCGGATTTGGATTTTTCGGTATTACACTTGGACCTATTGTTGCCTTCATAGGTTTTATGATAGAATTTTACGCCCTTCTTAAAAAATAATACATGAACGTAATCCAAGCCATCCTTTTGGCTATCATTGAAGGTATTACCGAATATCTTCCAATAAGCTCTACTGGTCACATGATTATTGGAGCTTCTTTTTTGGGTATTGCAGAACACCCATTTACTAAAATTTTTGAGGTTAACATACAGTTTGGAGCCATTTTGGCCGTAATCTTTCTCTATTGGAAACGCTTCTTTCAAAATCTAGATTTTTACTACAAACTGTTTGTGGCTTTTGTACCGGCAGCAATTATTGGGTTTTTACTCAATGATTTCATAGATTCCATTCTCGAAAATGTATGGGTAGTATCGATAAGTTTATTGATTGGAGGCATTATTCTTATTTATATTGATAAGTATTTTGAAAATAAAACATATAAAGACGTACCTAATTATATAGACAGTTTTGTTATTGGTTTGTTCCAATGTATAGCCATGATACCAGGAGTTTCACGTTCTGCATCAACCATTATTGGTGGTATGTTCATGGGCTTAACCAGAAAAGCAGCAGCCGAGATGTCATTCTTTTTGGCAGTACCAACAATGTTTGCCGCAGCAAGTTACAAATTACTCAAAGGCTACAAAAATGGTGATTTAACATTCGATAATGAACAACTTATGTTGCTAGGAATTGGAAACCTAGTAGCCTTTTTGGTGTCTATCGTTGCTATTAAATTCTTCATTGGTTATCTGCAAAAGCACGGTTTCAAGATATTTGGCTATTACCGGATAGTACTTGGAATAATTCTGTTGGCATTGCTTTTTTCAGGTGTGGATCTAAAAATAGTTTAATGAATACGCAATATAACGATACCGTACTTTTACTAGATAAACCACTAACTTGGACTTCTTTCGATGTAGTTAACAAAGTAAGATATGCCGGAAAATTCAAAAAAGTAGGACACGCAGGTACGCTAGATCCTTTAGCTACTGGTTTGCTTATACTTTGTACTGGCAAAAAAACCAAAGAGATAGACCAATATCAGGCTCAGGAAAAGGAGTATACTGGTAAGTTTATACTTGGAAAAACCACACCATCTGCCGACTTAGAAACTGAAGTTGATGCCATATTTCCTACTGAGCATATAACAAAAGAATTAATGGAGAATGCTAGAAAGCAGTTTATTGGTCATATTTCTCAAATCCCACCCTTATTTTCAGCAATTAAAGTGAAAGGAAAAAGAGCTTATGAGGCTGCTAGAGAAGGTAAAACCCTTGAGTTAAAGCCTCGAGAAATAGAAATCAAGGAATTTGAAATTGACTCGCTTAATTTTCCAGAAATATCGT
This sequence comes from Spirosoma fluviale, assembly GCA_945885545.1. GTDB lineage: Bacteria > Bacteroidota > Bacteroidia > Cytophagales > Spirosomataceae > Leadbetterella > Leadbetterella lacustris. Next base: position 37,864 of record CAMCYZ010000003.1, read on the forward strand.
TCAGAGTAATATGCTCCAAAGGTACCTATATTCGGAGTATAGCACGTGATTTCGGTGTAGCGGTTGATTCTGGAGCCTACTTGAGTGAGCTTAGAAGGACTAAAATCGGAGATTTTTCAGTAGAAAATGCTGAATCCGTAGAAAATATGGTGCAAAAAATCAAAGATTCTAATGAAGATTTACAATAAGCTTTCGGACTTTGAACCAAAAGGAAATGCAGTAGTAACTACCGGCACTTTTGACGGCATACACGTGGGCCACCAAAAAATTATTCAACGCTTAAGAGAAAAAGCAAAAGAAATAAATGGTGAAACAGTTTTGTTGACTTTTTGGCCACACCCTAGGTTGATTATTTCACCAAACGATGACAACCTCAAACTATTGACCACCATAGATGAAAAAACAGAAATTCTTGAGAAGTTAGGGATTGATCATTTCGTAGTTTTACCCTTCACAAGAGAGTTTTCAGAGCTTAGTTCAGAAAAATATATTGAAGAAATACTACTACAAGGTTTGGGTACTAAAGCCATGGTGATAGGCTATGATCATAGGTTTGGTAAAAACCGCGAAGGCGGTATAGACTACCTCAGACAGCATTCAGAGAGGTTTAAAATTGAAATAGAGGAAATATCTAGACAAGAACTGGAAAATATAACTATAAGTTCTACCCAAATAAGGAATGCTATATTGACGGGTGATGTAAAAACTGCCAACGAACTCCTAGGACGTAATTATCAATTTTCGGGCCCCGTAGTTAAAGGAAGACAACTGGGTAGAACTATTGGTTTTCCAACTGCCAACATTCAAGTTCAGAAAAAGTACAAGTTAATACCCAAGAATGGCGTTTATGCCACACAAGTTTTCTTGAGAAACAAGCAATACAGGGGTATTATGAATATTGGTAACAGACCAACGGTAGAAGGCCTTGGAAGAACACAAGAAGTACATATTTTTGAATTTTCGGATGATATTTATGGCGAAACCATAAAAGTGGAAATATTGGAATTTATTAGAGAAGAGACTAAATTTGAAAATATTGGAGATTTGATAAAACAAATAGAGCTAGATTGTCAATCAGCAAAATCAATTTTTTCGAGAAATGTATAAAAGAAATAAGTACATATTTTGGACAACTTCGTCAATTTTAATTGCATTACTGTGGCTTTTTCAATATATCATTTCAGTTAACGTTCCATGGTGGGACGATTTTCACGGCATTATCCTTCCAATATTTCATCTCTTTTCGAATATTCCTTTTTCGGAAAAAATCAAGTTGTTCTTTTCCTTAAATAATGAACATCGGGTTGTTAATGACCGTTTTTTTTTACTCTTAACCTACTTAGTAACAGGCAAGTTTGAACTAAAATCGTTGGCCTTATTAGGCTTTCTAAACCTAATTGGAATCTTTCTTTTAATTTTTAAAATAGCAAAACCTCTTGTTGGAAACCTGCTCTTTTTACTGCCAATGCCGTTTTTGATTTTTCATGCTCAATATTACGAAAGCCTTCAATCTTTGATGGTTCCATTTCAAAATTTCTCGGTAATCTTCTACGTTTTTCTGACATTTTATTTTTTGATATTTAAAAAACTAAATAGCTTATTACCAGCATTCATATTCTCTCTTCTAGCGATTTTTTCTCATGGAAATGGAATTTTGGCTTTCATGATAGGCATCATCATTCTTTTGGTAAACCAAAGAACCAAACACTTAATAATTTGGACTTTATTGTCTTTGGCAACAATTATCATTTATTTTTGGGGTTACGAGAAACCCGAGTGGAGCTCGGGTGTGTCGCCCGTTTCAGAGCCCCTAAAGGCATTAAGGTATGTTTTCGAATTTTTTGGTGCTTATTCACTAAATATCACTGACCTTTCAACCACTGCAAAGTATTTATATTCAAATCTTATTTCCCAAGTCTTTGGCCTTTTTTTAGTTATAATTTTCTTAATTCTTTTTCTTGTCAAATACCCTATTTTTTCAAAAGGTAGGAAAGAAGCCATTGCGAAATTGCGTCATTCAAAGGCAGATCAATTTATTATTTGTGTTTTTGGTTTTGTATTCGCTACGGGTCTTATGATTGGTATTTCAAGAACTGGATTTTCTATGTTGAGTAGATATACCATCAATTCGTCATTCATGGTCTTATCGGTATATCTTTTCTTGGTTTCAAACATATCTCATAAAAAAATCGTAGCCACAACAGCGAGCATCTTTACTTTTTCAATTTTGATTATCAGCTATTTCAACAATTTCGAAGTTGCCTTTTTCAATAAAAAGAATGCCATTTCTGATGGAATAAATTATCAAAAAACAGGAACTTGGTCGAATCAATACAATGATTCTGTGCACATAGAAAAGCTGAATCCTTTGTTAAGTGAGCCTTTCAAAACCAATAAGTATATTTTCCCAACATCAGTTTTAGACAACTATAATAACTTACAGACTGAAAGTTCAGGTGAAAAATTAAATATTGGTATTAGTGATGGTATTTTAGAAATCTCTGGACAGCTATTCGAACCGATTAAAGCTGCCAGTGGTGAAAATGGCATATATTTTTCATTGGAAAATCAAGATTTACAATTAATTTTTCCGGCAATCCATCAAAAAAATAATCTAATGGAAACTATTTTAACCCTAAAGTATTTTTCTGGATTTTACAGAACCATTTACCCAGTTAAACTTATACCAAAGGGTAAGTACAAAATTTACAAGATAGTGGTAAATGACGGTGAAGTTTTAAAATATGACTTGGGCCAAACATATGGCCCAAGTCCAATTATCATTTAAGTATTTCTTACATAACTACCTAGTATCTTAATGCTATCGTTGTGTTTTTCCAATACTTTTTGGAAATTCTCATCCTTGAAATAACCCAAGAGTTCAATAAAAAACCAAAAATTAAAATCTTCATCCCCTTTGTATGGCCGGCTTTCTATTTTGGTCAAATTGATATTATAATCTTTAAAATCTTGAAGGAAACTTGCCAAAACACCGGCTTCGTCAGTGTGAGGTAGGCGAGCTATTAAAGTAGTTTTATCATTACCCGATGGCAAATTCTCAAATTTTTTAGAGAGTATAAAGAATCTTGTGCGGTTGTTACTATTATCTTCGATATTATGAAACAACACGGGAATTCTAAACAACTTAGCGGCTATTTCGCTACAAATAGCTGCAGCCTCTGGATCTTCAGCAGCTAATTTGGCTGCTTTCGAGGTAGATTCTACTTGAATTTCTTCAGGCTCATGTTGTTCAAAATATTTATTTAAAAATCCTCTACACTGCCTAAAAGCTATGTCTTTTGAGTATATTCTTTTGATTTTAGCTGGATTTTCAGCTTCAGTGGCCAAACAAAAATGAACTGGAATCTTAAGTTCAGCCGCAATATTTACATTATTTTCGTTGAGTAAATCAACAGTTTCGTAAACTATACCTTCTTGATTGTTCTCGATAGGCACAACTCCAAATCTAACACGCTCGGTTTCTACCGACTCAAAAACAGATTTAATCGTTGGCAAAGTCATATACTCAGAAAGTGCTCCAAAGCGACTTTCCGCAGCCTGGTGGGTAAAACTACCTTCTGGCCCAAGATATGCTATTCGTTCGGGAAGCTCAATATTACGAGCCGTAGCAAATATCTCGAGAAAAATTGCCTCAATGGCATCTTTTGAAAGCAAACCTTCGGATTGGCTGTTAAGCCTCTCAATGATTTGTTTTTCACGCTCTGGCCTATAAATAATCTCCTTTGATTTGTTTTTAATTTCCCCTACTTTTTGAACCCAAAACATTCTTTTGTTTAAAAGCTGCAAAAGGTCATCGTCAATTTTATCAATTTCTTTCCTTACTTCGTCTAAAGTCACTATTATATTTTTTAATCTTCTATGATGAATTCTTTTTCTTCCAAAATATCCTGTTCAATAATTAGGTTATCGATGATAAACACTTGTCTTTCAGGCGTATTTTTCCCCATATAGTATCCCAATATCTTCGGGATTGATGATTCCTTCTCGAAAATTACGGGATCTAGCTTAATTTCTTTACCGATAAATGCCTCAAACTCGTGCGGAGATATTTCACCTAAACCTTTGAATCGGGTAATTTCTGGCTTTCCTCCTAAATTATTGATAGCGGCCTGCTTTTCTTCATCGTTATAACAATAAAAGGTCTCTTTCTTGTTTCTAACCCTAAAAAGGGGTGTCTGTAAAATATACAAATGCCCTTCCCTAACAACATCTGGGAAAAACTGGAGAAAGAATGTCAAAAGCAACAATCTGATGTGCGAACCATCAACGTCAGCATCGGTGGCTATAATTACCTGATTGTACCTTAAAGTTTCTATGCCATTTTCTATATCTAATGCATGCTGCAAAAGATTGAATTCTTCATTTTCGTACACTACCTTTTTGCTCAATCCGTAACAATTAAGAGGTTTACCTCGCAAGCTAAAGACCGCCTGAGTTTCCGGGTTTCTTGCTTTTGTAATCGAACCACTAGCAGAATCTCCTTCAGTGATAAAGAGCATCGTATCCAACCGACCTTCAAATTTCTCATCGGGTAAGTGAAATCTACAATCTCTGAGCTTTTTATTATGAAGATTCGCTTTTTTCGCTCTCTCATTTGCAATTTTCTTTACACCTGCAAGTTCTTTACGCTCCCTTTCTGACTGCTCCACACGCTTTTTTAAGGCGTCTTTAACCTCAGGGTGCATGTGCAAGAAATTATCGAGATGCTCTTTTATGAAATCATTGATGAAAGTCCTTACCGTAGGAGCGTTATCTTCTAAGGAAATATTAGTAGAACCTAGTTTGGTTTTGGTTTGAGATTCGAAAACGGGTTCTTGAATTCGAACCGAAACTGCCCCAATAATAGACTGGCGAATGTCTTCAGGGGCATAATCCTTGTTAAAATGATCACGAACGGTCTTTACAATTGCCTCTTTGAACGCAGAAAGGTGAGTTCCTCCCTGTGTTGTATTTTGACCGTTTACAAACGAGTAATATTCTTCGCCATATTGGTTACCGTGTGTTAAAGCAATTTCAATATCTGGCCCTTTCAAATGAATAATGTTGTATCGCAGCGTTGACTCGTTGGTTTTTCTGAGCAATAAATCCAATAAACCGTTTTGAGAAATATACTTTTTCCTATTAAAATTCAATGCCAATCCGGCATTTAGATAACAGTAATTCCAAATCATGTTTTCGACATAATGTGGAATGAAATGATAATTTTTGAAGACTGTACTGTCAGGTATAAACTCCACGTAAGTACCATTTTTTTCGGAAGTGAGTTCTACAGGCGATTCTGCCATTAACTCACCTCGTTCGAAAACAGCCTTTTTACACTCCCCTTCTCTATAAGAAATAACCTTGAAATAGGACGAAAGAGCGTTTACAGCCTTAGTTCCCACACCATTAAGACCAACAGACTTCTGAAAGGCCTTACTGTCATATTTGGCACCTGTATTGATTTTTGAAACCACATCGACCACTTTGCCTAGCGGTATGCCACGCCCGTGGTCTCTGACGGTCACTTTACCTTCGTCTATGCCGATTTCTATTGATTTGCCATGCCCCATCGCATACTCGTCAATACAATTGTCCATCACTTCTTTTAGCAGAACATATATACCGTCGTCTGGTGAGGTGCCATCGCCTAGTTTTCCAATGTACATTCCGGGTCGTAAACGAATATGCTCTTTCCAGTCTAGAGATTTTATACTGTCTTCGTCATATAGCACTTTACTTTCTTCTGACATATTTTTTTATAAATAATAAGGTTATGACCAATTTGATTTTTAACTTTGCAATTCAAAGTACTTTTTAAAATAAAGACTTTTTAATTTAATTAACCAAAAATCTTCTGCTAATTTTGCATTTTACAAAGCAAAACATAGAAAGAGCAAATTTTTAATTTATGAAATCTCCCAAATTTAGGAAGACAAATCGAATAGCAAAAGCACTCGTATTAATATTAATACAATTTGCTGTAAAAAACACCATTTTTGCCCAAATTCTACCGGCACTTCAGATTCCCACTACCATTCCGACCACCACAGCACCAGCCGCCACAAAAGAGAAAACTCCCACCAACAACAGAACAAATGCTGTAAACAGGATACCATTAAATGACCCCACTAATACCCGTGAAATAGAGCTAGCTCCAACCGACCAAAAAACCATTGAAGCGGAGGAAAATCAGCGTATTGAAAAAGAAACCGAATTAGCAGCCGATCTACTAAAAAGTAAAACAATAAAAAGGACTTTTGGTAGTTCTATTTTTACAAATTCAAAGTTTGACCCAACAGCCACGGTTAACGTTTCAACACCAAACAACTATGTCATGGGACCTGGCGACAAGATTGTAATGGACATATATGGTTATTCTCAGTTTAAACAAACTGCAACCGTAAACCCAGATGGTTTCATAGTGTTAGAGAAGGCTGGTGTGGTGAACGTTGCTGGTTTGAACATTGAAGAAGCCGAAAGGAAAATTAAAAATGCTTTCTCAAAAATATTTTTAGGCCTTAACGGAGCCAGCGGATATCCTGCCAATACTTTTCTAAAGATTTCATTGACAGGCTATAGAATGATCAAAGTTAAAATCACAGGGGAGGTAATTGCCCCAGGTACTTACACCGTTACGTCATTTACTAGCTTGCTAAATGCACTTTACGCATGTGGTGGCCCTAATGACATCGGTACATACAGAGATATAAAACTAGTTAGAAGTAATAGAATAGTAAGCACTTTAGACCTATATGATGTGATAACCAAAGGTTTTTCTAAAGGGGATATGCTACTCAAAGACCAAGATATAATTCAGGTTGGGCCTTATGTTTCGAGAATTGCGATAGAAGGTAACTTGAAGAGAAAGGGATTGTTTGAAGTCCTTCCAAATGAAAGTCTGAGTGCAGTGATTAACTATGCGGGTGGTTTTGACCAATATGCCTACTCTGAAAGAGTAAAAATTTACAGAAATACTTCAAAAGAAAAACGCATAATTGATATAAAAAATGAAGACTTTAAGTCGAGTCAAGTGTACAGTGGAGACTCTATTGTAGTGGAAAAACTACTTGAACGTTTTGAAAACTTGATATCTATTCAAGGGGCCATTTATCGTCCGGGGGAATACTCTTTAGACAATAATCCTACTTTGTTGGCTTTAATTAATTCGGCAGAGGGCTTGAGAGAAGAGTCTCTTCAAGGAAGAATAAATATTATCAGAACCAATGACGATTTGTCAATTTCTAATATTACTGTTAATCTTTTTGATTTAAAAAGTGGAAGAAGTACTGACCAAACGCTAAAGAGAATGGATAAGGTGATTATACCAAGTATTTTTGACTTGACTGAGACGTCTTTTGTGAAAATACAAGGTGCCATAAACAACCCAGATGCACTTTTAGGGGTGCAAGTGCCTTATATAAAAGAAATGACCATTCAAGACTTAATAGTAAAAGTGGGTGGCCTTACGGAAGCTGCATCTTTATCGAAAATTGAAATTGTTAGAAGAAAAAGAAACGTTGATGCAAAGCAAATAGATGCTCAAATATCTGACATTATAGAATTTGAGATTCGTTCAGACTTGAATTTCGACTCAAAAAGCGAAAGTGTAAAACTTTTGCCTTATGACGAAGTTTTCGTGAGAACTTCTCCAAACTATGAAAAACAAAACTTTGCAACTACCAAGGGTGAAGTCATTTATCCGGGCATATATGGTATCAAATATAAGGACGAAAAAATATCTGACTTGATCTCTAGAGCTGGAGGATTGTCACCACAGGCTTACATTAAAGGTGCCACTATGGTAAGAAAAACGCGACTAAGTGATTTTCAGAAAACACAGAGAGAGGAAGTGCTGAATAACTTAAACATCAATGTAAAAGTAAAAGCAGTTACCAAAAGCTTGGATGAAGAAGAGCCTGAATTCACTGAAGAAGGTGAGATTTTAAATAATCTTATAACTGAATCTGTTGGAATAGATTTAGAGAAGATTTTGAAAAACCCAGGTTCGGTTGAGGACTTGATTTTACAAGACGGTGACGAAATAAACATACCTAAAAAACTACAAACTGTTAGAATAGAAGGTGAAGTACTTTATCCTACCACGGTAAAATACCACCCAGACTTAAATTTCATTGATTATATTTCCAAATCTGGTGGTTTTACTAAAAAATCGTCGAGAGGTAAAGCGTTTATTATTTATCCGAATGGCTCAGTTGATAGAACAAGGAAATTCGTTTTTATTAAAATTCACCCGAAGGTAGAGCCAGGTAGTGAAATAATTATTCCTGGAAAAACCGAAAATACGCAAGCTCAGCTAGCACAATTCGGAGGTATTATAGGCACATTAGGTGGGACTTTGACAGCCATTGTTTCTATATTTGGCCTTTTAAAACTTAACCAAAATTAAGAATGAATCAAAAGATTAAAGACGACCAAGTATCAACCAGAGAGTTTTTTTTATCCGTTTTTAAATATTTCAAATTCTTGGGTAAGAACTGGCAGATTCTTTTAATGGCACTCATTGTTGGTTCAATCTATGATACTATCAACAATACTTTCTTAGACTCAGAGGACACTTACAGTGGACAGACTACCTTTCATCTAGAATTGGAAGGAGGTGGGGCCCAAAACCAATTTGGCGGATTTGCCTCGGCATTTGGACTTCCCGGTGGCGGCACACAACAACAAGGTGGAAGCCTTTTGGCGTCTTCAAATTTTGAAGCCATTATACTTTCAGTAAATGTATTTCAGAATGCCTTCATGAGAGAAGTTAAAATTGGTAACAAAAAAGACTTATTTATCAATTACTTCATTGACAGCAGTGATATAAAAAGAAATGAATGGGCAGGAAGTCTTATTAAGCCTGCCTCTCCATTTGCTAATTATAAATTTAAAAAGAAAGATATTTCAGAATTTACACCTTACGAAAATCAAATACTTATCGACGTTTATACTAAAATCTACAACTTTACACGTGTAGAGCCTGATGAAAACTCAAGCTTGATAACAATATATGCCACTACCACAAATGAGCAACTAACAAAAGACTGGATAGAGATTTTGATGGCCAGCACTGAGGACTTCTATAAAGAAATGAAGACCAAAAAGACCAAACAGATACTAAAAATTCAAGAAGGTCGTCTTGATAGTCTTGCTTATGCTCTTAGATACAATGACAATAGAGTTGCACGATTAACTTTCGATAATCCTAATGTAGTGGATCCGTCAGGAATCATGAAGCAACAACAAGTAAGCCGCGACAACACCTACTTGTCAAACCAATATTATACTCAACTGGCCAATGTGGAAGGCTTAAATAGATTAATCATAGAACAGACCCCTATTTTCACCGTCCTGGAACCCGTTAGGTTACCTTTGTCTATTATGAAGAAAACGGGATTAAGCACTCGACTGGGCGGTTTAATTGCCTTGGTGGCAACGGTTCTGATTATTACCGTACGCAAAACTTATCTCGAGGTTATGACTGAAAATAGCAATTGAAATATATTTTATGAATTCAAGAGAGCGAATAATAACCGCAAAAAAATCCATCACTGACTATCTGAAAGAAATCTGGAGTTTTAAAGAACTATTTTGGATATTGGCCAAGAGAGATATTTTGGTCAAATACAAACAAACTGTTTTGGGGATTGGCTGGAGTGTTATCAGGCCCCTGATTACCATGATTGTAATGGCCTTTGCATTTGGTAAAATAGGCAAATTAGATACAAATACTGCTATTCCTTTTACCCTAGTGGTGGCTCCAGGAGTTATTGTTTGGCTATTTTTCTCCCAATCTTTGCAGGCATTAAGCCAGAGTATTGTGATTAATTCAAACCTCGTTTCTAAAGTTTATTTCCCAAGATTGATTATACCACTTTCTACCATATTTCTTGGCTTGGTAGATGTCCTGATTTCGACAATACTATTTTTTATAATTTGCATCTGGTATCAATTCTTACCTGATTGGAAGTTATTCTTGGTTCCTGTATTTATATTAATGACATTTCTTGCTGCCTTTGGCATTGGCCTAATTTCGGCGGTATTAAATGTCAAATTTAGAGATATCGGGCAAATTATTCCTTTCGTTATACAGTTCGGCTATTTCATATCCCCGGTTGGATATCTCACCGAAAGCGTTCGTTCAACAGGTCAGCCTTGGTTTTATAAACTATTTGTTCTTAATCCAGTTACAGGTTGTATCGATGCCTTAAGATGGTGTATGCTCGACGACTTCGCTGAATTTAACTGGAACAGTTTTCTACCATTGGTAATTTTCATAGTCGTTACATTTTTCTATTCCATTAGATTTTTTCGTAAACATGAAAACTCTTTTGTTGACCATATTTAATTAGTTTAAATCAATGACCGTACTCAGCATAGAAAACGTATCGAAACGGTATCAACTTAACCAAAAGGGGAATTCTACCGACGACTTGAGGGATACCATCACTCGTTGGTCAAACTCTTTATTCCAACCTTCAAAGAATAAAAACACCAAAGAAGACTTTTGGGCATTGAAAGGTGTGAATCTTGAAGTAAAACAAGGTGACAGATTGGGCCTAGTTGGTGCCAACGGTGCCGGAAAATCAACTTTATTAAAAGTTCTAAGCCAAATAACCGAGCCAACTACTGGAATAGTAAGAGTGAAAGGCCGAATGGCCAGTCTTTTGGAAGTGGGTACAGGTTTTCATCCTGAATTGACTGGTAGAGAAAATATATTCCTAAATGGTGCAATCTTGGGAATGCAAAAGTCGGAAATATTAAGGCATTTTGATGCAATTGTAGACTTTGCAGGAATAAACAAGTTTATAGATACACCTGTAAAACGCTATTCGTCAGGAATGTATGTGCGACTTGGCTTTGCTATTGCAGCTCATCTTGAGCCAGAAATATTGGTAGTAGATGAGGTATTGGCCGTGGGAGATGCTGACTTTCAGAAGAAAAGTATCGGCAAAATGCGTGACGTTTCGAATAGCGGCCGTACCTTGATTTTTGTAAGTCATAACCTCACCGCAGTACAAGGTTTGTGCAACAAAGGGGCATATTTAAGAAATGGAGAGCTCATTAAAGCTGGAAAAATAGACGAGGTTGTAAATGAATACGTTAAGACGGTTTCGAAGTTTCAGTTAACGCAAAATTGGTCAGACCCAAACGACGCACCTGGAAATGACCAAGCAAGAATAAAAAGTATCAGCTTAACTCCGAATCAGGAAATATTAGTTGATAATTTTGACACGCGGACACCCTTAAAGATAGCGTTTGAATATTGGAATATGATGGACAATGCAGAACTTAATGTCAGCATTTTTCTTTACAGCATGACCGGTGAGTGTGTTTTCAATATCGCAGATGATGCCAAAATATATCAAAAAGGAATTGTAAGGGCTGAATGTAATATACCGGGTGATTTCTTGAACGACGGATCATACTATATATCTGCCATGATTGTAAAAGATAGATTGGCACCAGTCTTTTTCTTTGAAGATGCACTGGCGTTCGATGTGTTGGATTACCGAGAGGGGACAGATTGGTTTGGTAAATGGCCCGGAGCAGTTCGTCCAAAATTAATTACAGTTAATTCCGTTCAAAAAGAATTGCTTTAAATCATATTTTAAGTTTAATTTTGAAGTTAGTATTGCAAAAAAATAAAATAATTTTGGAAAAAATTAACGTAACAAAATCATTTTTACCCCCAAAGGAAGAGTACCAGTCCTACCTCACCCGAATATGGGATACTAGTTGGTTGACCAACAATGGTCCTTTGGTAGTCGAACTCGAAGAAAAGTTAAAGAAATATCTTAATACCCCTTACTTTTCATTTCTAGGAAATGGAACAATTGCACTTCAAATAGCATTAAAGGCCTTAGACTTGAAAGGTGAAATTATCACCACGCCTTTTTCTTATTGTGCTACCACTACTTCTATCATTTGGGAAAATTTGGAGCCTGTTTTTGTTGATATCAATGCGGATGATTTAAATATCAACGCCAATCTTATAGAAGCTGCGATTACAGAAAAAACTACGGCCATTATGGCCACTCATGTTTACGGCAATCCTTGTGATGTAGAGAAAATAGAAATCATCGCCAAAAAACATAATCTGAAAGTAATTTACGATGCGGCCCATGCTTTTGGTGTAAAATACCAAGGCAAATCTCTGCTTGATTTTGGGGATATATCAACCTGTAGTTTTCATTCTACAAAAGTTTTTCATACCGTAGAGGGCGGCTCAATCATTTGTCATAATCCAGAACTCTATGAAAAAATAAAACTTTTGAGAAGTTTTGGGCATATACTAGACAACTATTATGTGGCAGGTATCAATGGAAAGAACTCTGAGTTTCATGCCGCTATGGGACTTTGCAACCTGAATCAC
>CAMCYZ010000004.1 GCA_945885545.1 Spirosoma fluviale
ATCACCACATCGGTAGAAATATTATTTTTAGATAAAGCTTGGTGAATGAGACTTACCAAAAAATGGTTGGAAAATTGTGCTTCTTTTCCACCTTTCAATACACAGGCATTTCCGGACATGATGCACAAAGATGCCACGTCGATAGTTACGTTTGGCCTTGACTCAAAGATGGTACCTATTACACCCATTGGGACAGCAATTTTCTGCATTTTGATGCCGTTGTCAAAAGTTCGCTCCAACAGAATTTGTCCACTTGGGTCATTTAAATTGGCCACTTGTCCTAGGGCGTCAGCTATTCCGGTTATCCGATTTTCATTCAGCAAAAGTCTGTCATACTTGGCATCTTTGGGGTCCATCAAGTCCAAATCCTTCTTGTTTTCGACAATAATTTGAGGCAAATTCCCCAAAAGAATATCAGCCAAATCTGTAATTATTTTAGCTTTCTGGCTCTTATTTAGTCGCCTAACTTGCGAAGCCGACTTGTGTGTATTTTTTAAAAGATGCTCAATGCTTATCATTTCGAAGGTATATTTTCAAGGTCAAAGTTCGGGATTTTTTTTGGAAAAGTAGCTAGAAGAGCAGTTTTGAGATAAATGGAAAATGGAGCCAGTTGAATTAGTGAATGTTAAAATAGGAAAACATGCCTTGGTATAATAGAAAACCTCAAGCCTCTGAATGAATAACTAAAGTTTCGGGTTTAAAACTGCATAAATTATATACTTTGTGTGTCTTGTCAGACTTCACTAGGCGTGCCCGCTGACTTTTTGCGAGACATCGCACCGCCTGGCTGCCAGGCCAGTTGAAAAAAAGCTGAAAGGTCGGTTCCAAACAAAAAAACTGTTTTTTTTGCCACTAAGGCGTTCGAAATGATCCTGAAAGCCGACCGACTGTAAATTTCGCTAACAACGTTTTGGGCTATAAAAAAATCCTTTGGAAGCGAAATTTTACAACGGACTACAAAAAATATATAAGGGACAATTAGTATTTAATTTGAAAATTATAACTAACTAATAATCAAAAACAACATCATTTTTTTTGCAAGTGTTTAATTATTAGTTTTTTATTTTCTCCGAAACTTTAGTTAATTTGATATTTATTAGCACATTCTTTCTGATTCAAAACGCATATTCCTTGAGTTTGGCAAGCAACTCACTAACTCTGGAAAACTTGTGTACGCCAAGAATCTAGGGTTTGTTTGAAAAAAAAATACCGGAAACCTTCACGGCTTTCGGCATTCCTTGTATGTAATAAGATATCCCTAGTTATTCATGAGTCCTTGTGCAAACCAGTTGGCTATGGCTTGTCTATTGTCTGCTAAAAGCAGGCGTTTTCTGTCAAATTCGTTGGTGATGTTTCCTAGTTCTATATAAACTATCGGTGGCTTTGATTCCTTTATCATCCAGAGGTCACGGGATTTAACTACTCCAGTGTAGCCACGGCCTTTTTGTTTAGCGTTGTATTTCTGTTGCACAGTGTTGTATAAGCCCTCGGCCAATTCCTTGCTTTCGGGCTTTCGGTCGTTGTAATAGAAGAAAATATCAACTTTGTGGTCAGTATAACGCGAGTCCACATGGGTTTCTATAACCCTCTGAATTTCGTACCCTTTGCGACTATTTTCGGAATAGAGCTCATTGATTATTCTTGTTCTCTGGCGAAGCCTCGCAGATTGATTCAAAGGGATTTTTTCTCCACCCCAAACTACTTCGTCGGTGTCTATTTCTAGGTATTCGTGGTCTCTGATACCATCGTTTTCGTCTCTTACAATCATATATACTTTTGCACCGTGCATAAGTAGGTTTTTGGCCAACCTTAAGCTTACATCGTAGGCGTATTCGTCTTCGGCTACGATTTTTCCATTTACTTTGGTGTTCGCACCTGGGTCTGGACCGCCATGTCCGCTAACGATATAATACACATGGTCGGATAGCTCGTTGTTGAGTATAGGAGTAGAGGCGTGATTTTCTCCAAATATTTCAAAATCGAGTACTTTAGGTGAACCTTTTGTGTTTGTATCATAGTCTTTAAACGAACTTAGTCCAACCAACAAAATAGCCGTGGCTAAATAGAATAATTGATTTTTCATGGCAAGAATTTTAGAAAAGCAAAAACTTATTTTAGTAATATAATTGACAAGTTTCAAATTTTGTGCCAAAAATAGTTCATTGCCATTTTTGTATTGGAAATGTTTTGAAATTATTCGTTGAATTTACCTTTTTCTAATATCGAAATAATTGAGTGGCTCTTTTTTTGTAAAAAAACTTAAAATGCCAAAAGTTAATTCATGTTTTGAAGTCACAATTTAAGGTTATGATTTTAAAAAAGCAAATAATTTTAAATTTTCTGTCGCTACAAAACCAAAATGTGCTACTTATCTTTAAGTTTGTATAACCTAAAAATCTCCTTACCGAATAATGAAAAAAGTCGCCTTTTTATTTTTAATACTTCCTAGTGTTTTGGCTCAGAAAACCAATTTTGATTCTCTCGCAAATCATTTTGGTTCCAAAAACTTTCCGCTGTTCTTAGAATACCTCTCTATACCGTGTGATGCCAATTATAAGGACGACATCCTGAAAAACGTGGTGTGGGTGGAGAATCAGTTTGTTAAAAGGGGTTTTGAATCTAGGCGACTTGAAACTAGCACAATTCCAGTATTGTTGTTGGAGAAGAAATCGCAGAATCCGAAAGCCAAAACTATCCTATACTATTATCACTCTGATGGGCAGCCTGTTATCCCGTCCGAATGGCTGCAAGAGGACCCTTTTAAGCCTGTCTTGAAACAGAAAAATGTAGTGAATGGTAACTGGGAAATCATTCCGATAGAAAATCTTCAAAAAAAGATTGACCCCGAATGGCGAATTTTTGGTAGGGCATCCTCCGATGACAAAGGTCCTGGGGTAATGTTGCTGTCTGCTTTAGATGCATTAGAATCCCAAAATATTAAAACACAGTATAGTCTTAAGATATTGGTGGATTTTGAGGAAGAAAAGGGTTCGGTTAATCTTCCGGGAATAATTGATAACTATAAGGCTGCTTTGTCTTCGGATCTACTTCTGATTTTTGATGGCCCAGGCCATGTGTCTAACTTGCCCACCATTACTTTTGGAGCTAGAGGTATAGCTACTTTGACCTTGACCACTTATGGTGCTTACACAGCTCAACACAGCGGACACTATGGGAATTACCTGCCAAATCCGGCTCTGAGGATGGCTCAGTTATTGGCATCTATGAAATCTGAGGATGGTAAAGTACTCATTCCTGGATTTTATGATGGCGTGAAATTAGACGCCAAAGCCAAACAGAAACTAAAAGAAATTCCAGATGATTTGTTTCTGGTAAATACTAAATTAGGAATAAAAACACCCGACAAAGTGGGCGATAGCTACCAAGAGGCATTGGTTTATCCTTCATTAAATATCAGAGGGCTAAAGGCCGGTGAAGTTGGAGCTTTAGCAGCCACTATCATTCCCGACAAAGCAGTTGCCGAAATTGACATCCGAACTGTGGCAGCCACCAAACCTGAGAAACTACTGAAAAATGTAAAGGATTTCATTGCTTCCAAAGGCTATTATATAACTGAAAAAGACCCCACACCTGATGAAAGAGCCAAGTATGAGAAGATAATTAAAGTAGGTTCAAGGCCAGCTTATGGTGCATTTACTACCGATACAAACGGAGCTATTGGCATTTGGCTAGAAAACGCACTTACAAAAACTACGGATAAAAAAATTATCAAATTGCCTACGATGGGAGGTTCAGTGCCGATTTCTCCTTTTGTGACCAAACTTGGAGTAACGGCAGTAATAATCCCGACCGTAAACGCAGACAACAATCAGCACAGTGCAAACGAAAACTTGCGACTGGGTAATTATTTTGAAGGTATAAAAACCATGATGGGGCTTCTGAGTAGTGATTTTTGAGAAATGTCAATTGTGTGGTGGAAATATTGTCTAATTTTGCAACAAGATTAAATACTAGATGAACAGAATTACAGCCTTATTTCAGAGTAAAAAACAAGAAGTACTTAACGTATATTTCACAGCTGGATTTCCGAATTTAGGTGATACCACCACGGTTTTGGAGGCATTGCAAGAGGGTGGAGCAGATATTGTGGAGATTGGAATGCCCTATTCTGATCCCGTGGCCGATGGTGAGACTATTCAAGAGTCCAATCAAAAAGCTCTTGAAAACGGGATGTCGCTAAAAGTTCTCTTTGAGCAATTGGATGGAATTAGAAACAAAGGCATTACGGTTCCGATTGTTTTGATGGGTTACCTCAACCCTGTCTATCAGTTTGGTATTGAGGCGTTTGCAAAACAGTGTCAGGAGAAAGGAATTGATGGGCTCATTCTTCCCGATTTGCCGGTTGATGAGTATTTTAGGGAATACAAAAAGATTTTTGACCAATATGGATTATTGAATATTTTTCTCATAACTCCGCAAACATCAGAAGAAAGAATTCGAAAAATCGATGAAATTTCTGATGGGTTTATTTATATGGTTTCGTCGGCTAGTGTCACTGGGGCTACATCTGGAATTACACCCGAAATGGAGACCTACTTCAATAGAGTTAATGCCATGAACCTTCGTAATCCACGATTAATTGGTTTTGGAATAAAAGATAAAGAGACTTTCCAGACGGCTTCAAAATATGCTTCAGGTGCCATCATCGGTAGTCAATTTGTAAGAATTATTGGTAGTGCTAAAGATTTGAAGGGCGATATAGTATCTTATTTGAAGTCATTGAGGTAGTTTTTTTGTCACGATAAGGTATTCCCAAGTATTTTTTTAACGCTAAGACCTCAAAGTTTTTTCGCAAAGTTCGCAAAGTTAAATTTCTAGAAGGGTGATATTGTATCTTATTTGAAGTCATTGAGGTAATTTTTTGTTACTTTTTTTAAACGCAAAGACCGCAAAGTTTTTTCGCAAAGCCCGCAAAAGATATTTTAAGCTGTTTTTTTAACGAACAGTTCGTAAATTTTTTTTCTAAGTTTCCACAGTAAGCTTCTTTTTGAATTGTTCTCTTCAAAGTATTAATTCTTAGTTTTCGATATGAACATTTCTTTTAAAGAACTTTCAGTGAAAACATGCTCGTTTCAAAGCAAGTTTTATCTATAAAACAATTAGAGGTTAAAATCAAACCACAAAAAAAAGACCCCCAATAGGAGGTCTTTTTCTAATAAACCAAAGAAAATTATGAAGTTTGACCGGAGTCATTTTTCAATAATTTTTGGTTTGTTATTTATTGAATAACTCATCAAAAGCTATTGAAACATAGTACATAGATCCAACATACGCACTACCGAATGCTTGTACGTAAGGTTTGCCGCCTATGTTTGTACCACCAAGTTTAACAATTGATTTCAAAGAAGGCAATTTGTAGCTCACTTGAGCATCTACGTTGAATATTGCTGGAACTTCTGTATTGCCAAACAAAGGCACTGTGGTGGTTGTTGGAAACACAAAGCCTGATTCCCAAGTAAATGCATCTTGATAACGTGCGGAAACGTTAAATCCGATTTTATCACCGCTTCCAAGTTTTTTAGCAAAATTAATATTGAATCTATTTCTTGGAGAGTTAAAGCCAGCATATTGTTGCTCTGGCGAAGCAACAAAATTCACCAACCTATTCACTGCCCAGTTTGCTCCAAGACTGTATCCTTTGGGTAATGAATAGTTAAGTCCTAAAGCCCAACCATCAGCTTTTATTTTCTCGCTAGTGTTTGAAGGTCTAGAGTATCCTTTAATTTTTCCTACACCTATGCCCGACTGAAGCGGAAGTCCTGGGCCAGCAGCTTCTGTTGGTACCACTATAACAGTACCTCCAATGAAATTGCTATAGATACTATTGTAATAGTAAGTATCCAAAAATAGTTTTTTGCCGATTAAACCCTTATAACCAATTTCCCAAGATTTAATTCTCTCTGGTTGCAAAGGAACTGGTGAATATTTTGGCAATGCACCCAATGCAAAAGCTGGAGTAACTCTTGTAGCTAGTGCATTAGCTTGGGTAGTAACATTGGCTGTTATTATATCTCTAACCGCTTGGCTTGACATTTGACTAGTTACCTGAGCTTGAATGGCAGCCGGAGCATTATCAGCTAGTAATTGCCCAGCAGCTACTAATCCTTGAACAGCAGCGGTTACTTGAGCAACAACTCCTGCTTGTACGGTTGAAACTACGGCTGATTGAATTGCTGGTAAATTTGATTGAACAAAAGCTCCAATATCAGTTGCTAGTTTTTGTTTTGCAGCTGCGTCTAAATATTTAGAGTTAGCTCCATTGATTTGAAAGTCCGACAAAATATGTCTTGGAATACCCGCTGTTAGATTATATCTGCCATTAAACTCATCCAAACCGCCAATAAGCGTTCCGTTAGGAGTGGTTAGGTCAATATACTGATTTTGTGTAGTTGGAATTCTAAAACCTGTTTGGTAAGAAGCTCTAATATTATGATCCCCAAAAGTAGTTACAGCCGATACTCTTGGTGTAAATTGTCCATCAAAGTTTTGATTTTTGTCATAACGAACAGAACCAATTAACTTTAAATGGTCACTAAATATACTTTTACTAGCTTGTGTAAAGGCTCCGTATTCGTTAATAAGAATAACACCATTTCTACCTTCTTCTTTATCAGCAAATAGAGTTCCGTCTGATTTAAGTCTGTATTGTCTAACATTTGCTCCCGCTATTAACTCCATAAACTTTATTTGGTTTTTGAAGTTATAGAATCCTTCAGCGTGGAACATATCGGTTTTGTCTGTAAATGCACTTCCACCTTTGCTGATGGGTAGTTCACGATATTTATCTAAAAGCGTATTGAATGTGGCACTTCCTGGTTTAGGGAAGTTAACATCTGCTGCACTACGAGCGGTCAAATGTGCCTGAGCTTCTGCTTGTCCACCTGCTCTAGCCTGTGCAAAAGCTCCCAAATAAGTCCCAAACCAGTTGGCATGAGGCGTTGCTTCGTTAAGCATATTTACAGCAGTGAGTCCTGCTAAATAAGATTGACCCGAATTTTCTTGCGTTGTATATCCACGAAGTGAGAAATTATCTCCCTTGAGTTCAAGTTTTCCTTGTAAAAGATTGAAATTTCTCAATCCATAACGGCCAGTTCCAGTATACACTGTTGTACCATAGCCATAATTTAATTGACCTATCGCCTCAATTTTCTCAGAGAGTCTGTAATGTAAGGCCACATTGGTCTTGAAGCTCTTTGTATTGTAGTCCATAAGGTCTCTTTCGGCAAATCCTGTGCGGCTAACAATAGAGCCCAAAGGAAGAAGTCCGGCAGCGTTGGCTGCAGTGAGTTGATTTTTCAAAGCAGTTGGAACCAATGGGTTGGCTTGTAATCCCGTAAAAACAGTCTGAAGACTTGATTGAACTTCATCGCCATAAATATTCAATCCATCATAATCTGTGGCTGAGCGATCACCTGCAACTCCTTGGCGAGCATTAAGGTTAGTTGTACTATTGGCTTCCCAATCTTTTGCGGCCAGATAAGAAAGATTCACTTTAAAAGCAAACTTGTTATTGAAGGCTTTAGCATATCGTAAAGAAACATCATAGAATGGAGTGGTTTGAACATCTCTATTAGATGCCGACATTACTCCCGTTTTAACATTGGCACTGACACCTTGATAAAGAAAAGGGCTTTTGGAATTCATTAAAATCAACCCGTTTAGTGCATTCGGGCCATACAACGCCGATGCCGCACCCGTAATAAGCTCTACACTTTCAACATCGAGTTCAGGCATACCAACGATGTTGTCCACCGGGAAATTTAACCCAGGAGCTTGGTTGTCCATTCCGTCAATCATTTGAACAGTTCTTGGGTTACCAGTTGAGTTAAAACCTCTCATGTTTACCGTCTTAAACAGCAAACCTTGTGTTGTTAAATCGACACCTTTCATGTTGCCTAGTGCATCATAGAAATTAGAGGATGTTGTTTCGCGGATGGCTCTCAAATCAAGTTTCTCAACTGATACAGGAGACCTTAATACACTTTCCTCTACTTTCGAAGCAGATACCACTACCTCCTGTCCCATAACATCTTGGTCTTCAAGACTAATGTTGATACTTGCGTTTTCAGAATTTACGGCATACTCTTGTGATTTGTAACCAACCGAAGAAATTACCAATTGAATCGGTAATGGGGTGGATGTAGTAAAGGAAAATTTACCTTTAATATCGGTAATCGTTCCAATCACTTTACCTTTGATCTGTACACTTATGCCCACCAAAGGTTCTTTGGTTTTGGCGTCAGAAATCATTCCTGAAATCACCGTTTGTCCGAATGTAAAACTTACATTAAAAAGACAAATAGCGATAAAGATGAATAACTTTTTTAGGTTTGGGTAAGTTTTACTCATAATTAGGCAGTATTATTTGGTTAATGAATGAAAATAAAGACCAAAAATAAGCATTAAAATTATTTCAATACAATAAAATCAAAAAATAATCATAGTATGATTAGAATAATTTTTAAAAAAATATTCTTCGTAATCTCCTTTGCAGTATCCCTCAAGGCTAATGCTCAGAGTAAAGTGCTTATTATCAATGACTTCGAGTCTGGGCCAATACCAAAAGTCCCGAATTTTGAGGATAAAACCAATTGGGCCGCTTTGCCAACTTTGAGAGACATGGCAGACCAAATTCCCCAATCAAAGATTAATCTGAGCGACAACCAAGCCAATGCCGCCGCTGATGTTTTTTATATCTATCCTACCATTTACACTGAGCTACCAGAAAATGAATATACTTGGAATGCTTCGGTAGAGGATAAAAAACTGAATAGTAAAATAGATAACTCGGCCATTAAAAACCAAGCATCGGTTTTTAACGGAAGCTGTAAAGTGTATGCTCCTCGATACCGTCAGGCACATTATTCTGTTTTTTTAACCAAGGACTTGATTTCGGCTAAAAAAGCATTAGACTTGGCCTATTCTGATGTTAAATCTGCTTTTGAATATTATCTTAGCCACTTCAATCAAAACAGACCTATAGTGATAGCGGCTCACAGTCAAGGTACGCTGCATGCTATTAGACTATTACAAGAGTTTTTCGACGATAAACCACTACAGAATCGACTGGTGACGGCCTATTTAGTGGGTATGCCTGTAAACGATAGCTTGTTTAAAAGCATAAAGCTCACTGCAAAATCTGATGAAGTAGGCAAATATGTAAGTTGGAATACTTTTGCAAATGGATATATTCCGGATTATTATAAAAATGGACTGCATAAGGCACAACTCGTGAATCCAATAAATTGGACCAATGATACTGCTTTTACGGACTATAGCCTTCACAGAGGAACAGTAGGTTTGAAATTCAAAATCTCGCCCAAAATAGTTTCTGCTAGAACTTCGGGGGGGTTATTATGGATCAAAAAACCAAAGGTTTTTGGTAAGGCGATGATAAAAACAAAAATATGGCATTTTGCCGATTATAATCTTTTTTGGATGGACATCAGAGAAAACGTAGCTTTGCGGGTGAAAAACTTTATTGACTAAACATGACCTCAAATAATTTCTTAATCATAATGGCTGGTGGAGTAGGGACAAGATTTTGGCCTTTCAGCCGTCAAACGTTTCCAAAACAATTCCACGACATACTTGGAACTGGCCGCACGCTCATTCAGCAGACTGCCGACAGGTTTGTGGGTATTTGTCCCAACGAAAATATATATGTTGTAACCTCTCCGGAATATTTCGAAATCACGAAGGCTCAGTTGCCTTTTCTGACTGATGATCAAATATTATTGGAGCCAAGTCGCAGAAATACAGCACCTTGTATAGCCTATGCCTCATACAAAATAGCAAAGCAAAATGCTAATGCTCAGATAATTGTTGCTCCGTCTGATCATATTATTTTGAAGGAGGAGGAGTTTAGAAACAGGATAAATGTTGCTTTGGATTATTCTGCAAAAAATGATGTATTGGTTACATTGGGTATAAAACCAACTCGGCCTGACACGGGTTACGGCTACATTCAGTTTGATGATACCGACTCTAATGAGGTAAAAAAAGTGCGTACTTTCACTGAAAAGCCAAACTTAGAACTCGCCGAAATGTTTCTTGCGAGTGGCGATTATGTATGGAATGGAGGCATATTTGTGTGGAGTTTAACATCTATAACTGCGGCTTTTGATCAGCACTTGCCCGAAGTGGCCGATGCTTTCAGAATTGCCCAAAAACACTTTTTCACCGAAAAAGAAAAGGATGCCTTGGATACCGCCTATCCGAGATGCCGCTCCATATCTATAGACAACGGCGTGATGGAAAAGGCAGAAAACGTTTACGTAGTATTATCTGACATTGGTTGGTCAGACCTTGGGACTTGGAAATCTGTTTATGAAAACTCTGAAAAAGACGAGGTAAATAATGTGATAGATGGTAAAGCAATGCTATTCAACGTGGAGGACTGCATTATAAAAACCCCTAAAGACAAGCTGGTAGTTATCAATGACTTAAAGGGTTATATTGTGGCCGAGTTTGACGGGGTTTTGATGATTTGCAAAAAAGATGACGAGCAAAAAGTAAAAGAATTTGTATCAAAAGCCGAGGCTTATGGTAAGCAGTTTGTGTGATTATGCTACTTTGAAAGATATACTAGGAGAGCTTGCAATAGAAATATTGTGGGCTTTTTTTGTGAAAATATTTTAGAAATTAGAATCAAAAGAAAAAGTTAGGTCTAATAATTCGGTGCATAATGTGTATTTCGAATTCCATCAAACCACTCCCTTCCTCCACTTCCTCGTCCATTCCACTGCACCAAAAACCGCAATAATGCAGAATGCAAAATAGAGAAGTGAATATAGTTTTACATCTTTCACAAAATACATATATGTACTGATTATGTCTATGGCGAGCCACATCCACCAAGCTTCTAATTTCTTTTTCATAAGCATAAACGTGGCCACAATACTCATAACGGTAGTAAAACTATCCAAATAGGGAAATGCACTAGGCTGACTAAATAGATTTGGGAATATTTCGTGAAGGTTGTTGGAGAAAGTACCCATCAAAGAGGTGGCTATTAACCCAGCAGCAATGAGTATTGCGGAAGTTTTTGGCTCCAATTTTGTGATTTTTAGTTCGTTTTTTTGATTGGCGTTTTCAACTTTCGGGAATTTCCACAGCCAAAAACCGATGATGTTGGTAATAAAGAAGAAGCCTTGTAGAAACATATCAGGGTAAAGCTGAATTTGGTAAAACATAACACAAGCCAAACATACATTTACCAAACCCAAAATCCAAGACCAAACATTCTCCTTCACCGAAAGCCAAACCGCCAAAGCACCGGAAATAGTTGCCCAGAACTCCAAATGGCTCATTTCATAGCCCCAAATGGAGAAGAAGATATTTTTTATATCGAAAAAACTAGGCAACTACTTTTGATTTAAATAATGGAACCGTACTACAAGGCTCGCCAAACATCAAGCTTTTTACAATTGGTTTGAGTCGGCGAGTAAGTTCTACATAAACATAAGTCGGAATCTGAGCATTGCTGCATCCTTTTACTACTATTCTTTGGTCTTTAAATTGGGCTAAATCTAGGTCATTCAGTGCTTTTTCATAGAGTTTTTTCTCCAAATCTTCCAAACTTCCAAAAACCACCATATTGGCAAAAGGCTCTAGTTGAATAGCCAAAAGCATATATGCCCATGTGGGCACAATGGCATCTTCCGAGCAGATAATGGCCACATTCTTACCAGTGTATTCTGTCCAGTCTTTTGCTTTCAAAAACTCTCGAAAATCTTTTTCTTTAAGAATCAATCCCATAAAAAGATTCTCCTTGATATCGTAAACCACACGCTCGCCTTGGTGGAAATATTCCTCTAAATCAAACGAGATTAAGCCACTATTGGCCACTTTATTTATTATTTCTGCCTCCATTTTTTTTCAGTTTTCTTCTTCGGTTTCAGCAACCAAAATTACTTTTTCTAACTCAACTGGTCTTGCTTCAAAATAGTTTTTTGCAGCTACTTGTGTACTTATTTTTAGAAATGTTCGGCCAAAAACAAAAATTTGTTGAACCAAAAACATCACAAAAATTGTAGTTCCCGAGTGCATTCCTATCAAACTATCTATGCCCAAATAAACCACAGAGAGTATAATACCTAGAACAATAATCAACCAAAAAAGTGCGATAGCTGTTGGCCTTTTAAAAATATAGCTAAAGGCTTTCCAAAATGCACCAAAAGGGGAAAGTGTTGTTGATTTGAACAACATCACCCTGCCATAATCGCCCATAATGACCACAAAGCCAACAAAATATGCAAGAATAAGCACGGGCGGAATCATCCACAAAATATAGTCTTTCTCACTACCACCCTCGGCTATTGCCGCAAAAATGAAGAAAAACATACCAGCCAAAGACACCAAAACCATCAAAAAGATGAAAAGAAATATCAAAAGCATAGCAAAGCGGCCAAAATACTGTGCCGAGGCTTCAAAAAAACGAGGAAACTTGAATTTGTATTGATTGGTTGCATCTAAAATACCACCTGCAAAGAAGGTATTGAGCAACAGATACACCATGCCCAAAGTAAAAATTAATGGCAAAAACGGTCTAAAAGCATTCTGACTTTGGTGGAAAAAGTCTGTGAAAATCATAAAATCAAAGTCGGCAGCGAGCTTATCCAATGCCACCGAGGTGTTGGCTTCATTCAGAAATGTCACATAAAAAGGCCTAGCCACCACCATAGACAGCACAAAACCTACGGCGTACAAGAAAAACACCAAGCGTGGTTTTTGTGCTATTTCATTAAATGTTTTTGTTAATATTCTTGTCATCTTTTATAATTCTAATTTTCTAAGTTCTTTGGTGAGTTCATCCAACAATTGTTTTTCGGTTGGAAGATACATTTGGTATTTACTGGCAAAAATACTAGTATTATTTTCAGGTAAAGTAATTTTAACTACGTCATCGTTTTTATCGGCACACAGCAATATTCCAATGGTCTTGTTTTTAAAGTCTTGCTTTTCTATCCTGTCAAAATAGTTTACATACATTTGCAGTTGTCCAATATCCTGATGCGTGAGCTTTTCAGTTTTAATCTCAATAATTACAAAACATTGCAACAAACGATTGTAGAAAACCAAATCCACAAAGAAATCGTCACCCTCCAAATGAATTCGCTTTTGTCTGGCCACAAACGAAAATCCATTACCTAGCTCTAATAAGAACTCTTGTAGGTTTGTAATAATTGCCTGCTCAAAATCCTTTTCATAATAGGCGGTTTCTTTTTCAATCCCAAAAACTCTAAAGCCATTGGGTTTTTTATGTTTTTTTTCACTTCCGAAGGTCTTTTTTCATTTCTTGGCACCTCTATCACTGACTTTACATCATTGCTAGTTTCAGTGTCTCAAACAGCTGACTGTTAATTTGTCTTTCCAGTTGCCTCGCCGTCCAGTTGTTTTTCTCAGATTCCGCCAAATAAAATTCTCTTTTGTCCTCACTTTCGATTCTGATGAAGTTGCGATAACGAGTCCAACTGAATTTTGAACGCAGTGCGTTCAAAATTGGAAAGACCCTAAAAAACTGTCTAAACAAATTCAATTGCCGGAAAGAAAAACCGGACCCAAAAAGAGGCTCCAATTCTTCTGATAGCGATTTTATAAGAAAAGTCCCATGAGCAGCTCTTTCTTTTCCCGATTGTTCCTCTTCAAAAATAACCTTACCAATTTGCCAGTACATCAACACACGTTCAAAATCGACAGACCTTATCGCTCTGTCCTGAGCGTTAGCGATAATAGATTTTATTTGAAATATTAAATCTCTCCGTAATTCCATAAAATTCGTCTCAGTTTATTCACCCCAGCTTTGGATTATTCTTGTGTCTGTCAAAATCCCGCTTGGTTTTTTTCTCCAGATTTTTCACAAGAGCATCGTTTAAATCTATGCCCGTTTGATTGGCCAAGCAGATCAGCACAAACAACACATCGGCCATTTCATCGCCCAAATCCTTGTTTTTGTCCGATTCTTTTTCGGACTGCTCACCATATCTGCGGGCCATTATTCGGGCCACTTCGCCCACTTCTTCCATCAGTATAGCCGTGTTTGTGAGTTCATTGAAATACCTCACCCCAACGGTTTTAATCCATTCATCTACAATGTTTTGTGCTTCTTTTATCTGCATGGTTTACTTTTTGGCAGGTGGCGAAATCATGATATGTGCCCTATGCGTACCCGGATCCATAATCCATGGAGCTCCGGGCACCACTTCCTTTAGCGGCAGGCCTGTAGATGCCGCCGTTGCCCAAGGAATATACACCACATAGCGATAGTTGGCCTTTTCTAAACTTTCACCGCTCAAAATATGTAGCGTAGATGGATTCTTGGGCATTTTCAATTTACCCTTTTTGGCCTCGGCCTCACGTATGTCAAAAACCTCTTGAAACGACTTGTTCTCTTTTTGCAACACACGGCCCCGAGCCATAAAAGGCTCCAAATCTTGGTGATAGCACGACACACTGAAACCCTTTTTGTTGGGGTCGTCAGCCAAACAAATATATCCGCTACCTCCTTTTTGTAGCACTAGCATTTCGCCTTCCGCATTGTATCCCCAAATTTTGGCGTTCGTTCTATCAGCTTCTGGCAAAGCCATAGTTGCCTCTTTTATTTGCTGCTCATTGGGTAAAACCTGAGCAAAAACACCAGTTGAAAACAGAAAACCGCAACAAAACATCAACTTTTTCATACCATTAAAATTTAAATTTGTAAAAAAATAAGGGCGAATACCTTGTTCTGATGGCATCAAATCCAAGGGTAGGGGTTTTGGCCTTTACTCCACCACGCCTCCTGAGGGGGGTAAGGGTTATATCATTTTCGCAGTATAACAAACCGCAAAGAACAAAGATAACAAGTAAAGCGATTTTTCAAATCGCTTGTGAAATAGTTTTCAACTTGAAGTACCTTTCCTTTTGTTTAACCAAGTAAAGCGATTATCCAAATCGTTGAAAAAAAACACTATCCGACTTTTCCGACTTTTGTTATGAAAAATCGAAATGCACTTATAAACCCATTTTTTTCGTAATTTTGATTCTTTAAACCATTCTAAAATTAAACATTCCATGAAGCGAATAGGCTTAGTATCGGTAGCAACTCTTTTCATAGTATTTTTAAGTTCGTGGGGCATGTGGGGGCATTATGCCATCAATCAATCGGCCATATTCTCGCTTCCTCAGCCAATGGCATCGTTTTTCTATCGTCATATCGATTTTATCTCTGAGGGAGGCAACCTTCCAGATGTTCGAAAATATAGTCACCTAAAAGACAAAGCCGAAAATCCTCGTCATTTTATCGATATTGAAGACTTTGGCAAAATACCTTTTGACAGTATTCGTACCCGTAAATGGGATGAAAAAAGTCTCCAAAAGTGGGGTAATTTACCTTGGTTCATGAGTGATACCTACAAAAGTCTTGTAAATTCCATGAAAAATGGTCGTCGCACAGAAACTTTGTTTTCGGCCGCCGAACTGGGGCATTACTTGGCTGATGCCCACATGCCGCTCCATACGTCATCTAACCACGACGGCCAACTGACCAACCAAAGAGGCATTCATGCACACTGGGAAGCCCTTTTGGTAGAACGATACGGCAAAGGCTACAACCTCAAAGTTGAGCCGGCAACATACATCAGCAACGTGGATTCTGAAATCTGGAATATCATCAAAGATACCCACAGCCTCGTGGATACACTTTTAGCAATAGACCGAAAACTAAGAAGTGAATTTCCAGTCGACCAACTTTATGAAAAAGACAAAGACGGCAAAGTGGTAAAGAATAAATTTGGGCAGTGGGTATTTACCAAAGAATACTCGGCGTTGTTGCACAAGTCGCTGAACGGCATGGTAGAAAAACAAATGCGGAAATCCATTCAGCAAGTGAGCAATTTTTGGTACACTGCTTGGGTAGATGCAGGAAAGCCCGATTTATCAGCCATGGAACAACCTGAATTGTTGAAAAGAATCAACAAACAGTACAAGAAAGATGTTAAGATTTGGCAAGGTGGCCAATTGCCTTATCAATATATGGAGAAAGAATATTAGTAGAGCGATTTTTCTAAATCGCTCTATTCTGCTTGAAATTATATCTATCAGCACTTTCAAATACGGCTTAAATGTCGCCAACATTGTTCGACCCTTTCAGTGTCGTTTCAGCTTCTATAAATGCTTTTCACCCCGAGCGAGGTGTCGCCCCAGTTTTATTCGGGGCTATTCATATTTGACCCTTTAAGGGTCATGGTGGCAGCAATTTGAAAAATTCCTGTGAGATAAATAAATTCTATTTTTGACCCTTACATTTTTGGTTTTCAAAATAGAATAATAGTTTTTTTAGCTATTCAAAAAATCGTTGCTATTTCAATTCCTTGCGTCTTTTTCCCACCTCTCTCCAAGTGGTCAAAATAATTTTATTGTCTGCCAAATATTTCTTAAAAACGGGGTCCATCATAGACATGGTATCACTTTTTCTGACAATTCCCGAGTCAGAAATGTACTTAAATATCTCCGAAGGCCATGTGCAATGCATAATTACCATCGTCAGGCCGGGCTTTAGACTTTCTATGGTTTCTATATATTTCTTGGTTTTTGAGGCAAGAAGTTCAGCATCGGAGCAGTCTTTTTTGCCCGCTGGACATCCCCATCCGTAAGATACATTGTGCAAATCATCAATCACGGGTAGGCCAGCAGCCCACAATTGTTTGCCCACGGCTGTCGTCATTTCTATGGTTAATCCTGCATCTTTTTCGGTTTGTAAAATCATCGAGTTGTGTCCGCCTGGAAACATCACGGGTATTTTTTCTTCCATTGCCACTTTAAGGTATCTTTCCAAGAAGTCTTTTCTAGCAAAAACTGTCCCCATGTGTGTATCGAGGTGCGTAGGTTCCCAGCCCATTGTACGTGAGCGGTCTATTTGGGCTCTAATTTCTTTTTCTATTTCGTCAGGTGTGGCATTGGTGGCTGTGGCCCTTACACTCGGCCACATAGCTCCTTGTTTGTCCACCAGTCCAGGTACGGCAGGTTTACCCATCAAAGGCCCCCAGCGGTAACCTTTCCACTCAGAAGTGAGAGTCAGATGCAATCCAGCATCAGTTTGTGGATGGGTTTCTAGATATTTAAAAAAATCTGGAATCCACGGGCAAGGCATCATCATGCTCAGCGAATTTGCTACGCCTTCTTCCATGGCTTTTATGGCTCCGAGGTTTGAATCATAAGACATTCCTACATCATCTATATGCAAAATAAGAACCTTGGAGCCTTTTGGATAACCTAGTTTTTCGGCATAGGTGGTTTCTTGGGCTAAAATATTTTGAGATAACAAAACTAGAATAAGGAGTATTTTTTTCATAGAAGGTTGATTTTTGAGTTGAATATTTTTTTGAATTTTAAAGGTAAGGAAAATTTGTTTTTGTAGCAAAAATTGGCTGATAGGTTAGATGAAGTTTGTGGGTGATACAAACTTGGTCGGGTGGTGTGACGTTCTAAGAATACAAATTTGAGATGTATTTTTAGTTCTAAAATTCCTTTACAATGCAGCCAATCCTATTAAGCCAAGTCTTACAGCTTCTCTATTCAAAGAAGAATTTGAATTTCAAAAGTCAATGCAATCAGCCATCCATGTGAAGGAAAGAGTTGATACTGAAAACTTGGGTGACAGAAATATAAATCAATAAGCCTGAAAAAACCATTGCACTATTTGAAAACAAGAAATTTGAAAACTCCGATACTTCTCATGGAGATTATAGAGAATGGTATCTGGCCTTGGCGTATCTAAAAACCGACAAAAGAGAACGAGCAAAAGAGATTTTAACTAAAATTTCCAAAACTGGAAATCACTAAAATAACAAGCCTTGAGGCTATTAGACGAACTTTAGGTATTGTTAATATTTTGACAATACAGCAGAAAGATACTCGCTTTGTGTTAATTTTGACATAAAAATTTTCATATAAGTATTTTTCTGTGGATTTTATCAAAAAAACTGGAAGTGTTTTAGGAGTTATTTTAATTATCCCTTTTACTGTTTTTTCACAAACCCATGTCGCCCGTCAAAACTTGTTTTGGATGCGAGCAATGGTACAGTCTAATTTGAATAAAAAACTATTTTTGGTTACCGAAATAGACAACCGCAGGTTTTATGAGGGTAATACGCAGCACCATACCATACAACACAATCATTTGCATTTAAGGATAAACTCGAGTGTTGATGTGGCTATAGGACAGACCTTTTCGTGGCAAGATTCACAGTTTCCTGATGCCGCGATAAAACTTACAGTCCCTGAGATACGCCCTTTTCAAGAAGTGAATGCGGTACAAAAAATCAACAAAAAAGTTGTTTTTTCCACCAGAGTGAGAATTGACGAGCGATTTATTCGGAAAAATGATGGCGTCCAACTTTTGGAAGGTTATAACTTTAACATGCGTTACCGCCTTCGGCTACAATACCAATTTTTTCTTTGGAAAAAACAAAACGCCAACCTCAAAATATCCGATGAGTTAATGGTGAATTCTGGTAAAAATGTCAATTTCTTTGACCAAAATCGAGTTTACATCGCTTATGAACATAATTTCACGAACAAATTCTCTGCCGAATTGGGCTATTTGAGATGGTATCAACAACGGGCTCAGTTTGATACTTATTTTCAAAGAGATATTGTGCGTTTGACTTTATTTAAGAAGATAAATTTTACCAATAATTAGATTTATCATCGTTTTTTGATGAAATAGCAAAAAAGATTGAGCATGAAAATTTTACTTGTTGAAGACGAAGCCAAAACTTTGCAGCTCATAAAGCAGGGCTTGGAACAACATAATATGGAGGTAGATATAGCATACGATGGCTTGATGGGACTTACTTTGGCTCAAAGAAATCCTTATGATTTATTGATAACCGACATTATTCTTCCAGAGATAAACGGGCTTAATCTTTGTCGAAAACTTCGTGAAAGTGGTTTTGAAACGCCCATTTTGCTCTTAACGGCTCTCAGTACCACGGCTGACATTATTACGGGTTTGGATGCTGGGGCTGACGATTATCTCGGAAAACCTTTCGAGTTCAGTGAATTAATGGCTAGAGTCAGGGCCTTGACCCGCCGAAACAAAGCTTTAGCAGCTCCTTCTAATGTATTACGGGTGTCTGATTTAGAGCTAAATCAAGACACCAAGCTGGTAAAACGTGCCGGTAGGGAAATACTCTTGACGGCCAAGGAGTTCAACCTTCTGGAGTTGTTGATGCGGCATCCTGGTCGGGTGATTTCGAAGGTAGAACTAGCCGAGAAAATTTGGGACGTAACCTTTGATACGGGTACCAATGTCATAGAAGTGTATGTGAATTTTCTTAGAAAGAAAGTGGACAAAGATTTTGATAGAAAGTTGATTCATACACAAATAGGTATGGGTTACGTTATAAAGGATTGATTAGGAATTGAAAAAAAATCAGGTGAAGTCCATATTAGAAAACATAAATTTTAAACTCAATATTCGAGGTCAGCTTACCTTACAGGTTTTACTGTTAGTTGGGTTTCTTTTTATGTTTTTTTCGGTCAGTATTTATTTTTTCAGTAAACTTTATTTGGAAAAACGCTTTTTCAAAAAACTACAAGACAAAGCTTTAACGACTTCCTCCCTTTTTTTTGATTTCCAGGCCAATAATATTGAGATTCAGAAAATTGTTGAAAACACCGAAGGAGAATACCTCAACGAAGAGGTGATTTCAATAATAGACATTAAAAGAAACCTCTTTGTATTTTCCAATAATCTAAAAAAAGAAGAGTTTCACCGACTTTTTATGTTTAGAATTGACACAAACAGCCCGGTTGGAAATGCAAGTTTGGGAGCATATAAGATGGCCTATCTTAAGATCAAGGACAATTCTGGAGAATACTGGGTAATGGTTAGTGCCGTTGATAAAATAGGCGAAAGAGCCTTGGCTGATTTGAAGAATATCCTTGTTATCATGTCTTTTGTGGCCTTGCTTTTTATTGGTTTTTTGGGTTGGTATTTGGCAAATAAGGCCTTGGCTCCGATATCAGACATTATAAAGCAGTTGGATAAGATTTTTCCCAAGAACATATCCAAACGAATCATATACACTAACTTTGGCGATGAAATAGGGCAAATGGCCGAAACCATAAATAAACTTTTGCAGCGGGCCGAAAACGCTGTTTTTACCCAGAAGATGTTCGTGGCCAACATATCACACGAGCTTAAGAATCCCCTTACAAAAATCTTCACCCAGATAGAACTGTTGGAGATGAAATACAAAAACTACCCAGAGTTTCACGATCAGATAGTTTCGCTTAGAGAAGATACCCTAAAGCTCAACCACCTCACGCATTCGCTTTTACAATTGGCCAATATATTTTCGAATGAAAACGCATTGCCGCTCACTGAAATCAGGTTAGACGAGGTGGTATTTGATGCCGTTTCGGAGTTTAAAAAATGGAATGCTAACAAGAATATCGAGATAGACCTCGAGAGTTTTCCTGAAGACGAAAAATTCCTTATCGTTAAAGGTAGCGAGGAGGCTTTGAAGGTAGTTTTCAAAAACTTGATTGACAACGCCTGTAAGTTTTCGGTCAATCAGACTGCTCTTTTGAATATTTCGGTCAAGCGTAATCAGGTGAAAGTTGAAATCAAAAATGATGGAATCCCGATTCCTAAAAACGAAATCACCCAAATATTCCAACCTTTTTATAGGTCAGATTCCACATCAAGAGGCAAAACTGGACACGGGGTAGGTTTGGCCATTGTGAAGCAAATTGTAGAACTGCACCACGGCAAAATTGGCGTTTTCCCGCAAGAAGACGGTAATCTTTTTCAAGTCACCCTTCCCAACCTTTTTTACTGGCAGTCAAATTTTAAGCTAAATTTAATTTCCATTTAACTCCTGTTTAAGGTCGGTCTGTTTAGTTTGTTCCATAATCAAAACTTAAATATTTTAACATTGGAAATGGAACAACACTCATCGAGCAATTCAAACACGCTTAAAATTGGTTTAATTGTACTTTTGGGAGCTTTAGGACTTCTTGGATACTTGTATTATGGTTCACAAAACGAAAACGCTGATTTACAAAAGCTTTTAACTGGCAAAGTAGATGAGTTGTCTACTACTAAAGTTAAGTTGGATTCGATATCACAATCGCTCGATGCGAAAATAGCTGAGGTAGCTTCCTTGGGTGGTAGCGTAGAAGAACTAGAGAAAATAAAGGCTCAGCTGGAGCAGGACAAGAAAAGGCTTAAGTCCGATTCTAACTTTTCTGCCAAGAAGTATGAAGGTAAAATAGCTGAATATGAAGCTTTTTTAACTCAAAAAGACGAAGAAATTCTGAAATTGAAAGAAGAAAATGGGCTACTAAACTCACAGAATTTAACCCTTAAAACTGAGAAAGAGCAAGTTATAAGCCAAAACAAATCATTGAGCTATGCCAAAGATTCTCTAAACTCAAAGGTAAGTGAGGTGAGTTCTCAAAATGAGGATTTACGTAAGAAAGTAAACGTAGGTTCGGCTCTTAAGGCTGTAAATGTGCAA
Source organism: Spirosoma fluviale (assembly GCA_945885545.1). Classification (GTDB taxonomy): domain Bacteria; phylum Bacteroidota; class Bacteroidia; order Cytophagales; family Spirosomataceae; genus Leadbetterella; species Leadbetterella lacustris. The sequence goes on from CAMCYZ010000004.1 coordinate 21,534, forward strand.
GTAGTAGGATTAACAAGTCGAGGTAAGGAAAGAGATGGAGAATTGAAAAATCGCAAAGTAGATCAGTTAAAAATTTCTTTCATACTACCGTCAAATCCGCTCACCGAAAGAAACAACAAAGAGGTTTATATGAGGGTCTTGGATCCAAATGGAGCCGTGCTTAATGACATGTCAAGAGGTGGTATTTTGAATTTTGCCAACCAGGAAATCGGTTACAGCTTAAAACAAAATGTGGCTTACACTAACGATGATCAGAAAGTTGAAATGTTCTACAAAAAAGAAGTAGTTTTTAAATCGGGTAAATACGTAATTGAGATTTATTCAGAAGGATTCAAAATCGGAACAGGAAGCTTTTTGGTAAAATAAATAAAGAATATATCCATAATGGTTTATAGGGTTCTATCAGATTCCTGCATCGATTTTCGATGCAGGAATTTTCATTTTAAGTAAAAATGAAAAAGGGCTTTTCAGCCCTTATATTATTTCAATTCTACCATTCCTGAGTTTTTCAAAATCCTTTTATCTTTTTCATTTAGGCTCCAGTTTTTATCGAAAATTCCGTAGCCAATTACGTTGTTGATGTTTTTGTCGTATAGCACCCAGTCGCCATATCCTGAAAGTATACTTGCTTTACCAGCTGAACGTAATCTCGCAAAAGGGCTGTTGTCGGCATTGGGCAATTCCCAAAACGGTAGACCAGAATTAACTAAAACATAACGATTGCCATTTGGGAAAATAAAACTCAAACTGCCATTTTCTTTGGCCGAAGACTTAAGTGAAATTGGCAAATATGCAGCGTATCTTTCAATTATTTCGTTGTTCTCGGCATCGCCAAAAAGTATTAGATTTGATCTTTCGATATCATTTGGCCTTACTTCTTTGTCAGACAAAACCCTTGGAAAAACCATCACTCTACCCATAAAATCGCCACGATACACACTCCAATTTGCAGCTTCCTCAGCAATTTTACGTCTTTGTTCTAGTTGCTCTTTGGTCGGATTTCCTTTGGTGCCATACACATAAATATGCCTGTCACCGATAGCTTCCGCCATTGGACCTTCCAAAGTTGCATTTTTTGTTTTTGTGTTCTCAGGTCTTTTGCCCACTGTCCACTTGCCATCATTTTTTACCAAAACTTGGAAATTACTTAGTCCAAACACCGATAGGTTTTGTCCATCAATAGTAAGGCTTAAGCTCGTTTTTTTATTAAATTTGGGGTGGTTTAAAATATTTACAGTGAAGATATTAATGTTTTCGGTTTGCACATCCAAAATATTTTTATTCTTGAAGGTAGCCTCTATTTTAGCCGCTTTTCCAACATTTTTGTCAATGATTTCGAGCCAATAGGCTTTATTGTATTTCATTTGGCTAGTTGTAAATTTGACTTTGTCAGGAAATGGATTTCTTATGAATTTCGAAAACCATGAAAATATAAACTCGTCCTTGTAAGCATTAACCCAGCTATCGTGTTTTACACCCGGATATTCTTGGTAGGTCACTTTTGCTCCTGCGGCTTTGAAGTCCTCTACCCATTTTCTGGTGTTTTCTACTTTCACGGTAGGGTCTTGGTCGCCTTGGAAAAAGTGTACTGGTAAATTGTAAACGTTGTCTAAATATTTAATTGTTTCTGCTGGTGGTGCAGGACAAACAGGTGCTATAGCTGCCCAAACATCCGGACGAGTAAGTCCCACCCACATAGTGCCGCCGCCACCCATCGATAGTCCAGTAAGATACATTCGATTTTCGTCAATATTGAAGCGTTTTTTAGCATCTGCTATCATGTCCCATACATCTTTTTCAGCTATTCCTTGATATCCCATCGTTCCCCGAACATTAGGCGAAATCACGATATAATTTACATCTTCCCATTTAGGAAATTTTAAGCTGGCTTCCACGTCGTTTTCACCTTCAGCATTGCTTTTACCAAAAACTCTACGCAAGGCCAAGCGGTGATTTGATCCCGCCCCGTGCAGCATAACTACCAATGGGTAAGACTTTTTCTGATTGTAATCTTTCGGAATATAACAACCATAGGGTTGTTCTGTGTCATCAACATCCGAATGAAAAGTCAGAATTTGTGGGCCTGATGCTAGTTTTTGAGCGAAAGAACTAAATTGGGTTAAGAGTAAAAAGGAAATTGAAACTATCCATTTTTTAGCGTAAACAAGACTCATTTTGTGTAAGGTTTAACAGAGAAACATAATTATTATTTGTCAAAATTTTAAATTTTCCTTCATATTTCAAATTAAAACAGCCAAAATGCATGATTTTGAAGACAAGATCTACCCAGTGTTTTGAAGTTTTTCAAGAACTATCATTTTTTATAGAAAAAATATAACCAACTAAAAGTATAATTCATTATTTTGCACCAAATATTCAACAGAAGCAAAATGTATTTAGACAGAAGAAATTTCCTGAAAATCGTTGGAGTAAGCTCAGGCTTGCAAATGATGCCCGGCTTAGGTTTTGGGCAAAAAGATGAAGTTATCATTGGCCATAACACCCACAAATACAAAGTGGTGGTTGGTTGGGGCATGTTAGACGCTCAAAAAACGCCTGTAAATGATTGCCATGAAATGGTAGAAGATGCCGCAGGACGGCTGATTATGTGTACCAACGAAACCAAAAACAACATCCTCATTTATGACAAATCAGGAAAATTGCTCGAAACTTGGGGAAATTCTTATCCCGGAGCTCATGGTCTGACCATATTCAACGAAGGCGAAAAACAATATCTTTTGATATGTGACAATAGCCGAAATCAAGTCATAAAAACAGACTTGAAGGGCAAAGAAATCTTTAAAATAGAGTATCCGAAAGAAACAGGTGAATATCTATATCCAAGTCAGTTTGTACCAACCGAAACGGCTGTAAATCCTTTGAATGGAGACATTTATGTGGTAGATGGTTATGGCAAAAACTTTGTGGTACAGTATGATTCTAAAGGCAAATATATCAGGCATTGGGGCGGAAACGGCTTGGAAGAAGGTAAATTTAAATGTAACCATGGTGTGGTTGTAGATACCAGAAATCCTTCAAAACCAACCTTGATTATCACATCGAGGCAACAAACCTGCTGGAAGCGTTTCACGCTTGACGGTAAGTATATTTCTACAATTCATTTGCCGGGCTCGTTTATTTGTCGTCCAGTGCTCAAAGGCGAAAACCTCTATGGGGCGGTGTATCGTTCTACCTCTGAGGAATATCCCAACTCAGGTTATATTCAGATTCTCGATAAAAACGACAAAGTGGTTTCTTCACCAGGAGCCTCTGAACCCATTTATCAGAACGGCCAACTGCTCGAACAAAGGAAATCAGACCCCGCCAAGGTGTTTATGCACCCCCACGATGTTTGTATAGATGGTGACGGAAGCATCTACATACCACAATGGGCATCCAAAAAGACTTATCCGGTTAAGTTGGAGCGGGTGTAGCTGAGGTTCGTAACATCTGAAATATGCGGTACAAAATACAAATATTGAAATAATTCTGATTTCAAGTAAAGGCTGTGTAAATCTGTGTTACGTGCATTCGTTTCATCTATGTTCCATTTTTATTACGATTTGACACTGAGGAAGAATTCTTGATTGTAATATTGATTTGAATAGTTTGTTTTGACCTAAAAAACCTCCTCATTTTGTTCCCACCCCTTCAATACCTATTTTTGTGTTTTTAAATACAGAAAATGAATATTCTTATAATAGGTTCGGGTGGGAGAGAGCATGCTTTTGCATGGAAAATGGCTCAAAGCAAAAAATGTGATAAACTTTTTGTAGCTCCTGGCAATGCCGGTACTGGCCAAATCGCCACCAATGTTGATATCAAAGTAGATGATTTTGATGGTATAAAAAAACTGGTACTCGCTGAAAGTATTGTTTTGGTAATTGTTGGACCCGAAGATCCATTGGTGAAAGGAATCGTAGATTTTTTCAAAGCAGATAAACAACTCAAAAAGGTAAAAATAATTGGCCCAGATGCCTCTGGTGCAAGACTTGAAGGCAGTAAGGACTTCTCTAAGGCCTTCATGCAAAAACACGGCGTGCCTACTGCATTTTCTGAAACCTTTACAAAAGAAACTTTAGCAACTGGATTGGCTTATCTTGACAAACAAGCTGGTCCCTATGTGCTTAAAGCCGACGGTTTGGCTGCTGGAAAAGGTGTAATTATAACTGAAAGCAAAGAAGAAGCCAAAGCGAGTTTAAAAGAAATGCTAACCGAAGGGAAATTCGGAGAAGCGGGAGATAAAGTGCTGGTAGAACAATTTTTGAAAGGCATAGAATTGTCAGTTTTCGTTCTTTCCGACGGCAAAAATTATGTGATTTTGCCTGAGGCCAAAGATTATAAAAGAATAGGAGAGGGCGATACCGGCCTCAACACAGGTGGTATGGGAGCTGTTTCTCCAGTGCCGTTTGCAGACGCCGCATTTATGCAAAAAGTGGAGGATTTGGTGGTAAAACCTACTTTAGCTGGACTTCAGGCGGAAGGTATTCACTACGTTGGCTTTATTTTTATTGGCCTCATGAATGACGAAGGAAACCCGATGGTGATAGAGTACAACGCCCGCATGGGGGACCCCGAAACCGAAGTGGTTTTGCCAAGAATTAAAACTGATTTAGTGAAATTGATGGTGGCGGCAGCAGATGGTAAATTAGACAAAATCAAATTGAGTATTAATCCAAAATCTGCAGTAACGACCATGGTAGTTGCGGGCGGATATCCTGAAGAATACAAAAAGGGCGACCTAATGGAAATACCCGAAGCGGATAAAGATACGGTGGTTTTTCATGCAGGCACAAAATCTACTGAAGTAGGAGTGGTGACCAATGGCGGAAGAGTGATAGCTCTCACTGGCTTGGGCAGAACAATGACTGCCGCTGTGAAGAAATCACAAAAAATGGCCAAAAAAATCAAGTTTAAGAAGAAATATTTCAGGAAAGATATTGGCTTAGATTTAATGAAATATTTGGATTAATGGTTAGTTTTGTTCTTAGAAAATAATTAGAAAATCCTTCCGCATTGATTTTTGTCTTAAAAAGGCCATTCAATCGGATAAAAATATATATTCTTATGGCGTGTGGACAGTGCTCATCCGGTGGATGTGGCAATATAAAAAACGTAGCAGAAGAAAAATCCAATCACAAAACTACGGCAGGATGTAGTTCGGGAGGCTGCTCAACTGGAGGTTGTAACAAAATGAATTCTTTCGACTGGCTCTCTAATATGGAATCGCCCAAGAGCAGTAGGTTTGGTATCATAGAAATCAAATTTAAAGGTGGTCGGAAGGAGTATTTCAAAAATAAAAGCAATCTTGATTTATACACGGGTGATTTCGTGGTCTGCGAAATGCCAACGGGGTATCACATTGGTTCGGTTTCTTTGCAGGGCGAATTGGTGCGATTGCAGATGATCAAAAAAGGTATCAAAGAGTCAGATGAGCTTGCTGTTATTCATCGTTTGGCTACTGAAAAGGACCTTGAAAAACATAGCCAAGCCATCAATAGAGACTTGCCTACCATGTATCGAACCAGAGAAATCTGTAAAGAACTTAAGCTCAATCTGAAACTTTCGGAGGTTGAATTTCAGTCGGATAATTCAAAAGCTACTTTTTTCTATTCTGCTGACGACCGTGTGGACTTTAGAGAGCTCATAAAAATGTTGGCTGGGGAGTTTAAGGTACGCATAGAAATGCGTCAAATCAGTCTTCGTCAAGAAGCTGGAAGATTAGGAGGTATTGGCTCATGTGGTAGAGAACTTTGTTGCTCCACTTGGCTTTCTGACTTTAAAACGATCCCGACTGCCGCGGCAAGGTATCAGAATTTATCATTGAATCCAGCCAAACTTTCAGGACAATGCGGAAGGTTGAAGTGTTGCTTGAATTATGAGCTGGAGACTTATATAGATGCCATAAGGGATATTCCTGTGGTGGATAGGTCTCTAAAAACCGAAAAAGGTGACGCAACGCTGCAGAAAACTGATATTTTTAGAAGAATCATGTGGTTTAGTTATCCAAACGAAACCAATTGGTATCCGATAAACTGTGTTCAAGTGGCCGAAATTCAGAAAATGAACGCTGCTGGCAAAAAGCCAGTTGGATTGGAAAATTTGGTGGAAATTTCAGAGTTTGTGTCTGCCAAACCGACCAGTATCAACAATGATTTGGAGCGTTTGGATAAAAAATATCACCAAAATAAAAAGAAATCAGGCCCTAAAAGAGCGAATAATCCCAATACTCGCCCTGAAGGAAATGGTGGAACAAGGCCAAATAACCCTCAGTCACAACAGCAGCAAGCACGGCCAAATCAGCCTAATAACAATCCGAATGCGAGAAATGATGCAAACGAAGCAAAGCCAGCTAACCTACAGGGGCAGCAACAAAGGCCAAATCAGCCACGTCCATCTCAGCCTCAAAATAGGCCAAATCCTCCAAGACCACCACAGCCAAAGGTAGAGGGAAGCACACCTCATACGCCACCTCAAGTTTCAACCGGAGGAAATCCTGCTGGAGCTGAAGGAAATTTGGAGAATAGAAACAAAAACAAGAAAAGGAAGAAAAATAGAAACAACAATAACCGACCAGATAAACCGGAGTTATGAGAGGTAAAATAGCGATAGTGGTATTTTTTAGCCTGATTTTGGCCTGTAAGGGAAGTTCTGATTTGAAAGAAATAAGAGAGTTTAAAGGCTCTGAGTGGTTCATTGCAAAGAAACAGACCTTCGAGTTTGAGGTAAAAGATATTCAGAAAATATATGATTTTAATTATTTGGTAAGAAATACAATTTCATATCCGTATTATAATTTGTATTTAAGCCAAACCTTGACGGACGATAAAGGTAAGGTGTTATTAACATCCATGGACGAAGTGATACTTTTCAATCAAAAGACGGGGAAACCTTATGGAGATGGTCTTGGAGATATTTTTGACAATAGAATAGCTGCTCCAAAACTTCAAAAATATCAGTTTACTAGGCCTGGGAAATACAAGTGGACACTTGGCCACAACATGCGTCCTGACCCACTCCAAGGTATGATGTCTATCGGTGCAGAGGTTTTAGGTAAGTAGTGCAATTTTCCTAAATTGAGTTTTGCAGAGAATATCGAATTTAGTTTTCTTGCCGAAAAAATTTCCAAAATCTATTTAGGAAGCTCGATTGGGTAACCTGTCAAATACAATACATATAAGTTTTAAAATAGCCTATCAATTTTTGTCAAATTGCAGTTGAAAAACACAAAAAATACACTTCTTTATGGTTAAGGACGGCATTGTTAAATGAATGTAAAGATGGCATAATAAGCAACAGGATAAGAGAGTTATGCTTTATACAATGGTTCATAAAAAGTTTTCTTTTACTCAATTCCTTTTTAACAAAAAGAAACTTGCCAAATCTTGACAAGTTCTTCCATTATTAACCTAAAACCTACATTAAGTACTTTCTTAGTTACGACCTGCCGGAGCACCACCACCTTGTTGGCCTGTAGTTTCACCGCCTCCGTCTTTAACGTCGTCGTTTTTCACACCTTTAGCTCTCTTCTTCGGCATCATGGCATTTGCACCCATTTTACCCAATTTATAAGAGAGGTTAAGGCTTATGCCTCTATTAAACATGTAGTTTACACTTTTTTGGGTAAATAGTGGTGACTCCATGGTAGTTTTTATTTTCATGGCATTTTGAAAGAAGTTTTGTGTAGATAATCCTATACTTCCTTTCTTATTCTTGAATTCTTTTCTGGTGCCGAGCGAATAAAATCCAAATCCACCCTGACGACCCATTGGTAATACCCTGCTTCCTCTTACAAAACTAAATGCCTGTACCTGCCAGCCTTTTTTGAGTGTTATGAAGCTCATTAAACGTCCGTTGTGGTTCCAACCTTGTCCAGATACCGGGATAACAACACCACTCGCAGAAGTCGTCTGACCAGTTATGTAGTTATAGAATGACTCTATTCCTGCATTTACCATCCACTTTGAGGTAAGGCTCAGGTTTCCTGAGAAGTTTACGCCGTATGCTTTGTCATTCCCGACATTTTGAAAAGTCGTGATTACCACACCGTTTTCGGTACCCGAGGGTGTAGCAACCTGAGTAATGGCGTTACCAGTTAATCTTGTGAAAACAGACATATTCAGGTATATCTTTTTGATACTTGCACTCACACTTGCTTCTATGTTGTCTGTCAATTCGGGTCTCAACTCTGGATTTCCTTGGTTAATATTTTGCGGATTTACCAAATTTACGTTCGGATTTAACTGTTGTAAACCAGGGCGTTGAATTCTTCTGTTATAGCCTGTTTTTACAGTATATTTTCCGCCAAAGGTTTTAGATATATTCACATTGGGTACCAAAATATTGTACGGCTCAATCTCAATATTGGTGTTGTTGTTTTGAGTGGCATAAATATCGGTTATTTCATATCTTGTACCTGCTTTAAAGGTATACTTACTTTTTGTTGTGTAGGTGTATGCCAAATAGGCAGCTCCGATATTTTGATTGTAGTCCAAAGACCCATTAGGTCTTTTTGGGTCGTTTATTAAATTGCCACCAATCAAATAGCTAAAGTCACTGTTCACCTCTCTGAAGATTCCCTTTGCACCAAATTCTACCAATTGATTCTTTTTGATGGGTGTTTGATAATCAACTTGAAGGGTGTACTCTTGGTTAGTATTATCATTTCGGTTAGTTAGGGCTAATCTTTCTAATTCGGGATTACCCAAGGGTGTATTTGTAAAGTCGGAGTTTGCACTGCTTCTACTGTAAAGCGTAGATATACTCAACTCTTTCTGTGGTTTAATGATGTGCAAGTAATCAAGGTTAAAGTCCCAGCTATTTGATGGATTTTCAGATATAATTCTTTGATTTGTATTACTCAACTGACTAAGATTTTCGAAACGTTCGATGGTCAAATCTTGATTTCTATTGAAACTCCTGGTGCCGAATCTCGCCCCAGCCGACAATGATTTAGTTTTTGAAATATCGTAATCCGCACCCAAAGTATATCTACCGAACACCATTTCATCTTTGGCATTTCCTCTTTGGCTTGTTCTGAAGCTTGATCCTTCTTTAATGGAAGGCTTGGTCAATTGCTCAAATGTAGTTTCGGAAGGGTTGAAATTGGCTCTTCCGAATCCGCCCAAGGTCATGCCAAATTTTCCAGTCCTCAAACTTCCGTTTAGTCCCAAATTAGCACCTCTATTTCCACCAGCTATGTCTGTATTTAGACTGTAGCCCTCTAAATTGTTCTTTTTGAGTATGATATTTATAATGCCTGAAGAACCCTCAGCGTCGTATTTGGCCGATGGTGAAGTGATTACCTCAACAGTTTTTATTTGGTCTGCCGGAATTTGCTTCAAAGCATCCGCAACACTTGCCGCCATGATGGTAGATGGTTTATTATTGATCAAAACTCTTATATTTGAGCTACCTCTTAGCGATACGTTTCCGTCGAGGTCTACAGACAATAATGGTACTTTTCTTAGAATATCTGCAGCGTCGCCACCTTTGGCGGTAATGTCTTTGTCAGCGTTATAAACTAGCCTATCTACCTTCTCTTCTATAACGGCACCCTGACCAGTTACCACCACTTCGTTGAGTAGCTTGGCATCAGTGCTCATAAAAATATCTTTGAGAGTTATGGATTTGTTCTTGGCAGTAATTTCTTCTAAAAATACAATTTTGTCCTTAAATCCTATAGAGGAAAATTTGATGGCAAATTTGCCGTTCGGTACATTTTTAAGTATGAATTTTCCTTTATCATCTGTAAGAGTTCCATCTATCGGTTTTACAAGATCAGTGGTTTTGTACAAAGACAAGGTCGCAAATTCTACGGCTGTTCTGTCTAGGCTGTCTATTATAGTACCCGTTATTTTTCCATCGCCTCCCTGTGAGGCTGCCGGTATTTGAGCAAATACCAAAGAGCTAATTAAAAATAAAATAGAAGTGAAATATTTTGTCATACAATAGTTTATGATAGTAAATCGTAAACAAAATTAAGGTTAAAAAGTTTCACGTTTCCAAGAATTAGATAAATGAAACTTTAATGAGGATAAAATGCTGATAATCGATGATTTTGAGCTTATACCATAAAAATAAATCTTAAATCTATTCAAATACAATTTTGGTCTTGTTTTTGAATTTTATTTGAAAAAAAATGTGAAATTGCATTCATACAAAATCTATGAAGGTGCTGATTACGAATAAAAAAATATCTAGCGATTTACTTTTTCGCATATTGTTTCATATTATTTTTTGGTTTTTCTGGTTGGTTTTGCCCATCCTTAATTCGATTATGGACGATGACAAGAGCCGTCTCGAATGGCTAATGCTCACCTTGCCATTGGGTTTTTTCTCAATGCCCTTCTTTTACTTCAATTCTGAGTTTTTGATTCGGAAATTTCTACACAAAGGTCAGTTGACTAGTTATATCATGAGTTTACTTGTGATGTTTTCCATTTACCTATTTGCGTATTATTTATTAAAAGATTATCTAGTTAATAAATACCCCATTCGTATTTATGATTCCCGCACATTGTTTCCTGTCTTGTTCATTATTTCAATGAGTACGCTCTATGGTTTTGTAATATTTATGACCGGACAGTCTAAAAAGAATCAGGAGGAACAGGCGGAAAGATTGAAATCAGAACTTTCGTTCCTTCGTTCTCAAATTAGTCCCCATTTTATATTCAATGTTTTAAATAGTATAGTATATTTGATAAGAACGAAATCTAAAGAAGCTGAAAGTGTAACACTTGAGCTTTCTAATTTGATACGATACATGCTATATGAGTCTGAAAATAAGCAGGTTTTGGTCGAAAAGGAAATTGGATATCTTGAAAACTATGTTAAACTTCAGAACGTCAGATTTGGAGAAGATGTCAAGATTGACTTAAAGTTGGAAGGCAATCCTGGTTCTATGATGATAGAGCCAATGCTGCTGATCCCTTTTGTTGAAAATGCCTTTAAGCATGGAATAGGATTTGTGAATGCCCCCAAAATCGAAATTGTTATAAAAGCCAAGGAAGGAGAGAAGTTCGAGTTTTCGGTTAAAAATCTCGTGAGCAACGAAAGAAGTGAAACTAAGGATCCTAACTCGGGAATTGGAATTAAAAATGTAACGCGAAGGATAGATTTGCTATATCCCGAAGCATACAAACTCTTGATGAAACAAGAAAACGGTTTTTTTGAAGTATATTTAGAATTGGATTTAAAAAACAAAACCTAAGATATGAACGCCAAAATTAGATGCATAGCAGTTGACGACGAACTTTTAGGTCGAAAACTGCTAGAAGAAAATATTAGTCAATTACCTTTTTTGGAGCTTGTAGGTACGTGTAAAAATGCTTTTGAGGCGATCGAAGTGATTGAAAATGAGAAAATCGATTTGGTTTTTCTAGACATACAAATGCCAGGAATGGCTGGAACAAAATTGCTAGAAAGTATGGTCAATAAGCCCATGGTTATATTTGTAACCGCTTACGAGCAATATGCTGTGGAGAGTTACGATCTTCAAGTTGTAGATTACTTGATGAAGCCAGTAAGTTTTGAACGATTTACTAAGGCTGCCATGAAGGCACGGGAGCTTTACAGACTGGCTAATAACGAAGGTACCAACGAAGAACAGACCTACATGTTTGTAAATGTGGAATACTCCTTGGTGAAAATCAACTTTGACCAAATTACCCACATTGAAGGATTGAAAGACTATATCAAAATATATGTTACCAACGCAGTGCATCCAATTTTGACCAAATCGACACTGAAAGGAATTGAAGAAAAACTGCCATCCAAAAAATTCTTGCGTGTTCAGAAATCCTTCATCGTTAATCTCGAAAAGATAGAATCTATTAGAAACCATAGGATTACTATTGGAAAATATGAAATTCCAGTGAGCGATAGCAACATGGAAAACCTCCTAGAAGCAATCAACTATAACAAATAAAAAATGAAGAAAAATGTACTATTGAGTCTCTGCTTTGGATTAACCCTTCTAGTAAATGCTCAGCAAAAAAAGGTAGAAACTGCTCCTGCAACGGTAACTCCAAAAGTAGAAGAGAAGCCTCAGGTTTCAAATTCGAGAATACTCAATCCTGACATGAGTGTAGTTACCAACGGTGAGGTAACTATCAAAGGCCAAAAAGTGCCCTATAAAACTACCACAGGTACCATACCTGTTTGGGACGAGGCCGGCAAAATTATCGCCTCTTGCTTTTATACATACTACGAACGCAATGATGTAAAAGACAAGGCCACACGACCAATTATTTTTTCTTTCAACGGCGGGCCTGGCTCAGCCTCGGTATGGATGCACATTGCTTATACAGGCCCAAAAGTACTAAACATCGACGATGAAGGTTATCCAGTACAGCCTTATGGTTATAAAGACAATCCTTATTCCATATTAGACGTAGCGGATATTATTTTCATTGACCCTGTCAATACCGGTTTTTCAAGAATTATAAATCCTGAAACTCCAAAATCTACATTTTTTGGTGTAAAAGCTGATATCAAATATCTTTCAGAATGGTTAAATACTTTTGTAAGTCGGGTAAACCGATGGTCTTCACCGAAGTATTTGATAGGTGAAAGTTATGGTACCAATCGTGTTTCAGGCATGGCTTTAGAGTTACAGAGCAGCCACTGGATGTACCTGAATGGCGTTGTGTTAGTTTCTCCAACAGATTTGGGTATCAAACGTGACGAAACCATGGGCGATGCCTTGCGTTTGCCTTATTTTGCTGCTGTGGCTTGGTATCATAAAGCCTTGGAGACATCGTTTCAAAGTAAAGATTTAACGGCTTTTTTACCAGAAGTAGAGGATTTTACGGTGAATCTATTGATTCCGGCCTTGGCTAAAGGCGGATATCTGCCAGAAAACGAAAAGAAAGCTTTAGCAGCTAAGATGTCAAAATATTCTGGCTTATCAGAGGACGTTTTGATGAAGAACAACTTGAAGATTTCACTTAATTATTTTTGGAAAGAGTTACTTCGTGATAGGGGTTACACGGTTGGAAGATTGGATTCTAGATATTTAGGAATTGACTCAAAAGATGGAGGCGAAAAACCAGAGTTCAATGCAGAGCTGAGTTCTTGGTTGCATTCGTTTACTCCGCCTATCAACATGTATTTGCGTGAAGAATTGAAGTTTAAGACTGATCTGAAATATAATATGTTTGGTCCAGTTAACCCGTGGGAGCGTGACGATGTCAATCTGGGTGAGAATTTGAGAGCGGCTATGGCTGCCAATCCTTATTTGCATGTACTTACGCAGTCGGGTTATTACGATGGTGCTTGCGATTATTTTAATGCCAAGTATAACATGTGGCAAATGGATCCAAGCGGTAAAACCAAAGAAAGATTAAGTTGGAAGGGCTACCGTTCGGGCCACATGATGTATCTTCGTAGGCAAGACTTACAACAGGCTAACGAAGATCTTAGAGATTTTATAAAATTAAGTACACCAGCTCCAGGAAAAGCAGCTAAGTACTAATTTGTAACTTTTTATGAGAATATAAGCGATGCTCCAGTGTCGCTTATTTTTTTTAATTTCCAGAACTCTATGCGTCTAGCTCTGGTATTACCATTGTCATAATCATATTCTTCAGTTCCGCTTGTCTAAGTTCTGGTAGTTTCAGCTATATCTAGGTAGTCAACTAAGGATTCTCCCATGTCTTCATTTTGTTGGTTTATAAGGCCTTTTACCTCATATTTCTTCAATGTTTCTAAAAACAAGTCCGCAACCCTGTTTTTTTGAAAAGTATTTAGGTTTTCGAGTTCCTTTCTTCATACAATTCTTCAGAAAAGTACTTTCTGATACCCAATATAGCCTGCATTCTTTGAAATTCGTATGGAATCATAAGGGTAGAAGTTACCTCATAGCTTGCTTGTAATTCCCCTTTTTGAAAAGCCTCAAAGGCGGTCTGGGAGTCTCTAAAAGGAATCACCATTAGAAAGAGCAACGATTTCCAGATTGCTCAAATTACAATAGAGAATAATGCGTTATTAGTTCATATCGATTCTGATTTTGTACTAATAGCTTCAGGTTCGGAACTAAAAACCTTCAGATGCTAGTCTTTTGTGAACAAAGACAAGGTTTTTAAAGAGAAAAACACCTATAATTTTTCTAAGTGACGATGTAATAATTTTTCTGAATGCTTAAAACAGAACCTTTCTAACCCATTCTGTGCCGAAGTCGGGGTACAAGAAGAAAATCACTAAAGAAATGCTGAAGTAGGTGAGGACTAGCGTAAGAAAGAAATCGTTGTTGTACTTAGGTTGATTGTAACTCTTTTTGATAAGCATAAAATACGGTACTTTGAGGTAGTAATAGATAGATATGGCCGCATTCAAAAGTCCGAATATCAAAAGTCCGTAGTAAACCGAGCTGTGCATGGCTTCTCCAAGATTGACGATGGAGGAAAATACCATCAACTTGGCCATAAAACCAACAGTAGGTGGGAGACCAACTAATGCCATCATAATGATAACTGCATTTAGGCCCAGAAATATATTCTGTTGGCCTAAACCCTTAAAGTCTTCCATTTCATCGCTACCCGAAAGGTTTTTTAGTAAATCAGCCAAGAGAAACGCACCCATAGTGATTGGCAAGTAGGTGAGGATATAAAAAAATGCACCATAGAAATCTGTTTGAGGACTTTTTAATACGCCAATCAATATGAATCCTGCTTGTGCTATTCCCGAATAGCCCAGCATTCTTTTCAAGTTGGTTTGCCACAAAGCTGCTAAGTTTCCTATAATCAAAGACAAGAAAATAATGAGTAAAAGTACTGCATTTAGGTCAGCAAAGTTGGATTGTACCACTCTTGCAACCACCAATACACCTACGGCTTTGGGTGCAAATGATAAGAAGGAGTTTATGGGTGTAGAAGTGACTTCGTAAACATCAGGAACCCAACTATGAAACGGAGCTGCGGCAATTTTGAATAATAGTCCGGCTAAAAACAAAAATGAGATTATTTGAATAATGAGTGGTGTATTGGCTGCAATAGCTTGAATAAAAGCAGGTTCTGCAAAGTTTAGCGTATGACCCATGCCGTAAAACAAAGAGATGCCATAAAGCATAATGGCACTGCTCGTTGCCCCAAAAATGAGGTATTTTATGGCTGCTTCAAAATTCATTTTTTCGTTTTTGGTTGCTACCAATACATAAGACGATATAGAAACCAATTCGAGTGCAACATAAATGACCAAAAAATGGGTGGTCATCGATAAAAAGCTCAAGCCTAGTAATATACAAAGCATGAGAAAATATATTTCACCATCAAATTTGTAATCAAATAATCTACTATGAATTAGGAAAACAATAGTTGAAATGGCTACTAACTGTTTAAAAAACAAGCTGGTTTGGTCTACCAAAAGCAAACCTCCGTATAGCTTTAACCCTCCCGCTGGCAAGTTTTCATAAAAGTATGTAGCCGAAAAAGTATAGATAAGAACCAACAAAAATGAAAATCTGTACGGCCATTTGGAGTCTTTTTTCTGAAAAGAAACTATGATGACAATGAGCAATATTCCCAGTAAAAGAATCCATTCGGGTAGAATATGCTGCGAGCTGCTGAGTATTTCTTGTAATTCCTTCATCCAAAAAGTTGAATTACTGTAGGATTAATGACGTCAAAAAGGATGTTTGGGAAAATTCCGAAAAGTAAGGTCAATATGCCCAAAATACCCAACATTAATATTTCCTTTTGGTTTAGATCCGTTAAATTGTTTTGGAATTCATCCTTCGTCCAAAACTCTCCGAAGAACATTTTCTGGAAAGTCCAAAGTAAATAAATAGCAGATAAAACTATACCCAAAACACCCAATATTGGAATAACCTTTGGGACAGTATTGGCTTGAAAACTGCCAAACAAGGTGAAAAATTCACCAATAAAGCCAGAAAGTGAAGGTAAACCCAGCGAGCCAAAAAATGCGACGGTTACTAAAACCGTGAATATCGGCATAATTTTGGCCAAACCTTTAAAGTTATCAATCTCTCGGTTCTTGGTTCTATCATACAAAACACCTGCTATAAGAAATAGCATGGATGATAGGAGTCCATGGCTAAACATCTGGAAAATAGCCCCATTGAAGCCCTCAATGTTAAATGCACCAAAGCCAAGTAACACAAAACCCATGTGTGAGATGGATGAATATGCTATAAGTTTTTTCAAATCCTTTTGTGCTAGGGCATTGAAACCACCATAAAGAATTGAAATTAGACCTATTATACTTATCAAAAGACCGTAATGAATTGCAACATCTGGGAAAAAATCATAGGCTATCCTGATGAGTCCATAACCGCCAATTTTGAGTAAAACTCCTGCTAAAACTACTGAAATGGGCGTTGGAGCTTCTACGTGTGCATCGGGCAACCATGTGTGGAAAGGCACCATCGGAAGTTTTATGCCAAAACCAATAAATAGCAGGATAAACATAAAGTCCCTGGCATTTACACCAAAGATTTTAATGGGGGTTTCAATATTGAGCAACGATCCTTTCAGCAAATTGGCTTGATCGCTGAGGATTCTGAAATCGAAGCTAAAAACCGTTCTTTTGTATTCACTAGTAAAAAACTCGTCGACATTAGACATAGCCAAAGCTATCATAACCACCAAAATCATCACCGAGCCAACAAGCGTATAAATGATAAATTTAAGTGAAGCATAAGCCTTATTTGGTCCGCCCCAAATACCGATTAGGAAGTACATAGGAAGGAGCATGAACTCGAAGAATATAAAGAATAAAAAGAAATCGACGGCTATGAAACATCCTATAACAGTCGCCGTAAGAAGCAAAAATAAACTGTAATAAGCTTTTTCTTTCTTGTTTATAGAAAACGATGAAATGTTGGCAATGAAGAAAATAATCACAGAAAGTGCGACCATTGATAGGCTTAGTCCGTCAATACCCACTATGTAATCTATTGATAATATGGATGTTTTGCCGAGTGTTAGCCTGATCCACTCAAAATGCTCCAAAAATTGATAACCCGAGTGGTTCGGTTCAAAAGCACCAATCAAGGTGCCTAAATCTATCAAAAGTAGGACTTGTACAATTAGTGAAATCCACCTATACGACCCTTTGTAACTTTCGGGAAGCAACAAAATGACCATTGAAGCAATCAGAGGTAATATTATGAGAGAACTTAATAAGCCAGATTGCATTTTAGAAAATTATGATTTTGATAAAAACAATGCATAAAATGATAACCACCATACCCAAAATGTACAATTGAATTTGCCCAGATTGTGATTTTCTTATTTTGTCTCCTAAGTTTTTGAGGCCAAACGAAATCCCTAGAACTGAACCATCTAATATTTTATCGTCAATTTTTGAGCTATAATTGGACAAAGATAAAACTAATGAACTGATTTTTGTTATCAATCTATCCACAATATTAGTTTCTATCAGTTGAAAATAGGGGGCAATTTCAAACTTTCGAGTTTTCAAACCTTTATCGCTTAAACCAGCAGTCATGGGCATATTTGTCGTTTCACCACTTTTTACAAACATAAAAAACAGTCTTTTATAAATTCGGTCGATGTAAAAGTGATTTTTTGCTAGAAGATAGAATCTTCTTTGATTTCCAGTTTTATATTCTCCTAAGTAATACCTTCTCAGTTCTTCATAAGTAGTGTTGTAGCTTATAAGTAAGGCCAAAATAAATAGCATTCCTACCGCCAGCGGTATCCAAGAAAAGTGCGTTTCTTCACTTTGGAAAACCTCAAGAAACCATACTTCTTCAAACGAAAACGGATTTGAGCTAAATAAAAACCATGTAGAACAAACGGTAAGTCCTATAATGGATACTTCAAACATGCCCAAGTTTCTCACAAAATTTGTTAGTCTATCTTCACCCAAAGATTCATTTTCGGCATTTAGAATTTTTTGGAACGATTTTATTACTCCGTCAAACGTTCTTTTGGTTGAGCTTATGATTTTATCGACCGGACTTTCTTGTCTCTGAAAAAACACCATAATCAACTGCCGAATCATATAGAAAGAGGTAAGAAATGAAGTAATGCCCATCATTACTGGCACGAGCAGCTTTATTTCTTTGAGTCCGTTTTTTGTCCCAAAAGCCACTGCGGCATTTAATAGTGAGTCTTTGGATAAAAAACCTGAAGTAAATGGAAGTCCCATTAAAGAGGCTGCACAGATGACATAGGCATAAAAAACTACAGGAAGTTTAAGAATCAGATTGCCCATTTTTCGCATATCCTGCTCGTGATGCATGTAGTTAATGACCGCTCCAGCACACAAAAACAACCCGGCTTTAAAAAACGCATGTGTAGCAAGATGAAAAAAGGAAGCACCAACGGCTCCCATACCCATTCCCGCCACCATAAAGCCAAGCTGCGAAATGGTAGAATAGGCCAATACTTTCTTGATATCATATTGAAAAACAGCGGAAATGGCTGCCAAAACACTTGTTAACGCACCAGTCAATGCTATTACTAAGCCAGCATCGGGTGTGATGATGGGCGAAATTCTGCCCAATAAAAATATGCCAGCAACGACCATGGTGGCCGCGTGAATCAGAGCGGAAGCAGGAGTAGGGCCTTCCATGGCATCGGGAAGCCAAATCTGCAGAGGCAATTGAGCAGATTTTGCAGTTACTCCACCAAAAATCATCAATACTGCCAAAGTTTGGAGACCCTGAGAACTTAAAAATGGAAAGCCGAATGCATTTTTATTTATATTTTGGGGTATTAAGGCGTCAAAATCAAGATTTCCGTAAATTAAAAACAAAAGAAATATACCCACCATCAGAAAAGCATCTCCCATTCGGTTGATTAGAAACGCCTTTATGGCCGCTGAATTCGCAGCTTTTTTAGTATACCAAAATCCAATAAGCAGGTAAGAACAAAAACCTATTAGCTCCCAGAAAAGATACATTTGAAGTAGGTTACCTGCCAGAACCAGCCCAAGCATAGAGAATACAAACAGATTTAAAAACGCAAAATAACGATTGATACCGTCGTCATGCTCTAGATACTTAGTAGAGAAAAGCTTCACACAAAAAGCAATAACTTGCACCAAGATGTACATAAAGTAGGTTTGGTTGTCTATCAGTATGGTGAAGTTTATACGGGTCTCGCCCAAGTGCAGCCAATTGTAAGATATGTTGAAATTTTCGGTTGATGGCCCTTGTAAACTTGAAGAAAAAATAATGCCAAGCACACTAATTACTATCGAAATCCAGCCCGAAAGCTGCTTAAACATGGATTTGTTCAGACTGAGTAGCAATACAAAGCCGAACAAATAAATGAATAAATTATAGAAAATTATTGACTCTGGATTCATGTAATTTCAGAGAGCTTTAAAAAGGCAAAACTAAATATTATAATTCAGAAATATGGAATAATAAAAATTTAAAAGGTAATTTCTTTAATTCAGACGTTTTAAGGCCATTTCAGCGACGGTTTTACCAATAGATAGAGACGAAGTGGCTGCCGGAGAAGGGGCATTCAAAACATTGATGGCTTGTCTATTTTCTATGATAGCAAAATCATCGAGTAGTCCGCCGTCGTAATCACAGGCTTGAGCTCGCACTCCAGCACCGCCTGGCACTAGGTCGTCCTCTTTGATTTCTGGAATTAACGCTTGGAGTGCTTTTGTAAATGCCGATTTCGAGAATGAGCGGTAATACTCACCTATTCCAGTTTTCCAATATTTAGCGGCTACTTTTCTGAATCCTGGCCATGCCAGTGTTTCTCCAAATTCTGAAAAATCAACTGAAAGTTTTTTGTACCCCTCTCTTCTAAATGCTAATACTGCATTTGGTCCGGCTTCAACGCCACCATCTACCATTCGCGTAAAATGCACACCTAAAAAAGGAAAGTTTGGATCAGGAACAGGATAAATGAGGTGTTTTACCAAATATTGTTTCTCGGGTTTTATTTCATAATACTCTCCTCTGAAAGGAATTATTCGCACCTTAACTTTCTCTTTTTCAGTAAACTGAGCTACTTTGTCGGAATAAAGCCCAGCACAGTTTATAACTAATGTTGTATCATAACTTCCTTTATTAGTAACCACTGTCGAAACGTTGTTTATTTCAGAAATAGAACTTACTTTTTCTCCTAAACGAATTTCTCCTCCTAGATTTTTAATATTTTCGGCATATTTTTCTGAAACCGTGGTGTAGTTGATAATACCCGTTTGCGGTACTTTTATTCCTGCTATGCCAGCCACATGAGGTTCTATGGCTCGCATTTGTTCCTTGTTTAGCATTTCTAAGCCTTTCAGTCCATTTTGTATTCCTCTTTCGAATAACGTTTCAAGGCTTGGTATTTGATCCTCTCTGGTGGCCACAACTATTTTACCGCAGAGTTCATATTTTATGTTGTTCTCATTACAAAAGTCTATCAACATGTGGTAACCCTCTATGCAGTTTTTGGCTTTCAAACTACCTGGTTTATAGTATAGTCCTGAGTGAATAACGCCACTGTTGTGGCCCGTTTGGTGAGCAGCAAGGCTGTTTTCTTTCTCAATCAATAATAATCTCAAACTTGGCCTGGCTTTTTTCAGATTAAGAGCTGTAGCGAGCCCAACAATTCCTCCACCAATTACTACCACGTCATAATGCATATAAAAACAGCTTTAAAACCCTCAATGCGGGCAATTAGAAAATATGAACCGAATAATTAAAATAAACTTTGGCTTTTTGGATTGCTCATTTTAAATTTGTGCAAATTTAAATGATATAAGTTTCATAATGAAAAAGAACATAGTATTCATTTTCTGTTTAGTGGCTTTGGCCTCTTGTGGATATCAGAAAAACAACCGAATTGAGCAGGATGATGTAAATGAGGGCAACGAATACGTTTATGGCGTTCACCCAGATTCAGTAGCTAGGCAATTAAATGTAACCTATACAGCTAAGCCAGAGTTAGAAGCCCGCACTGCGGCTATCCGTGAAAAACTTTACGGCCCATCTACTCCAGCTTCAACCTCAGAAACTACCGCAGCTGCTCCAGCAGCAGACAGTACTAAGGTCGGTGCTTAATAGACGATATTTTTCTTAAAGTGATTTTACAGGAATTCTACATTGTTTTTTTGTGAAATCACTTTTTGTTTTTTGTCAAGTCTAGTTTTTTTTACATTTTGGCTTGGGTTTTGTCGTTATTTGAGGAAGTAACTGTCTTCTAATTGTATATGCGGCTCCGGGAGTTTTGTATGGTCAAAATTATTGGACATTTGATATGCTATAAATCTGAATTTTGAAAATATGCAGTTTTTGTTTCCAAGTGTTTTGTGGGGATTGTTGGCCTTGAGTATTCCGCTCATTGTGCATCTTTTCAATTTTCGAAGAACCAAAAAAGTTTTTTTCTCCAATGTTGCTCTTCTGAAGACGGTTGAAACCAAATCTTCGGCTTTCAGAAAATTCAAGCAGCTGCTCATAATGGCCGCCCGAATGTTGTTTTTGGCGTTTTTAATTTTTGCTTTTGCTCAGCCTGTATTTTTCAAAAACAAAGGGAATTTCATTGCAAAGCCAATGGGAATTAATGGTATTTATCTCGACAATTCGTTGAGTATGCAAAATAATACTGAAAGCAAACGATTTTTAGATTTGGCCATTATCAAAGTCGACGAGTTGCTTTCGATTTTCAACAGGTCTTCTAATATTCAAATGACCACCAATGATTTCGATGGGCAAGATCAGTTCGTTACAAATGCCTCCAAAGTAAAGGATAGACTTACCACAACGGATTTTTCTGAAATTCCACGCACATTGGAACAAGTATATAAAAGACAACGTTCCATTGCTGAAAAACACAATCCTTCTGCCCAAAATCATTTTTTTTGGTTTTCTGATTTTCAAAAATCTACTGTTGGTAAGTTAGAAAATGTTAAAATAGATTCTAATGACAAGGTGCATTTGATACCCGTAACCGGTAAAGCTTCGCAGAACGTTTTTGTGGATTCTGTATGGCTGAGTTTGCCTGTGGTTAGAGAAATGCAGAATAATGTGCTGAATGTAAAGGTCTATAATTCAGGAAGTAGAGGCGTTGAGAAATTGCCACTGAAGTTGTTTATAGACAATATACAGGCCTCTACTTCATCCGTAAATATTGCTCCAAACGGTTCGTCTGCGGCCACCTTTAACTTTACGGTTAAGGAACGAGGCGTACACCGCGGTAAAATATTATTTGATGATCAGCCCATTACTTTCGACAACGACTTTTATTTTGTCCTAAATGCTTCGCCAACCATTCGAGTTTTGCATCTCTTTGGGCAACGTAGTCCGCAGAACTATCTTTCGAAGATGTACGCCAACGATAGTTTGTTTAAATACACCTCTTTTTCGGTTGATAACTTTGATCCTGGTCAAGTGCAAAACGCTGATATCGTAATTTTGGAAGGCGTTTCTACGATAGACGGGGAAGCCAATTTGGCTCTCGAAAATTTCCTAGCTTCGGGCGGAAGTGTAGTCATTAGCCCTTCTGAAAATCCTGTGGCTGTGAGTTACCTTGGTTTCTTGGGTAAATATGGTTTTCAGAATATTGAAGTTGTGAATGAAGTGCCAAGTCCTGAAAATTATGTGGATATAAACGAACCTGATAAGACGTCTCCTTTTTACGCCGATGTTTTTGAGCGAAGTTCTTTCAATAGCTTGGTAAGTTTGCCTAAATCTACTCCAAAGTTGCAATGGGGAGGTGCTGCCGAGAAACTATTGAGCTTCAGAAACGGGAAGGTTTTTCTAACTAGAACGAAAGTTGGCGACGGCCTTATTTATTTGTTGGCTAGTCCGCTAAATGCCAAATTTGGAAATTTTGCAGAACATGCTTTTTTTGTGCCTACGTTTTATAAAATGGCCTATTTGAGTAGTAAATCCGATAGGTTGTCGTATAATTTCAGCGAGTCTTCAATTAGTTTTTTTATGCCCAATGCACCAAAAAATGCAAGCTATAAACTCAAAAACGACAAATTGGAGATTATTCCTGTGCAAAGGTTGTTGGGCAAAACACTTAATCTGACGCTTCCGAAATCTTCTGAACTGAGCGAAGGTCAGCTGTTTGGTTCTGGTTTTTATGATTTGGTCATAAACGGAAAAGTGGGAAAAACATTGGCACTAAACCACGATCATTTAGAGTCAAAACTTGACAGTTACAGCTCTGAAAACCTTCGAGATGTTTTTGAAAATCAAAAGAATGTTGAAGTTTATGACGATATTTTCGATGGTAGTTTCATTGAAGCCTTCAGAGACACTTCACTAGGTAAACCGCTATGGAAATATTTTGTCGTAGCCGCATTATTTTTCTTATTAGTCGAAATACTGTTGATTCGTTTTTTGAAGTCTTAAAAGGCTGTGACCATTTTAAGGCTCAGCTCTACCGCCTCACCCATCGACTCACAGGCCAAAAAGGCTTTGTTTTTATAATGTGTCGATAGTTCCTTTCTCAATTGTACCAAATTAGCATCTAGGTGTATTTTATCTGTTTTCATGCAATTTAGTAGTTCTTGAAGTTTTACTTTTTCATCTTTCATACGGTGGGCTATCAACGACCGCTCTTCTGTTTGGTATTGCTTCACTGATTCCGAGGTCATGTATTTCATACCCAAATCTATAATGGCGTTGTTTTGTTTAAAGTATTGTGGCATATATACTGACTTGGAAGCTTCGTAAGATTGTTGGTCAAAATCTATGGCTCTGATTCTATAGTGAAAATCCTCAAAATCTGGTGTTACAATTATTACAAAATTTGAAGAATGCATATCGCCCAAAAGCCTAACAAAACAACGTTCATTAAATTTTATGAACTCTTTAGTAAGCCTGATAGGGTTTAGGTTGATGTCATTCAAATGGTTTTGCATGAATAGGTCACCCGTAATGCCTGCAATGTGTTCTTCTATTAATGTATCTTCGGAAGTAAAATATGACATTACGTTGGGTGACAAAAGGTGTTCTAACTCAAGTCCGTAGATTCTGGAGGCATCGGCTTTTTTGATATAAAAATAATCGTAGTTGTCGTTTACTTTGTTGCTGATACGCACCCTAAACGGCAAAGTATTGGCGTAAGTACAAATATCTACTCTATCCACCACTAAGTGCTTTATTACGGATTCGTCACCATCGGTTTTAAGGTCTGCATATATATTTTTGAGGTTTTCATAAATTTCCACGAGGTCAGTTTGGGAGTAAAACACCGTTTCCCAGAGCGTATCGTTGCCGTTTTTGTCATATAGCGTTATTTTGTTGTCATATCTTAAAAGATCGCTGTATTTAAGCGGCGAATCTATCTCACGACTAGTTTCACGCAGGTAGTTACGCAGGAGAGGCGATATTTTGAAAGGTATTTTTTTCTTTGAAATCAGTGCCATTTTTTTATTCGGTGTAATCGAGGTCTTTTGAAAAGGTATCTCGTATGAAATAAGTTGAAACAAATGCCACTGCGAAACAGAATATACCCGTATATAAGGCAGATTTTGATATATTACCATTGTTTTTGGTCAAAATCCACTGATATAAAAAGCTTATGGGCACTACTGCACCTCGTGCAAAATTGGGTATGGTGGTAGCTACTGTTGCTCTTATATTTGTTCCAAATTGTTCTGCAGCCAAAGTAAGTAAATTTACCCAATAACCAGCACCAAAACCTAGCAGTACGTAAGAAAGATATAGTAACTGTAGGTTTATGCGGTCATTGACCAGGTGAAAGACTGTGATTCCAGCACCAAGAATAAGAAATCCCCTAATGGTAGAGATTCTATTTTTTAAAAATTGACTGATGAGTCCTGAACTTAGGTCTCCAATCGAAAGTCCGAGATAGACCAAAGTAACGGCTGTTCCTGCCTTGATTTCTTCCGAAATGCCCATGGTTTTGGCCAATTCTGGAGCCAACTGCATAAGTATGGTGATTGTAAAGAAAATGGGTAAACTAATTAATATACTCGACAGGTATCTTTTTCGTCGTGAATTACTTGTAAACAAAGAAAGAAAATTTCCTTTGGTGATGTTTGTATTTTGAGTTTTCTCAAACATGGCCGATTCGAATGTATTGAACCTTAAAAAAAGTAATACCAATCCCATTGTTCCACCTATTATATATGATATCCGCCAAGGTGTCATGTCGCCCACAATACCCGCAAAAAATGCTCCAGATGCACCCGCGGCAGCTACAATGGCGGTTCCATAACCACGTTTTTTTTGAGGCATGGTTTCTGAAACAAGTGTAATCCCGGCCCCAAGCTCCCCAGCTAGACCAAAGCCAGCCACAAATCGCAGAACGTAGTATTGCCAAAGACTATCAACGGCCGCATTGAGCAAGTTGGCCAATGAATAAACCAGTATAGAACCAAATAAAACCGATAAACGGCCGCGTTTATCGCCCATTATACCGAAGAAAATTCCACCTACGAAAGTTCCGATCATCTGAATATTAAATAGTGATAAGCCCACAGAACTCAAATCATTCTCTGGAACACCTATTGAAATCAAGCTGGCTTTTCGGATTACTACAAACAGTATCAAATCGTAGGCATCTACAAAGTAACCTAAAGCGGCAATGGCCACAATAAGATATGGGCTGTTTTTGATTTTGAATTGATTCAAATGTTAGAAATTTATAGGGTTTTACTTTATTCCAGCTGAATTTTAACAAAATATAGCTTTGATTACAAAAATAAAAATTTATTTTTGTCATATTAATAAACTCTAAACTAATATTATGGAAGAATCAAATAACAGTAGCAACTCGATTATTAAGGCTGGATTAGTATTGGCTTTGGTTATCGCTGCTATTTTTGGGTATTTGTACTTTAGTGAGAAGCAAGAAAATTCTCAGAACAACGTTTCTATAACCGAAAAAACCAACGAACTATTAAGAACCAATACTAAGTTAGATTCCATATCGGTTCAATTGGATGCCAAAATAGCCGAAATAGCAGCCTTAGGTGGACAGATAGATGAGTTAGAAGCATTGAAAGCGGAGTTACAGAAAGACAAAAGGAACTTGATGTCCTCAAAAAGTTTCGATGTAAAGGCATACCAAATTAAAATAAAAGATTACGAGGCTTTGTTGCTGGAAAAAGATGTCGAAATAGCTAAACTTAGAGAAGAAAATGCTGTTTTGAACAATCAAAATCAGGTTTTGAACTCTGAAAACACTGGTTTGAAAACTACTAACTCAGACCTTAGAACAGCAAAAGAGGCATTGGCGGACTCGGTTTATAAAACTACCGTTCAAAATCGTGAATTGTCAGAAAAAGTCACCTTGGCCTCAGCAATGAGACCAATGAATTACGCGGTTTCTGCCATTAACTCAAGAGGGAAAGAGAGAGAGGGGGAGGAGTTTAAAGCCCGCAGGGTAGATAGAGTAAAGGTTTCGTTTAAATTGGCCGAAAATCCATTGACCAAAAAAGAAAACAAAACTATCTATATGCGAATGATAGATCCAACTGGGAATGTAGTCTCAGATATGGCTACCGGTTCGGGTGCGTTTAGTTTTGGAGGAAAGGAAACGAT
>CAMCYZ010000005.1 GCA_945885545.1 Spirosoma fluviale
AAATACTTCCTACGGTCTTTTTTATGAGAAAATTATTAATTCGGTACTAATATTTCTCGAAATTCTTCGGTGATAATTATTTTTTGCTGGAGACATTTCGAATACCTTACCTACATATAGCTAAACCCTCTCTATTATTTTCCAAGAGAAGTAGTCTGCGTAGCTGTAGGTTTTATTTAAATCTAGTTGGCTGAGACTTGTAATTTCCATTTGTTAGAGAATGTTTTGGTCAAACTCTATCCTAATTTAGTGCTTTAGATTTTCAAATTAACAAAAGACCCCACAAAAAATTGCGGGGTCTTGAATTATAAAGCTATTGACTATAAGCTAACAGCTAAAAAATTATCCGATTTGAATTCTTTTGAAAGAAGAGATAGTTAATCCTTTCACAGTTTTTTCAAGCAACTGAGCGATGGTTACCGAACCGTCTTTTACGAATTCTTGGTTAAGCAATGTTTGCTCTTTGTAGAATTTGTTTAATTTACCCAAAGCAATTTTCTCCAACATAGCCTCAGGTTTACCTTCAGCACGTGCTTGCTCTTTACCAATTTCGATTTCTTTTTCTACGATAGTTGGGTCAACACTGTCTTTGTCCAAACCTACTGGTTTCATAGCTACGATTTGCATCGCTACATCTCTACCAAGGTCAGTTACATCAGTACCACTAGTGTTTTCAAAAGATACTATACCAGCAGCTTTTCTGTTGCTATGGATATAGGCAACTACTTGCTCACCTTCTACGTGGTTGTATGCTGCTACTACTATTTTCTCGCCAATTTTACCAATCAATTCAGTGATATTTTCTTGAACTGATTGTCCGTTTTCCAACGACAAGTTCAACAATGTTTCTGCGTCTTTAGCGTGGTGTTTTACACCCGCTTGAAGAATAGCATTCGCAAGGTTTTTGAAGTCTTCTACGTTCGATACGGGCTCAGTTTCACACGCCAAAGCCAATACTTTAGCACTTTTTCCGCTATCGCTAACATCTACCAAAACGACACCTTCTGAAGTTTCGTTATCAGCACGCTTTGCTGCTACTTTTTGTCCAGCTTTACGCAATACTTCCACGGCTTTGTCAAAATCTCCCTCGGCTTCCGTAAGGGCTTTTTTGCAATCCATCATTCCAGCTCCTGTTAATTGACGCAATTTGTTTACGTCAGCTGCAGTAATATTCATTTTATATTATTTTTATGTAAATAAACTTTTTAGTCTTTTTTTAAAACGAACAGCCCAAAGCAATGCTTCGGGCTATTCTATTATCTTGTCGAAGCGTTCGGTATATTATGCCGCAGGTTCTTCTTCGCTTGGTGCAGCAGCGTCTACTTCTGCCGAAACTTCAGCTACTGGAGCCGCTTCTTCAACTACTGGATTCGCCTCTTCAGCAACCTCAGATGTTTTTACTCTTTTTCTTTTGCCTTCAGCTGACTCATCATCTCCTCTTGAAACAACTTCTCTGGCTGTATCAACTGCTCTTTTAGCATCTTCTTCTTCTTGCAAAGCAGCAGATTCTTTGTCAGTTTTTCTCTCAAGGATACCTTCTTCTATGGCTTTACCAATAGCAAGGGTAATCAATGAAATAGATTTATAAGCATCATCATTCGAAGGAATAGCGAAATCTACAATTTCAGGGTTTGAGTTAGTATCGCACATGGCTACCACGGGAATACCCAATCTCTTGGCTTCAGCTATAGCAAGGTGCTCTCTTTTGATATCAACTACGAACAATGCCGCTGGAAGTCTTGAAAGGTCAGCAACGCCACCTAACAATTTCTCCAATTTAGCTTGCTCACGACCCAACATCAATTTCTCTCTTTTTGCTATATTTTTAGCTGTTGTTTCGTCTGAAAGCATTTTATCGATGTTAGTCATTTTCTTCAACGACTTTTTGATGGTCGAAAAGTTAGTCAACATACCACCTAACCATCTTTCAGTAACGAAAGGCATTTTCAGGCGTTTTGCTTCTTCAGAAACGATTTCTTGAGCTTGTTTTTTCGTAGCAACAAACATGATTTTACGTCCTGAACGAACTACGCTTTTTACAAAAGCTTGAGCAGCTGCAAGGTTTTCAAGAGAGTGATTCAAATCAATGATGTGAATCCCGTTTTTTTCCATAAAAATATATGGAGCCATTCTTGGATCCCACTTACGAGTAAGGTGACCAAAATGTACGCCTGCATCTAACAGGTCTTTGTATTGAATTTGTGCCATTTCTTTTGTTTAAAAATGTTTTGAAAAAAATTGAATTTGCAGCACAGTACATCGGGCACGATAAGCACTGTCTGGACGAGAATAATTTGTTAATTTGTTAATTCGATAATTAGTCAATGACATTCTAAAATTAATTAGCACATTAACACATTGCCAAACTAACAAATTATAAATATTAACGTTTCGAGAACTGGAATCTCTTACGAGCTTTACGACGTCCGTATTTCTTACGCTCAACCATACGTGAGTCTCTTGTAAGGAATCCTTCTTTCTTGAGCGGAGGCCTATTCTCAGTGTCGGCTTCGCATAATGCACGAGCAATAGCCATTCTGATAGCTTCTGCTTGTCCGGCGATACCACCACCTCTTACGTTAACTTTAAGATCATATTTTCCTGTAGCGTTAACTACACCAAAAGGTTGGTTCAAAATAATTTGAAGAACCTCTGTTGGGAAATAATTTGCCATCTCACGACCATTAATGGTCACTCCACCTGTACCAGGTTTCATATAGATACGGGCAACTGCTGTTTTTCTTCTACCAACGGTATTGATTACCTGCATTTTATTTTAAGTTTTTTTCGTTCTTAATTATTAATTTCGATGGTTGTAGGCGTTTGTGCCTGATGCGGATGCTCAGCTCCTTCGTATACATATAGATTTGTATACAATTTGCTTCCTAAACGATTCTTTGGCAACATACCCTTGATGGCCATTTCTACTACTTTTCTACCATCTTTAGCCATTAGCTCTCTTGGAGTAGCAAAACGTTGTCCACCTGGGTGGCCTGTATGACGAGTATAGACTTTATCAGTCATTTTCTTGCCTGTCAAACGAATTTTCTCTGCATTAATCACTATCACGTTGTCTCCACAGTCAACATGAGGTGTAAACGAAGGCTTATTTTTGCCTCTTAAAATATTTACAATCTGACTAGAAAGACGACCCAATATTTGATTGCTGGCGTCTATCACAACCCATTTTTTTTCTACTGTTTGGCGATTAGCCGACACAGTTCTATAACTTAATTGATCCACGAGTACTAATTTTTAACGTTAATTAATCAATTTATGAATTCAAAAAGAGGACCTTCCCCAATCAGTTTGCTCTGTTTCAATTCAAATCTTTTTCTAATTATAAGATGCTAATTTTAAGCACTTAAAGCAGGTCGGAACTCCTACTTTTCATATAATTGATTTGGCCTTACGAGAGCGGGCAGCACCCACAAGGCGGTATTTGGGGCTGCAAAGTTAACAAAAAATATTTATTAACCAAAACTTGTTGCTGATTTAGTGGAGATTATGTACTTTTTCAAAGAATATGCAAGACTTAGAAATTGATTTGAGCTTAAGAAGTTTTTTAGGGCGTTTTGAATTTGACAAATATTTTTTTTAAATGTTGCCAAACTTGGGCTTTAATTTGGAAGTTAAGTTTTCATTTTTACCAATATGATGCCTCGATGAGGCTTAAATCCATCTCTCAAAATGTTGAAAATTAAAAACCCTAAAGTTAAAGCCCAGAGGATTGATATTTTGGTTAAAAAAAATTAAAGCGGCATGGCTATAAGCCCCATCGGGGTGACATTATTTTATTCCAATTATTCACAAAAAATCTCGAGGAAAAGTAAAAGTCAATTTGAAATGCCAAAGTCAGTTTAACGATAATCTTTTCGGTAACTAAAATTTCGGGGTTAAAAACAGTTTTATTTTACACTTTGTGTGCCTTGCAAGGCGGCACTAGGCGTGCCCACTTCTTTTTGCGAGTCGTTGCACCGCCGAGTTGTCGGCCCTTTGAAAAAAAGCCCAAAGGTCGGTCCCAAACAAAAAAACACTTTTTTTTGCTCCAACCGTGGTTCGAAATAATCCTGACTAGCCGTCCGCCTCTAATTTTGCTAGCAACGTTTTGGGCTACCAGAAATCCTTTGAAAGCGAAATTTTACAACGGATTGCAAAGGAAATATTAGGAACAATAAGTATTTATTTAAAAATTGCTAAAGTGCTGTTGTTTAGTATTTTAAAATTTAGAAAACATTCTAAATGATTGAATTTTAGTATTTACGCCGAAACTTCAGTCCTATTACTCACCCTCGGTGAGTTGTTTCATCAATACCACCAAGTCTTTGTCATTGACTTCTTTGATTTTGTCGGCTAGGTCAAGAAACCGGTCGTAGGTTTCATCAATCTTGTCTTTTCCCACATTAAATCCTAGCAATGAAAGACGGTGTTTTAAGGCATGACGACCACTACGTGCTGTTAAAACGATATCAGATTTGTTAATGCCCACTTCTTGGGGCGTCATAATTTCGTAGGTTTGCGAATGCTTCAAGAAACCATCTTGGTGTATGCCCGATGAATGTGCAAATGCATTACGACCAACGATTGCCTTGTTTGCTTGTACGGGCATTCTCATGGTTTTAGATACCAACTGACTCAGTGGATAGAGCATTTCCGTATTAATGTTAGTATGTAAGCCCAAGTCTTTGTGTACTTTCAAAGTCATCACTATTTCTTCTAATGAAGTATTTCCGGCTCTTTCTCCAATACCGTTCATAGTTACCTCTACTTGTCTTGCTCCAGCCCTTATTCCTGCTATGGTATTTGCCGTGGCCATGCCCAAGTCGTTATGGCAGTGCATAGAAAGGATGGCTTTGTCCACATTTGGTACATTATTCATCAAATAATCTACGCGATCATACATTTGATGCGGCAACAAATATCCTGTGGTATCTGGAAGGTTCACAACCGTCGCTCCAGCTTTTATAACAGCTTCCGTAAGTCTTGCCAAAAACTCCAGATCTGCCCTGCCAGCATCTTCAGCATAAAATTCTACGTCTTCTACAAAACTCTTGGCATATTTTACTGCATCTACTCCTCTTTGTAGAATTTCGTCACGATTGCTATTAAACTTGTGCAAAATATGAATGTCCGAGGCACCTATTCCTGTATGAATTCTTGGCTTACGAGCCGACTTCAGTGCCTCTGCAGCCACTTCTATGTCCTTTTTAACCGAGCGGGTCAATCCACAGACAGTTGCATTTTGCACTACCCTGGCTATGCCCTCAACAGACTTAAAATCCCCAGGGCTAGAGATGGGAAATCCCGCCTCGATAATATCCACTCCTAGTTTGTCGAGTTCCTGGGCTATCATTAGCTTCTCGTCAAGGTTTAGCTGGCATCCTGGCACTTGTTCGCCATCACGTAGTGTGGTATCGAAAACGTAGATTTTCTCGCTCATAGTTTTATTATTTTAATACTTCTTCAGAATAGAGTACAAAATTAATCAAAATAGACACGTAGAAATATTTTGTAGGGCTGTTCTGATTAAAATAGGAATAAAATGCTATCCAAATCCTAACAAACTGAAATTTTATTCTGTAAGTCTAAACTAATATTTTTAATTTTGCGGTTGAAATATCGAAATGTGGCGAATACCGAAGCTTTTGGCTAAAAAAGCATTGAATTCTCCAAAATTATTAATCTATTATATGAATAAAAGAACAAAAATTGTAGCAACAGTAGGTCCAGCTTCTGAATCTGAAGAAATGTTGGTCGCTTTGGCTCAGGCGGGTGTAAATGTATTTCGATTGAATTTTTCGCATGGCACGCATGAGGATCATAAACTTAGGATAGAAAAAATTAGAAAAATAAATACTGAATACGGATTCAATTGTGCCATTTTGCAGGATTTGCAAGGGCCAAAAATCCGTGTTGGAGAAATGGTAGGTGGCAACACTGGCGTAGAATTAATTGCTGGTAATCAATTCGTTTTTACAAATGAAGATATTGTTGGAAATGCAGAAAGAGCGAGCACACCCTACAAAGGTATGTTTCAAGACGTTAGTCTAGGTGACAGAATATTGATGGACGATGGCAAATTAGAGGTAAAAGTTGTTAGCGTGGATAAACAAAAACAGGAGGTTACCACTGACATAGTTTATGGAGGTCTTTTGAAACAAAAGAAAGGGGTCAATTTGCCTAATACCAATATTTCGCAACCATCAGTGACAGACAAAGACTGGGCGGATTTAGATTTTGGCCTAGCAAATGATGTAGATTGGATTGCTCTTTCATTTGTAAGAACTGCCAAAGAGATTTTGGACATTAAAGAATACATCAAATCTAAAGGGTCTTCTGCCAAAGTGATAGCCAAGGTTGAAAAGCCTGAGGCCATAACCAACATGGACGAGATCATAGAAGCTACTGACGCCGTTATGGTAGCCAGGGGTGACTTGGGTGTAGAAATGCCAGCCGAAGAGGTGCCGATAATTCAGAAAATACTGATACACAAATGCCATTTGGCGGCTAAGCCTGTAATAGTGGCTACTCAGATGCTCGAAAGTATGATAGACAGCCCAAGCCCTACAAGAGCAGAAGTTGGTGACGTTGCCAATGCTGTATTGGACGGAGCGGATGCCGTTATGCTAAGTGCAGAAAGTGCATCTGGTAAATATCCTTTGCTTTCAGTGGAGACGATGTCTAAAACTATTGCTCATGTGGAGAAATTTGGTGATGCGTCAAGATTGTACTTCCGCCATCATACAAGAGTTACTGAAGCAGACTACGTTTCAAATG
The DNA here is from genome assembly GCA_945885545.1 of Spirosoma fluviale. Lineage (GTDB taxonomy): Bacteria > Bacteroidota > Bacteroidia > Cytophagales > Spirosomataceae > Leadbetterella > Leadbetterella lacustris. Next base: position 6,778 of record CAMCYZ010000005.1, read on the forward strand.
ATAAAGACAACGATACTGTAATCATGATGGGTTGTAGAATGGCTCGTGACTTAGATGTTAAAGCCTTAATCGGAATCACGTCTTCAGGCTATACGGCAGTGAGGCTTTCACATCACAGACCGAAGTCAAACATTTATATCTTTACATCAAATACAAAACTAATGACTCAGTTGAGCTTGTATTGGGGTGTTGAGGTTATTGCTTTGGAAAAAATAAAATATGCCAACTCAGGGGCTATGTTAGAGGAAGCGAACAAGTATTTGGTAACCAAAGGTTTATTGCAGACTGGCGATAAATATATCAATACCATGAGTTTCCCACTTACCGAAAACAATAGAACCAATACCGTTAGGTTGAGTGTAGTATAAGGAGTTGTAAATTTTTATATCATAAAATCCCTTTTTCATTTCATTTGAATTGGGGATTTTTTGTAGGGTAAGTTCCAAAATATTCTAAATGTAGTTTTTTGTCAATGTTTTATGTGTTTTTGTTGATATTTTCTAGCAAAAAATGAATTCAAAAAAGTAAACTCGTTTTCCAAAAAACCATATAATATTGGAACATTAGTAGCTGAATAGTTAGAAAGAGAGATTTTTAGTCTTCAGAGACTGTAATTCCAATAATTTCAGTTTTGCTTGATGCGGGTGCTGTGTTTGGCTCGAAGTTTGAAGCCAATTTATCACGGTTAGGTTTTTTTTAGGGGATTAGGCGAATACACTTTTGGGTTCAGAAATTAAACCTACCGCTGGATTGGAATTAAGGATCAATTTATTTTTGGAATAATTTGGCATCGGTAAAGGTTGTGTGTTTTTTTCACAATTAATGAAAGTAACATTTGCCCTGATTATCAGTAAATAATCATGTGTAATTGTGATTCAGTAGGAAAATGTTGAAATTTTATTGAGAAATTTTCTGAGAAAGTTTTGTCAATATAAAAAAAGATTCTACTTTTGCATCTCCTTTCGAAAAGGGTGTGTTCTTTGAGATTATTTGGGGGTGTACCAGAGTGGCCAAATGGGGCAGACTGTAAATCTGCTAGCTTACGCTTACGGTGGTTCGAATCCATCCGCCCCCACCATTTAAAAGTGTTAAAAGCGGGAGTAGCTCATTTGGTAGAGCGATAGCCTTCCAAGCTATAGGTGGCCGGTTCGAGCCCGGTCTCCCGCTCTGATTCCATAAAGCCTTTGTAGCTCAGTGGTAGAGCACTTCCTTGGTAAGGAAGAGGTCGGCAGTCCGATTCTGCTCAAAGGCTCTATACTGAATTTGGGCGTAATTTTCGAATGGAATTAAGTTTCGAGTAATTAGACAATCTGATTGCTCTTTTTTAGTAAAAACAATTTTGAACAACATAAATTTTATCAAATAAAATGGCAAAAGAAAATTTTGACCGTAGTAAACCTCACGTTAACATCGGTACAATCGGTCACGTTGACCACGGTAAAACTACATTGACAGCTGCTATTACTTCAGTTTTGGCCAACAAAGGTCTAGCTGCGGTTAGAGATTTCTCGTCAATTGATAATGCACCTGAAGAAAAAGAGCGTGGTATTACCATCAATACTTCTCACGTAGAGTATCAGACTGCTAATCGTCACTATGCTCACGTTGACTGTCCTGGTCACGCTGACTACGTTAAAAACATGGTAACTGGTGCTGCCCAAATGGATGGAGCTATCATCGTGGTAGCTGCTACTGACGGTCCAATGCCACAAACTCGTGAGCACATCCTTCTTGCTCGTCAGGTAGGTGTTCCTGAACTTGTAGTATTTATGAACAAAGTTGACTTAGTTGACGATCCAGAATTACTTGAACTAGTAGAAATGGAAATCAGAGAGTTGCTTTCATTCTACAAATTCGACGGAGACAACATTCCAGTAATTCAAGGTTCAGCACTTGGTGGTTTGAACAATGAGCCTGAGTGGGTTGCCAAAATCGAAGAATTGATGGATGCAGTTGATAACTTTATTCCACTTCCTGCTCGTGCTACTGACAAACCATTCTTGATGCCAGTTGAGGACGTATTCTCAATCACTGGTCGTGGAACTGTAGCTACGGGTCGTATCGAAACTGGTATCATCAACTCGGGTGAAGCAGTGGACATTCTTGGTATGGGAGCTGAAGGTCTTAAGTCAGTAGTAACTGGTGTTGAGATGTTCCGTAAAATCCTTGACAGAGGTGAAGCTGGTGATAACGTAGGTCTTTTGTTGAGAGGTATCGACAAAGAGTCTATAAAAAGAGGTATGGTAATCTGTAAGCCAGGTTCTGTGAAGCCTCACACCAAATTCAAAGCTGAAGTTTACGTTCTTTCGAAAGAAGAAGGTGGACGTCACACACCATTCTTTAACAAATATCGTCCTCAGTTCTACTTCAGAACTACCGACGTAACTGGTGAGATTTTCCTTCCAGAAAATGTTGAGATGGTTATGCCTGGTGATAACATCACTATTACTGTAAACTTGATCAACGCTATTGCGATGGACAAAGGTCTTCGTTTTGCGATACGTGAAGGTGGACGTACAGTAGGTGCGGGTCAGGTAACTGAAATCCTTGAGTAATCGATTAGATTAATCATATTTTAAAAAAGCACCCTAGAAATAGGGTGTTTTTTTTGTGTTTGGGTGTTTTTATTCATAAATTCTTGTTGTAATTATACTTATCGGTTTTTAAAAATATTATATTTGTTAAAATTGTTTATTATCAATGAGTCATTTGAAAAGTACTAGTGGATTGAATCCAATTCAAATAGGATTATTAAGGATGTTTGATAGGAATATCCCAGAAGAGGATATTGTTGAAATAAAGCAAGTTTTGGTTGAGTATCTAAGCAAACAGCTTTTGGATGAAGTAGATAAGGTAATAGTCGAAAAAAACATTACGGATACCGAATTCAGAGCTTTGGAGGAAACCCATTTCAGAACCAATGCAAAATAGTATTTTTGGATGAGCAGTATTAAGGTGGTCATTGATACCAACGTTCTTCTTAAAACCTTAAATAGAATTAACTTCGAATTCTTTATATACAATTCATTTATTGAACAAAAGTTGGATTGGATTGTAAGCAATGAAATTCTAATTGAATATGAAGAAGTTCTAACTAGTTTTTACTCCGTTAAAACTTCAAATTTAGTGTTGGAAATTTTATGTAATGCAAACAATGTGATTTTTTCGGAGCCTTATTTTCAGTGGGATATTATAAAAATAGATCCCGATGATAATAAGTTTTCAGATTTGGCTATTTCGGCAAATGCGAACTATTTGATCACATTTGATAAGCATTTTGATGTGTTTAAAGAAGTAGAATTCCCCAAATTAGAAGTACTTTCTCCTAGTCAGTTCTTTAAAGTTCTTTAATTAAATAATTATTCAACCCATAAAAATGAAACGTAGAGATATTCTGAAGACAGCTCTTTCAGGAGCTGCCGTAACTTCAATTGGAATAGAAAGCCTAGCCTCCAAACCTAAGAAAAGTAAGCACAATTTTACATTTTGCTTAAACACGAGTACCATTAGAAAGCAAAACATTGGTTTAATAGCCGAAATAGAAACGGCAGCCAAAGTTGGTTTTGACGGAATAGAAATCTGGATGGGAACGCTGGAGAAGTTTGTGAAGGATGGAGGGAAGCTATCTGATGTAAAGAAAAAATCAACAGACTTGGGTATAGTAATTGAGGATTCTATTGGCTTTGCCAAATGGATCGTAGATGACGAAACCGAAAGGAGCAAGGCCATGGAACAACTCAAACGTGAAATGGATATGTTGGCTCAGATTGGTTGTAAGCGTATTGCTGCTCCGCCGTTTGGGGCTACTACAGGTGCTGATGTCAACCTCAAAAAGGCTGCAGAGCGTTTTAATAAAGTGGTAGAATTGGGTAAAGAAATGGGTGTTTTGCCACAATTAGAGCTTTGGGGGTTTTCTAAAAATCTACATTTGTTTGGTGAAACCTTGTTTGTAGCTGCCGAAAGTGGCCATCCAGATGCGATTATTCTGCCAGACGTTTATCATCTTTTTAGAGGTGGTTCTCCTTTTGAAGCACTGAGCATGATTGCTGGAGACAAAATACAGATGTTTCACATGAATGATTTTCCAGCCAACGCCGACAAAAATACGATGACGGATGGAATGCGAGTAATGCCAGGAGATGGAGTTGCCCCATTCAAGGAAATTTTGGGTATTTTGAATAAAAAAAATACGCCGATTGTACTTTCCCTCGAAATTTTCAATGAAGACGTTTGGAAAATGGATGCTTTGGCTGCTTGTCAAATGGGGATAGATAAGATGCGTTCAGTAGTAAATAATTCTCTTTAATTTTTGTAGCCATTAACCATAAATACTGAGGTTTTCTGTCATACATTTTGTTACTATTTGTCTTATCTTTGGGAAGCGGATAGGTCTTTTTTTGTTGGCCCAGACTTTGATGGCTGGTATCAATCTTAAGACCATAGGGATGTTAATTTAGATTTGTTTTCAATTAAATATGGTCTTATTCACATAAATGTCAATAAAACTGACCTTTCCATCATTCGGTGAATCAATTGCAAACAGGTAATATGGCAATTATGTCTTGATTTTGTAATGCAAAAAAGGTGTTAAGAAGTAAAGACCTCCCTGTCAATGAAGCCATAACCATGAAACGATGTAAAGCATCACTAAACACCATTTATTGAATATAAAATCCAACTTTAAGTAGAAGTATCTGATGTTTTTTATAAAAATGTGTTAGTACAAGATTAAAAGCAATAGTATCAGTTGTCAAATACATCTATTTCACCCAAAATCGTAATTACCTCTTCGTCCATAAGTCGGGTAGTTAAACCCGTGGTTTTGGGTAATTCATAATGGAAATAGAATTTCATGGTTTCTATTTTTGATTGAGCAAAATTAGCTTCCAATTCATTTTTCCCCAATGCTTTTTCTGAAGCCAAAGCAATTGCTAGCCATTGCCAGGCTATTAAAATCGTGCCTGTCAACTCCAGAAACAGTGCTGCGTCTGAAAGATACCTTTCTGTATCTCCTGTTTGAGCTATTCCAAAAAGATGCTGAAGGGTTTTGTTGTAAGTCTTTAATTCGGAGGCCAACTGGTTTGCGTATTTTTTTAGTTTTTCATGACCTATGGCCTCGGTTATACAATCTATTATCTCACCAGAAAGCAATCCCATGGCTTTTCCGTCTGCCAAGCTAACTTTTCTACCGAGCAAATCTTGCGACTGTATGGCTGTGGTTCCTTCATAAATGGGCGTTATTCGTATGTCCCTATAATATTGTTCTGCAGGAAAATCTTCCGTAAATCCATAACCACCGAAGCATTGTAGGGCATCACTGGTTGTTTTTAAACCAGATTCGCAAGGATAGGTTTTGGTTATTGGAGTTAGTATTTCTAGTAAAAGCAAATATTTTGCCCTTTCTTCTTGGGTCTCACTGTGGTGGGCCAAATCGTAGTATTTGGCAGTTTGAATGACCAGCGATAGCCCTCCTTCTACCGCCGCTTTTTGCGAAAATAATAATCGTCGCACATCAGGATGTTGAATTATAGGTATTTGAGGAGCGTTGATTTCTGCTTTTTTGTTTAACCTTCTGCTTTGTGGCCTTTCTTTGGCATACTGCAAGGCGGCTTGATAGGCTGCTGTTGATATGGCTGCTCCAGTAGTGCCGACACCAATACGGGCTTCGTTCATCATCTGAAACATGTACGAAAGTCCTTTGTTTTCTTCTCCTACTAAGTAACCAATACATTTTTCGCCAAACTCCAAGTGCATTGCGGGTACACCTCTTTGACCCAGTTTGTGGTAAATTCCTACATTATGAATATCATTTCTTTGTCCATTGTCAAGATATTTTGGAATTGCAAATAACGAAATTCCCTTTGTGCCGGCTGGTGCTCCCTTTATGCGTCCAATAAAAAGGTGGATAACGTTTTCACAATAGTTGTGGTCGCCGCATGAGATAAATATTTTTTGGCCATTTATTCTAAAAGTACCTTCGCCAAATGGCTCTGCTGTGCTAATAATATCCGAAAGAGATGAGCCTGCTTGTGGTTCAGTTAAACACATTGTTCCTTGGAACTTGCCGTTTAACATAGGTTCTAAGTATTTGTTTTTCAGATAGTCTGAGCCAAAGTGAGCTATTAATCGAGCGGCTCCACTTGTTAAGCCAGTGTACATCATACCATTATTTGCCGCCATCAGAATATATCCAGCCACACTATTTATGGCAAATGGAAGCTGCGAACCGCCATCTTTATAATCAAAATCTGCCGAAATTAGTCCCGCTTCCCCAACTGCTTTGAGGTAGTCCTCGATTGCTGGATGAACCTTTACCTCACCATTGATTAATTCAGGTTGATTTTTGTCCACATCCTTGAACATAGGGAACATGATTCTTTGGGCTATACTCTCCGCAGAATCCAGCACCATTTTGAATGTTTCAGGGCTATGGTCCGCAAAATAGGGCAATTGGGTCAATGTGTCAATTGCATGTACCTGCTCCAATAAGAAATTTGTAGTTTGTCGGTCAAAGAATTTTGCTGGCATTGATTTCTGAGATTATTAAGGTTTCTGTAAAATAAAACAATTCTTTCGAATTTATAATCTGTTTTTTACAATTCTTGTCATCAAGCCATATTCCTCAATTTTCGTATCTTTGTAGAGTTAACCCTTATTTATGTCTGACAAAAAAAACTCAAAAGCCATATTTTTTATTCTCGTAACTGTACTTATTGATGTTATTGGTATTGGTATTATCATACCCATTATGCCAAGTCTATATCAAGAGCTTACAGGTGGAACAGTAAGTGAGGCTTCACAATATTCGGCCTATTTGGTTTTTATCTACGCTTTGATGCAGTTTATATTTTCGCCAATAATAGGTGGCTTAAGTGACCAATATGGCCGAAGGCCAGTACTATTGATGTCTCTTTTTGGCTTTGGTTTAGATTTTATCTTTTTGGCATTGGCTCCTAGTGTTGGTTGGCTTTTTGTTGGAAGAATCATTTCGGGCATTGCTGGGGCAAGTTTTACCACTGCCAACGCATACATAGCCGATATTACAGAGCCTGAAAAACGAGCCCAAAGCTTTGGTATGATTGGGGCGGCATTCGGACTTGGGTTTATCATTGGGCCTTCTTTGGGGGGTATTTTGGGTGAATATGGCACTCGAATTCCGTTTTGGGTTTCGGCTGGCTTAGCTCTCCTCAATTGGTTGTATGGTTATTTTATTTTGCCAGAGTCACTTTTGCCTGAAAACCGTAGGAAATTTGATATAAAAAGAGCCAATCCTATCGGAAGTTTATTAAATTTGAAGAAATACCCTTACGTTCTGGCATTGGTTTTGTCTTTGTTTTTGGTAAATGTTTCAAACTTTGCCACTCAAGGTACTTGGTCTTTTTACGGAATCGAGAAATTCTCATGGTCAAAAATGGAAGTTGGTTTGTCATTGGGATTTGTGGGATTGATGGTTGCCATAGTTCAAGGCGGTTTAATTAGAGTTATTATTCCTAAGCTCGGACAAGAAAAATCTTTATTCTTAGGTTTGGCAATCAATGCATTAGGTTTGGCAGCTTTTGCTTTTGCATCTTCGTCATGGATGATGTACGCTATCATGATTCCATTTGCTATAGGTGGTTTGGCGGGTCCGGCTTTTCAAGGAATAATTTCCAATCAAGTTGGGAAAAACGAACAAGGAGAGTTGCAAGGAGGCTTGACAAGTTTGATGAGTATTGCGGCTATCGTTGGTCAGCCTTTGATGTTGGGTTTGTTTAGGGCATTTACCAAAGAAAATGCACCCATTTATTTTCCTGGGGCTCCTTTTTTGATGGGAGGATTACTGTCATTGATAAGCTTATTGTTGGTTTTTAGAACAATTAAAAAAGAAAAATTAAAGGATTAATTGCTGCAACAAAAAAAATATACTAAATTTGCAGCCCGAATGATATAAACAGGTATAGTTTAAAGGTAGAACTACGGTCTCCAAAACCGTCGGTCTGGGTTCGAGTCCTAGTACCTGTGCAAAAATGACAATGGAATTGTCGGAAAAAAACATATAATTATGAATAGTTTAGTTCAGTTTGTAAAGGATTCATGGCATGAGGTTACCAATGAGGTTCATTGGCCTAAGATGAGTGAGTTACAATCAAGTGCCACCCTCGTGTTGATTGCTTCTATTATATTTGCTTTGGTAGTAGGTAGTATTGACTTTTTGATTGATAACGCCCTAAGATTGTTGTATCAATCTATATAATTATAAATTCCCATCATGAGTGAATTCAATTGGTATGTAGTGAGAGCAGTTTCACAACAAGAGAAGAAAATCAAAAACTACATTGAGAACGAAGCAGTAAGAAGGAAATTGACGGATTTTATTCCTGAAATTATGATTCCTTCAGAGAAGGTTGTTTCCGTAAAGAACGGTAAAAAGACGGTTAGAGAGAAAAACTTCTTTCCTGGTTATATTTTGGTGAATGCTGATTTGAGCAATGGTGAGGTTCTTCACTTAATAAAAAGTATTCCTGGTGTAATTGGTTTTTTAGGTAAAAACGGCGGTGCTTCCATTGAGCCAGAGCCATTGAGACAATCTGAGGTGAATAGGATTCTTGGTGTGCAAGAACAAAATTCTGAAGAAAGCGTAGACTCAGGTGTATCGTTTGCCAAAGGTGAGTCGGTTAAAGTTGTGGATGGGCCTTTCAATGGCTTTGAAGGAACTGTGGAAGAAGTGTATGACGATAAGAAAAAACTGAGTGTAAGCGTAAAAATCTTCGGAAGAAGTACTCCAGTGGAGTTGGGCTATCTTCAGGTAGAAAAAATGTAAGACTTCTTTTTAAAGATATAATGAAAGAGCCGATTCAAAGAGTCGGCTCTTTTTGCATTTTAAAACTTTTTATTACCTTAATTTTTTGGAATGTTATGGTCAGTCATTAAGTTTATTGAAAAAGTTACCTCCAAATATTTTCGTTTTAACCTTTCTTAACATCCTGAATGCAACTCCTCTTCTGTTTTCTACATCTTTCAGTCAAAGCCATCACAAAATAATTACCGTTCACATAAATCAATCGACCACTAATGTATCAATAGTACCTTGTAGTGCATAGTACTATTATCTTTGTATCGTTAATTAAATGAAAAGCTGTTACAAACAAATTTTAAAAAAGTACAATTATGAAAAAGCTAGTTAAAACATTTGCGTTGTTGTTGATTTCTGTTTCGGTTTCTTTGGCTAATCCTAAGCCGCAAAGTTTCAAGGTTGGTATGTACAATGTTCAGAATTCTCACTTGCTAAAGGTTTTCGTTGAGAAAGAAAAGGGTGAGAATTTGAGAGTTGAGTTGAAAGATAAAAACGGTGCAGTAATGATGACCAAATATGCCGACAAGAAAAGCACCAAAGCCGCCTACTGCTTCGATTTCGCTCAGTTGTCTACTGATTCCTACAAACTTGAAATTACGAATGATAAAGAGGTTTTTGTGAAAGATTTCAATTTGGTAAACACTGAGAAAGTGGAGGTAGAGAAAAAAATTATTTTATAAGTTTAGGTAATAAAAAAGTACAGAGGGCAGCCATTGGCTGCCTTTCGTATTTCATGCCTGGGTGTATTTGTTCTTCACGTAGTAGAATCTCAAGAAACCAAATATCAGCAATAGAATTAGCGGCAAAACAATATTAATCAATTGCCATTTGGTTTTTTGATTGTTTACTTTCAGCTTGTCCAATGGCCTCAAACCAACACTTTTTGATTTGGCGGTTAGTAAACCTTGCTCATCCAAAAGATAATTAAGAGTGTTTATTACAAAGTCTTGATTGCCATACTGATGCTGCGAGAATCTATCAAAACCCATGGGGTAGGGGTTGCCTGTTTTTCTGTCGATTTCGTTTACAATGATATCACCATCGGAGCAAACCAATATTTTAGTCGGAACCGATGTGGTTTTTATTTCTGAATTCGTAAAGCTCTTTTGAAGTATCGATTTAAATGTTCCTTCTATTAAGTAAGCCACAGTTTTTACACCGCCTTGGTATTCAGTTTCGTCTGTGTCCGTGCGAGCCTCATTATAGGTAATCAGTGCTGGAGCGTTTAATACTTTAGTGTATTGAGAAGTCTGTAAGAGTGGAGTTTTCTTCAAACCATCGTTTCCATTTACAGGGTCTATGCTTGCCGTAAATTTGGTGTAAACCATATCTATGTTTTTGGTAATAAGACTGTTACTAAAGTTATTTATCAATGGAAAATATCGATAAGGCATAGGTTGTATGTTGGGCTTATCGCCCATATTGCCTACCACCATCGGGATTATGGCCGCATTTAAGCCGTCTTTTACTATGTTTTTGTTTATTCTTACTCCATATTTGAACAGCATATCATCGAGATTTACATCTAGTGGTTGGGCAAAAGAACCTTCTAAGCCAACGGAATCTACCTTGAGACCATCCACAAAAAACAGAACACGACCACCATTCATGATGTATTGGTCAATTTTGGCTTTTGTGCTGTCGTCCACCGGTTTGTCGGGCTTAGGAACAATTAGTGCATCTAAACCTGCAAACGATGGTGACTTTTTGGAATCTATGATGTATAAGTCGTAGTATTCCTGAAGTGTATTGATTAATCCCGCGAAGTTGATAGGCTGCAAATTGGTAAATTCAGAAAGTAAACCCAGTTTTTTCTTTGTGGTGTTCGTCAATTTCTGAATGGCTATTGCCAATTCATATTCTACATTTTCGTAAGATTGGTTAAGTTTTGTTTGTGAATCTTGGGCTAAATTGGCTTTGAGCAGTAAAACCGGAACTTCTTTGTTTTGATACCAAATAGTGGCATAAGGAAAAACCAGATTCTCAACCTTTTTGCCATCTTCCTTAGCAAAAATATTGGTAGGCTGCATTCCTTTTTCCACCAATTGTTTGAAAATGGTATTGCGTTCTTCTTCAGAACCATCATAAGGATTAATGAATTGATAATCAATGTTATTTTTTCCAAAATATTTGAATTCTACCAAGGTTTCCTTCACTGCTCTTTTTAATCTTTCAAAACCGCCAGGTAGTCCGTCGCCGTCGAGATAAACCTTTATTATCACCTCGTCATTGAGGTTTTTGAGTAGATTTTTGCTTGATTCTGAAATAGAATATCTTTTGTCGGCTGTTAAGTCGGCTCTGACATAAACCCAAAAACCTAAGATGTTGAGTGCTATTATAGAAAGAATCAGAATAATATTGTTTTTCAATATTTTGCTCATTCGGTAATTTAAATTTGACTTAAAATTACGCTAAATTTGGCTAAAAATAAAGTCAGAAATGCAATCGGCAGATTATTGGATAGAAAAACTAGGTATGGAGGCTCATCCCGAAGGTGGATTTTTCAAAGAAACTTATAAATCTTCGGAAAGTTTTGGTCATGAGAGCCTACCTGAAAGATTTATAGGAGCTAGGGTATTTTCAACAGGTATATATTTCTTGATAAAAAAGGGACATTTTTCTGCTTTTCACAAGATAAAATCGGACGAAATGTGGCATTTTTATGAAGGCAACTCGCTAGAAATTTGTTTTATAAATGCTGAGGCGAAATTGAATTTTATAAAATTGGGAAGGGATTTTGAAAAAGGCGAAGTTTTGCAAGCTGTGGTACCCGCCAATTGTTGGTTTGGAAGCTATTTGCCCGAAGGTTCAGATTATGCTCTCGTCGGTTGTACAGTTTCTCCTGGCTTTGATTTTCAAGATTTCGAGATGCCTGCAAGAGACGAATTGCTAAAACTTTACCCTGAATTCAACGATATTATCTTGAAATTGACCCATTAATAAAATACTTTGTCCGAAAATTGATTCTATATATTAGTTTTGTAAATATTTAAATTTTGATATGCTACAGAGAGTTCAATCCGTATTGTTGTTGTTAACAGCCTTGGCCTTAGGCGTTTTTTTGGGTACAAATTCGTTTGTGAAGGCCATAAGTCCAAGTGAGAAAGTAGTGGTAAATCCTTTCCATGTTTATCATCAAACCGGCAATTTGGCAAGTTTTAACAAAGATATTTATTACGTGGCCGTTTTGGGTGGCCTAGCCCTGATTCTGACCATTTTTACTATTTTTCAATATAAAAATCGTATCCGTCAGATGCTTTTTGTGGCTCTGAATTCCCTGTTGATTGGTGCGGCTTTGGCCATCACGGTCTATCATATTCAAACAGACGCCATAAAACTGGGAAGTGGTGAAGGTACCTACGGCTTGGGTATGTGGGCTGCTTTTGTGGCTTTGGCTGCCAATTGGTTGGCCAACAGATTCATCAAAAAAGATGAAAAGTTGGTGAAAGACGCCGACAGAATGCGTTAAACTCTAGAAACAATGAGAATTATATTTATGGGTACGCCAGACTTTGCGGTGGCAACTTTGCAAAGCTTGGTGGAGAATGGTTTTGAGGTAGTGGCTGCCATCACCGCCCCTGACAAACCCGTGGGAAGAGGTCAAAAGATGAGCGAGTCGCCCGTAAAGAAGTACGCACTTTTGCGGGGAATACCTGTATTACAGCCCGAAAAATTAAAGAATAAGGTTTTTCTAGAAGAATTGGCCACTTATAAAGCCGACTTGCAAGTAGTGGTAGCTTTCAGGATGTTGCCTGAGGCAGTTTGGGCCATGCCGAAAATGGGGACCATTAATCTACATGGCTCCTTGCTACCGCAATACCGTGGTGCTGCTCCTATCAATTGGGCAGTAATAAACGGCGAAATCATAACTGGCGTAACGACTTTTTTTATAGAAAAAGAGATTGACACCGGCAATGTTATTTTCTCGGAAAACATAGAAATCAAGGCCACCGATACCGCTGGAGATTTACACGACCGCATGATGTGGATTGGAGGAGATTTGATGGTGAAAACGGTAAAGGCCATTGAGTCAGGTGTTTATCCGAGTGTAAAGCAAGATTTTTCGCAGGAATTAAAACCCGCACCAAAGATATTTAAAGAAACATGTAAAATAGATTGGCAGCAGGATGCCAAAGCCATTTACGATTTTGTGAGAGGTCTTAGCCCGTACCCCGCCGCATGGACAACTTTGGACGGTAAAGTACTGAAGATATTTGAAACAGAAATAGTAAATGAAGAATTATTAGAATTAGATAATCTTGTTTTTGAAGAGTTTAAGCTCAAAACCGACCACAAAAAACATCTATTAATTCAAACTTCTGACAGTTTTTTAGCCATAAAAAGCTTGCAACTAGAAGGTAAAAAACGAATGAGTACTGAAGAGTTTTTAAGGGGTTATAGGTTTTGAAGGACTATAGTTTAACGGATTACTCATCGAAAATTTCTTAGTTATTTTCTGAATTTCGATTCTTTCCATTGCTATTAGAAATCAATTTTTTTTATTTTTGTGTAAGAATTAATCACAACTCGGGATGTAGTTCAGTCCGGTAGAATCCTCGTCTGGGGGGCGAGTGGTCGCAGGTTCAAATCCTGTCATCCCGACTTTAGAAATATCAATGTATGGACTGAATTTTTTAAATCACTATTTGAGTTTTATACAGTTGGTCCTTTTCAGAATCTTTAGCAATAAAAATGCTTAGTTTCAAAACTAAGCATTTTTGAGTATTCTGTTTTTTAAGACTTAATTATATCACATTTAGTTCTGTACCTACTTTGGTAAAGGCCGCAATGGCTCTGTCTAAATGTTCGATTTCGTGACCTGCCGAAATCTGAACTCTGATTCTAGCTTTCGATTTTGGAACAACCGGATAAAAGAAACCAATGACATAAATGCCTTCTTCTAATAATTTGGCTGCAAAACTTTGTGCCAAAGGGGCATCATAGAGCATGATTGGAATAATAGGGTGTTCACCTGGCAACAAATCAAATCCTACTTCCGTCATTTTGGTTCTGAAATACGCCGCGTTTCTTTCTAGTTTGTCTCTCAAAGCAGTTGATTGTTGTAAAATATCCAACACTTTTATCGAAGCACCAACAATGGCCGGAGCAAGTGTGTTGGAAAAAAGATACGGTCTTGAACGTTGACGAAGCATTTCAACGATTTCCTTTCTTGCAGCAGTAAAACCACCTGATGCACCGCCAAGAGCTTTTCCGTATGTTCCTGTTACTATATCAACCCTACCGATTACGTTTTTCAATTCAATCGTTCCCCGGCCAGTTTTTCCCATAAAACCTGTTGCATGGCATTCGTCAACCATTACCATTGCACCATATTTATCAGCTAAATCACAGATTTTGTCCAATTGAGCAATCGAACCATCCATTGAAAAAACACCATCGGTTACAATAAGCTTTTTCTTACAGTGATTGGCCGCAATGAGTTGCTGTTCCAAATCGTCCATGTTATTGTTTTTATAACGGAAACGCTCAGCTTTGCACAATCTGATTCCATCAATGATAGAAGCATGGTTAAGTTCGTCTGAAATAATGGCATCTTCAGCATCCAAAAGTGGCTCAAAAACACCACCATTGGCATCGAAAGCCGCTGCATATAAAATACAATCTTCTGTGCCGAGAAACTCCGCTGTTTTTCGTTCCAATTCTTTGTGAATATCTTGCGTACCACAGATAAATCTCACAGAGGACATCCCGAAACCATGTGTTTTAATGGTTTCAATAGCTGCTTCAAGCACTTCGGGGTGTGAAGAAAGTCCCAAATAATTATTGGCACAGAAGTTCAACACTTCTTTATTTTGGGTATTTATCGTAGCCGACTGTGGCGTGGTGATTATGCGTTCTGATTTATATAAACCAGCATCTTTGATGGCTGCTATTTCTTCTGAATAGTATCTTCTGATGTTATCAAACATAGTTTTATGCAAATGTTAATTGTTCCCGTAATTTTAAAATCATTGTTTCTGATATGTCTTTCAAAGTATAGCTTGATTGCCAGCCCCACTCTGCCTTCGCTTCTTTATCATCAATTACTTGCGGCCAAGATTCGGCAATTTGTTGTCTGAAATCGGGTTCGTAAGAAATGGCAAAATTAGGAATAATTTTCTTAATCTCTGCCGTAATTTCTTCGGGCGTAAAGCTCAAACCTGCTAAATTATACGATGTACGAGTTTTGATGTTTTCTTTTGTAGTTTCCATGACTTGGAGTGTTGCCTTGATGGCATCGTCCATGAAAATCATTGGTAAACGGGTGTCTTTTGCCAAAAAACAAGTGTAAGGTTCGTCGCAAACAGCTTTGTGAAAAATATCTATGGCGTAGTCAGTCGTACCACCTCCTGGCAAAGATTGGTAGCCAATAACTCCGGGATAACGCAATGACCGCACATCTAAACCATAGCGATTGAAATAATAGTTTGCCCAGTTTTCGCCTGTGGCTTTGCTGATACCGTAAACTGTACTGGGGTCTAAGAAAGTTTCCTGTGGACAAGTGCCTTTGGGTGCAGAATTACCAAAAACCGCTATGGAACTTGGGTAAAATATTTTATCTAATTTTTCAATTCTGCCTACTTCCAAGACATTGAGCAGGGCTTTCATATTTATATCCCAAGTGCGAAGTGGGTCTTTTTCGCCATTGGCCGAAAGAATGGCCGCCAAGTGATAGATTTGTGTGATGCCGTGGCGAACTACAATTTCGTGTAGATGAGTAAAATTTGTGCCATCCAAAATCTCAAAATGGCCATTATACTCTGGTTTTTGAAACAAATCTGATGCAATTACTTGCTCGCAGCCGTGTTTGGTCCGAAGGGCTTGTGTCAATACTGATCCCAGTTGTCCATTTGCTCCTACTACCAAAACCTTTGTCGTTTTCATAGTTTTCATTGTTGATGAAGTGTATTTGCTCGAAGTAATATTTACTCACAAAAATAGTGTATGAGAAATTAAGTTGTTTATTTGTGAATTTGATCCGTAAAAATAGTTTCTAAATTAATTTATAGCAGCTATTTTTGCTGAATCTGTGTATGTATATGCTTCATTTAAATAATTTTTAGTGCATTATGGAACAATTGGACGAAACCGATAAAACTATCCTTAGGATTTTGCAGAAAGATGCAAAAAAAACGGCCAAGGAAATAGCAGGCCAACTGAAGCTTACTCCTTCGCCGATTTATGACCGCATCAGGCGGTTGGAGGCTTTGGGTTTTATAAAAAAATACGTAGCAATTTTGGATAAAGATTTAATTAATAAGTCTGTAACCTCTATATGTCAGGTTTCGATGCGGTACCACAATGAGACTTTTATTGAAAATTTTGAGCAGGAAATTCAGAAATTAGAAGAAGTACAAGAATGTTATCACCTTGCCGGTCAAGTTGATTTTGTGCTGAAAATCCATGTGAATAGTTTAGAAGAATACCACGATTTTATCAAATACAAACTTTCAAAAATTGAAAATATCGGAGTTTTGAATAGCACTTTTGTGTTGAAGGAAATCAAGCACAGTTCGGAGTATTATATTTGAGTTGGATATTAGGGAGCAAACAGTGGAGGAATTTTGGAGGAGAATTAATGAAGAAGGATTAACCTACAAAAGTGAAAATAAATTAGCTAAGATTTTAAAACTAGTTAAAGTTAGAAATCATATTACACATGACTTTATAAAGGGTTTAATGCGTTCATCCTTACAAGATGGAATTATTTCCTAAAATGAAGCAACTCTTTTGGTTGGGATTTTTTTGCACTTGAGAAAAAATGATATAAACAGCAATTGGGTTAAACTCTATAGGTTTAGTATTTACTCCCAAAATCGCCAAACCTTAGAATCCCTCTTTTTCTTCCTCTTTTTTTGTAGGCGTTTTGGAAGCCGGAGCTGTAGGCAGTTTTGCCTTTTCTGCAGGTTTTTTAGCCACCTCAGTTTCTTTGATACCTCTATATATTTGTAAGAAACGTCTGCGGAATTTCATAGCTTCTGCGGTGTCTACAAACTGCACATCGGATTTTTTCTCTTTTCCGCCGGCTGCCGGAGCATTGAGTATCTTATTGATGTCTTCATCGGTAGAAACCATGCCCATACTGCCATTTCTATATACAAAGTAGTACCAGTTATTTGGTGATATTTCAAAAAATACGTGAATTTCGTCACCCGTTTGCGGGCTTTTTGCAATTTCAACGTAGCCTTCGGTCATTGCATTGATATCTATATCACCTATGTTGGAGATACCTATTTTTCCAACACTATAGTAGGCATTGCTTACCGGATTCCATTTCAAATCTACGTCAGAAAGCACCAAGGTACTTAAAAACTTCATGGAGTGTTTATATAGCGGCACATGCTCTTTTAAACTTTTGGTTTTGTAGGTATCGGCATCTTTGAATCCAACATATTGGGTCAGTTTAGATAAGAAATAGGGCGATTCCGGCTCAATAGCCGGGTCGCTGTTTCCTGCATCAAGATTGGCTTTTACGATGTTTCCGCCCAGTTTTTGAGTAGTTGGTATAGAAAGTGGAAAGTCGAACTTCATCATCGTTGAAAATTGATATTTCATAGAATCCATAGATACATTGGCTATACCCACCGTTTCGAATATTTTAGAAGGTAATCCTAACAAGTTGAATTTTCCTTCCAAAGCTATGATGCCTTTTTCGTCGTAAAATTCATATTTATTGGCTACTGTATTTTCGTCAGCTAAACTCACTACAAACTTTTTGTTGGGCTCATCTCTTTTGAAAACTCCCGTAACGGCCATTACATCGAGGTCATCCTCCGATTTTTTAGAAGATAGGAAGGTTGGATATATGGCATCCATTTGGGCATTGTTTTTCAAGTGCAGACCCACATGAAGTGGTTTGCCGCCGTCTTTGAGGGTTTCGTCCACGTTGATACTGATGGCCTCTGACTTGTTGCCGCTGTAGTTAATCCAAGAGCCTCCCAACATCGGATATTTCTTGAGGTCGGGTAATACCTGCCCATTCAAAGATAAATTCTTGAAGGGAGCCAACATCGTTATTTCGCCTTTGTAAAGCATTTTGGGCGATAAATAAACTCCATCTTTTTCTGAAACCTTGGCTCGAGCTATGGTAGAAAGTTTATTCGAGGCTTTAGAGCTCATTAATGATCCATCGGTAGCGAGTTCTGCAAATTCAAAGTTCCCCAATTTGATATTGAACGTATCGGCACTTACATTCACAAATTGGTAATCAGCATTACCCGCAAATGACATTCTGGAGTTTATTTTTACTGTGGCTTTTGTTAGATTATGATATCTGTTCAGCGTATCGGCTATGATTTTGGCGTTGGTGAAATCTTCTAGCATTCCGTCTTTTTTTACTGCCACGAGACCTTTGTTAGGAATGATGGCAGCATCGGCGGAGTGGATTTCGTTTACACCCGATATTTTCAAATTCAGATTGGCTATGTCATAGGTGGCTGCAGTTCCGTTGAACTTCAGGCCATATTGCGAGGTGAGTGTAGAGGTAAAAAGGGAGTTCTCTAAAATCCCTTCCATGGTTATTTTTTTCTCTTTTATGTTCCAAATGGCTTTGTCTATGGTGGTGGTATAAGACGAATAAGGGAATTCTAAAACAGAGCTTTGGGAATCGCTGAAGTCACTGTTTTGTGAGGCAATGTTTACCATAGATTTCAGTACGTTGAAGTCCACACCTACTTTTTTGCCCGAAAACACTGATTTTCCACCCGTTTCAGCCGATTTGATGTTGAATATTGCCCTGTCAGCAAGGAAGCCGGCTTTGTTGAATTTAAAGTTTTCCGATTTCGTATCGGAGTCTGCTCTATCCAAGGTTCCGTTTCCGAAAAGGCCATTTTTCTTTAAAACTATGTCTCCTTTGAGAATAGACGAACCTGCATAAAAGTTGAAACCTTTAGCAGAATTTACAAGCATACTATCTTCTGCAGGATGCCAAAGCATTTGATATTCCGAAATGGCCACTTCTGGAAAGTACGAACCAACACTGTTGGTTTCTATGATTTTGCCAGTTTCGCCTTTGGCAGTTAGATAATCATCAAAAAACTTCACCTCGGTGGCTTTAAGCTTACCTGCAAGGTGGGATATTTCGCCCGAAGTCATTATTCCTCTCTTATTGAGGATTATTTCAGAGTCTGTTTTTATGGTGGTTTCGGTTCCGTAAAGTTTATAAGGGGTTTTGGCTTTATGAACAATTCCCATGCTGCTGTCGGGTAAAACGACTAGATTTTCTGCAACAGCCTTGAATATATTTCCAGGGGTAAATATGCCTGCAAAAACAGGATTTACGGTATTGAGGCTGTCAATATTAAGGCTAGCGGCCTTAAAAATCACATTATCTTCGTGTTTCTGAATTCTACCCTTTTCAGCAAAATTTACCATTACACCTCCAGGGATATTTAGTTTTGGAAATTCATCTAATTTCTTACGACCCGACTTGTTATTTGGGCTGTTCAAGTAAAGTGTACCTGTCTGTCCGTAAACAAAATTAGCCCCAATCTCGTTTTTCCCGCCTTTTTTGAAACTTTCAAGTGGTATAAAAGTAATAGAGTCAATTCTTTTGAGTTTAACCAAGAAATTTTCATATTCTACCTCGAAGTCGCCATAGAATTTGAAGTTTTTCACCACTATTTTTCCATTAAATCTGAACACTTTATTGCCTACAATTTTCATACTTTGGTCAGTTGGCACAAAACTGATGCCTAGCGAGTCGCTAAGTTTAAAGTCTTGGGTGCCTTTTATGTCCAGTGCCTTTGATTCTAAGTTAATAGATGCATTTCCAGAGCCATTTTCTGATGCCAAGGAAGATAATACCAAGTCGTCAAAGTCGGTTTTGCCATTAAACGACAAGAAGTAATGCTGTCCTTTGCGGCTCAAAGAATATATATTTTTGTAGGAATCATAATCAAAAAACCCCATTTGGTTACCTATAAGCATGCCGTTGCTAACCTGAAAACGTTCTTTTTTGGTGATGTTCATCATTTCTTCGATGGTGAATGCATTCACTTTTTTTCTCGCAAAAAGATTACCTGCGGTTATTAGGGGATTAAAGCCCGAGGCCGTGCTCAATGTACGGACGCGTTCAGGATTGTAATAATTGAACGATTCAAATAGTGCTGGAATTTCGGTTTTACCAGATACAATATAAAAGTCCATTTTACCGCCAGCCAAATCCCAAGACATGGCGTCACAGCGAATATCTACTTGGTGAAATGTATCAGAGTACATACTAGACCTGAATCCGCTTTTTTGTAGTTTGTTGAGCTGTAAATGGTTTTTTTTGAGGCTGTATTCCATCCTTACGGCTGGATGAGATACCGAATCATTGCCGAATTTAGTAAGGAAACTAACCTTGTCAGAGGTAATCAGCGAGTCTGTAATGTTAAAGCTTCTGCCAATTACCACAAAGGTGTTTTTTTGGTTTTTGTTGGCGATTAGTTTGGTGTAAGGCTCAAAAGCTGAGCCGCTTGAGATTTTTGAGCCGACCAATGTGTAGCCGCCTTTATATTCATAACTCGGAATGTTTAGAATCATATCGGCATCGTTTTGATATGACTTAAATCGTGGATAAGTCGAGAGCTCATTTTTCTGTCTTTTTTCGAGTTTTATTTCTAAAACTCCCACAATTGGTTTTCTTAAAACATTATTGTGCTCAAATTTTACTTTATCAGCCAATAGCTTGCCATTGTTTGATTTAAGGTAGAATTTGTCAAAAGACGCTTTGGCGTTTTCGTTGGCGGCCAACCACGACAGCTCACCGCTTTGTCCTACAAAAACACCGTTTACAAAATCATAAGCTCCTGATGTTTTATTAATTACGATAGAGTCTGATGGGCTTATCAGTATCAAGTCGGCATTTTCAAAAACAATATGCATTCCTTCAATTTTAGGAATTTTCACCAAAATTTCCCCTTGGGTACTAGTTCCTGGGCTTACATTGAGTTTTGGGTCATTCCAAGGGTCATATTCCTCTATTTTTTCGTTTTCGCCCCAGCCTATGTCATCCTCTTTGGTTTCTTTTTGTATAGGCTCAGCTATTACTGCAGTGGGGTTGAAGAAGTCTTGCTTTTTGTCAAAAAACGCAAATTTATATTGGCCATTTACTATTCTAACTTTATTAAAAGCTGAGGAGTAAACATTGCTATTTTTAAAGAATGTATTGAGTTGGTATAAAACCTCGTTTATAGTCTTCGTGTTTTGCGGCTCTAAGGTTTTTCTGAGATACTGCGTAAATGTAGCCAATGCGGAGGCATCAACATTTCCTGATTTCTGGTAAGACTGTAGAATATTGGTAGCATTGAGCAGTTCGAGAGGTTTTACACCTTTTTTTGTTAAAAATTGTATTAAGGCAATAGCCTCTGTTTTGGCTTTTGGGTCTAATATAATTTTGAAGAAAGTCGAGAATTCGCCCATGGGAGCCTTGGCATAAGCACCGAGCTGTTTTTCCATTTGTTTCGGGAAATCCACTATAAACTGCTCGGGTTCATTGGCCAAAGTAAGTACTTGGCCTTGGACTTTTGCCAAGAATAGCGTGTCTAATAATAACAATACGAAAATTGCCTTTAAGTGCATAGTATGACGCTCAATGTTTTCTAAAAACGACCGCTGCCCAGTTATTCTTACTTATATGTTTTATTTTTTTCAATCCATGTGCTTCTGCTTTTGCCTGAATATCGGCAATATCGTGCTCATAGAAACCACTCAACAGTAGATAGTCGCTCGTGAATGTTGCATATTTGGGTATTTCTTCCAAAAGAATGTTTCGATTGATGTTGGCCAATACAATATCATAAACTTTAGTTTCTTGACTGTCTATTGTTCCTAAGGCTATGCTAACTAGTTTGGTATTATTCAATTGAATATTTTCAATGGTGTTTTCTACTGACCATTCGTCTATATCAAAGGCGTTTATTTTGGTGGCTCCTAGCTTGGCCGCTAATATGGCAAGAATGCCAGTTCCTGTGCCGACGTCTAAAACACTCTTACCTTGGTGGTCAATTTCTAGCTGTAACTCCATCACTTGTGATGTGGTTTCGTGGTGACCTGTTCCAAACGACATTTTAGGTGTGATGATTATCTCATGCTCGTATATTTTTTCGGCAGGCTCATGAAAAGTAGCTCGGATATATACTTTGTCTAAAACTTCGATAGGTGAGAAATTGGACTCCCATTCTTTGTTCCAGTTTTGTTTTTCGATTTTTTTCAGGCTGTAGCTTATGGGTGTTTTGTCAGCATAAGTTTCCATCAGCTGCTTAAGCCTGCGTTCCTGAAATTCATTTTCTAGCACATAGGCCTGAAGCCCTTCATCGGTTTCTACGAAAGAATCAAATCCAATTTCTGCAAGCTCGGCCATCAGTATTTCAGAAAAATCAGGTTCCACTGTTAGAGAAAGTTCAAAATAGTCCATTTTCTTTGGTTTTTTTATAAATACAAAAAGCCCGACCTCGGGCTTTTTGGTTTGGTATTAATTTTTTTTATTCTTCTTCGTCGCCTCTCATTTCTTTCGATTTGAGGTTTTTGGTAGGAATTCCGATGTTAAGAGAAATTCTCCAAGTATTGGCGAGTGGGTTGCCTGCCTTTGTTGGAATCAAATAGGCCATGTCTAATTTATAAATGTCTTTGAGCGTAATTCCGAAGCCGGTGGTAAAATATTGACGAGCACCTTTATTTCCTGATTCATAAAAATAACCTGTTCTGAGAGCTAACAAATCTGCATAAGAATATTCTGCTCCAACAGAAGCCATTACCTCTTCTAACTCCTCCTGAAAACCACCCGGAGCATCGCCCCAAGAAGTAAACATGGTGGAGAATACACTCTTATTGCTGATTGGTGTATTGGCTTTCGGTGTTGGAACCAGCAATTTGTTAAAATCTAGGAGGAATGTAAACGTGTTCAGGTCGTCTGGTTTGTGAGATATTTTTGTGCCGAATTTAATATTAGCAGGTATGAAATATTCGCCGAAACCGTAGTTTACTTTACCACCTAAATTCTGAAGTACTAGGCCATAATCAACGTCTAATTTTTTTGGCTTATCTGCGTTTTTATCTGTTGGTCTAGTTTTATTGTAATAAAATCCCAAATCAAATGCAGCAGTTCTACCCGGTTTGCCTGCTTGGCCATTTACTACTGTGTTGCCAACTAAGTTGGAGTTGATAAATTTAGCATTCAAACCCATTGAAAAGTCTGAGTTGAGTTTTTGGGCAATTCCCAAAGCTAAACTAAACTCTTTTGAATGGAATTCCTCTAAATAATCGCCGAAAATGTTGGTAAACTGTATATCGCCTTGGTCAAAATAAGTTATACTTGCACCTATGGTTTGCTTGTCACTTATCTTATAATATCCGTTAGCACTCATGAGACCCATGTCTTGTACAATATCTCTCAACCACGGTGCGTATGAAAAACTCGCCCCAAATTTATTGTCTACGAAGGCTAACTTAGAAGTGTTCCAATACATCGCGTTGGCGTCTGGAGCGGAGGCTACACCAGCGTCGCCCATGGCAGCTGATTTTGAATCAGGCGTAAGTGTAAGAAACGGAACAGCGGTGGTTACAACTTGATAGTCTTTGGCTTTAGTTTGAGCATGGACAAGGGCAGAAATCATCAGAAGAGTGAAGATTCCTATGAGCGATTTTTTAATCATATATGAGGTATTTACGAATTCTTTTTTTCTAATATTCATCAAAAAAGTGTTCAAATTAATAAATTTTTATTGTCATTTCCAAAATATTAATCTCCCAGAGATGTGAGTGGTTTCGTTTTCTGCGAGCGACAAAAGCTTTAGTTTGTAATACAGTTGGTTTGACACATTGTTATTACTATCAAAATCCAGTCCAAATTCTATTTTTTCATCACAATTTTTACAATTTTTTTGGTGATCAACAATTGTTCTTCCATAAGCATCGTAAACTGTCAAATAAGCTAAGATTTCATCCCCAGTTCTATTGTGCTTAAAAATCAAATTGGTATAGTTTGAAAACGGATTAGGATAGTTTATGTAATTTACTATCGCAAATTCTGGCTTTTTAACGTTAAAATCAAACGTTTTCTCAGACTTATTATTATAACTGTCAAAAACTATAAACTTCATTTTATGTTTCCCTGAAGGTAAGCTACCGACAAAAAAATTGATAACCCCTTGAAATCCACCTTCTATTAAGGTCAAAAGTGGGTTGGCGTAGATTATTAGTGTGTCGTTAAGAATTATCTGTATTTGGTGATTTACGTCAAACAATGAGCTGTTGATACCATTTTCATCAAATATTTCTATGGTCAAAGTTTGATTTTCTTTCTGGGCAATTTTAATTTCTGGACCTTCGATATCCACAGTTTCTGCGTTTGTTATGCTCGAAATTTCAAAATTATCAAAAAAACCATAGGCGTTTATCGTAGAATCTTCATTGACAGCATAAAAAGTTATTAGTCCTTTTCCTGTTCCATTTATTTGGTCTTTTGGTATAATAATATTTGCCAAAAATTGTCCGTTTATGACATGATACAATCCTTCAAAAATTTTACTATTAGGCGATTGGTATTTAAAGACTGGGCCATCGGGAAATGTACCTAAAGTATTTACTTTTTGTGTTTTATCAAAAACAGAAACCCTTACTTTACCTGAAAACGGCTTACTTGTTTTACCGATAATTTGTATTTTTTCCAAGGCTTTCCAGCTCTGCCCAATAGGATCGGAACCTTTTGCTTTCAGGAGTTCTACATTGTTCGTGAAGTCTGGAATCGGCTGTGAAGGATCTCCCAAAAGACTAAAATTACGATTAATTTCGCCTTCGAGCGATTGGTTTTTGGTTAGCACAAATAATTCTCCAAGTGTTTTTGATTTGGAAATATTCTTATAAAAGGCACTGTTAATTATTTCGTTGGTACTTGAATACACTGGTCTTGTGGTAGTTAGTAATGCTATACATCCTCCTGTAGGGTTTAGAAGAGCGAGTTCAGCACCAGAAACCAAGGCCGGATTGTCAAATTTACCAAATTGGCAGGTAGCCGTAAAAAATATTGGAAGTTTGGTCGGATTTCGTAAGTTTTGAATGTCGCTGATGGTCAATAGTTTTTCGTTCGCCCAGCCGTCCTCAGATCCATGCCCACTATAATTGAGTAAGAAAGTTCCGTTTTTTATGGCATTGTTTAATGCCTCAGTTGCTTTTGGTGCTGTATTGTCCTTACTTATCTCATACTGGTCAAGGTATATTTTATTAATTTCAAAACCTCCGTAAGCCGCTTTAGAAAGTTGGCCAAGGGCTTCGGCATCTTGTTTATGAATGTTGTAGTCTCGGTTGTCTGCCACATAAGTTATTTTGTTTTTCCAGTGGCCGGCAGCTACCTCATTTGATTGATAATTAATAATTTTATTGATAATGTTTTTGGTTTCAAAAAGTGTTTTGGCTGGTAATCGACCTACAGCAATGTCCATAGTGTGGTCGTTGTTGCGGTTACTTATCCAAATATTCCTCTGACTGAACCCTTCCGCCCAATAGCCTTCTTGGTCTTCTAGAAAACCGAAATAGTCGTCTGAAGAAAAGCTATAAATTGGTTCTAGAGATTCTCTGGACTGATAGGTTGGTACCAGATTTTTTGTGTCGATAAAATTGATTTGGTTGTTGTTTTTATAGTCAAAAGTCGCATCGCCGATAAGTAGCAAATGTTTGAAAACAGTTTTGTTTTTTAACCAAAAATGACGGCATAAATCTCTAATGGCAGTAGGGTCAACTTTGCCTGAGCTAAACTCGTTATAAATTTCCTTCGTACTAAAACCGAGCACGTCGAGGTTTTGTGTTTGTTTTTTAAAAATAATTAATCTTTCCACCTCATCTTTGAACCTTTCCGGGTAAACCACCAATAAGTTGGGAGTGGTATGATTGACAATGTTTTGATTCTGAACTTTCTCTATGAAAATTGGGTTTTCTCCTGTTTTTTTATTGAAAAACAATAGTTTATCGATGTTATTTGATGAATTAACACTAAAATTTCCATTAGCCGAAAGAGCAAGACTTTTTGGTAAATAGGGATTGCTTATGTTCCAAATCTCTGTATTTTGGTCTATTTGGGTTATTTTATAGTTTGTTTCATCAGTTGCGTTTAAATTCCAAAATATGACCGGGTTATTAGGGTCATATTTTAAGTTTCGTTCATATTGATATTCGTAAAAATCGATATAGGCTCCAGCATTTGCTGAACCTATTGTGCTCAAATTCAAGCCGATGTTTATTGTGTTGTTTTTCTCTATGACTGTGCTTACTTCAGTTAGGTTAGAAACACGGTTATATCTTGCTAAATTATCAGTAGAATTATAAAGTGAACGGGCTAAAGTATATTTACCAACACTTTGATTGTTAATTTTGAGGTCCAAGGTTTGGTCGCTTCTTCCTACGCCCAAAATGTTCATAGTAATAGAAATGTCGGATTCTGCATCAGGCGTTGCTAATTCATAAGACTGTGTGTTATAGAAAAAATCACCAAACCATTCCCTTCCTGATGCCAGTAGGTTTTTGCTTTCTTTTTCTACATAATTGTAAAATGTGAGTTTTGAAACTGTTGGATTACTCGAACGCAAAGAAGATAAAGTTTCCAATTTTAGGGCGTCTTCCTTGTTGAAATTTATGAAGTAGAAGTTTTCGTTAGCGTAGGGATTAAGTTTGTGCTTTAGTTTAGTGCTTATGGTGTCGTAATACTCTTCATGCGGAGATTCTCCATAAAAAAGAACTTCATCGGAGGTATCGAGCTTACGGTCGGTATCATTACATTTAACAGGAATTTGTCTCAAGTCTTGAATTCTGTCGGTACTGTTGGCTTGAGGAAGGGCTTTTATGGTGCCAGTAAAAATGCGAATTTTCTGTGGGTCTATTGATTTGAAGTTGGCCACATTTTTTTTCAAAAATGCAAGGTCAATTTTGTAAATACCAGATTTGTTTACACTCACCTTTATCCATTCGCCTTCTGATAGCACTGATTTTTGGCCCGAAAGGCCAAAGCTGCTCATCAAGAAAAGAAATAGGGTAAGTCTCATAAATGGTTCATGGTACGTCTTTTTAAAAACGTTTTTGGGTTAAATTTGGTATCAGAATCAGTCAATTATTTGAATGGGGGCATAGGAAGCTATGGTATACTTTTTCTTTGAGGATTGGCATTCTACAAGTGTTCGTGTTCTTCGATTTTCTATTTTTTTGTATTTTTTGTTTTTGAATACAAATATCTTACCTGTTGGTATTTCTGACAATACAAATCCCTCAACGTCTTCATTTTCGTCTAAAATGCCCAATACTTTTACCAG
Source organism: Spirosoma fluviale (assembly GCA_945885545.1). Lineage (GTDB taxonomy): Bacteria > Bacteroidota > Bacteroidia > Cytophagales > Spirosomataceae > Leadbetterella > Leadbetterella lacustris. The sequence goes on from CAMCYZ010000005.1 coordinate 33,889, forward strand.
TTCTGGGTCCTTTGTGGACGAGGCTGCAGGATTTATCATGTGTCTTTTGAGCACTTTAAGTATTTCGTCTGGAAAAACCTCCGTAGTTAGCAAAGGAGACATTAATTGTGAAAAAGTGGTTTTCCATTCAATGCCGTGCGGGGCGGGTCGGCTTCTGAACAATCTGGCCTTGAGCGTAACATGCTGGTGTGCTATTTCATGGATCAATGTTACCAAAAAAGAGTAGCAGTTGGAGTCGGTATTGACGGAAATATAATGCTGATTGTCTTTAAAACGGTAGTTGCCTAGGCAAGTTTTTCTCGACCTTGAAATGGCGAAATTAAAAGGGTGTTCTGCCCAAAGTCTCAAGACATAGGGAATGGCAGACTCGGGAATCTTTGCTGAAAGCAAGTTCTCAAGTTTTACAGTGGAGGTTTGTACAGTAGAAACCGGTTTTTTCTTTAAAAAGCCAAACAACAAATTATATACGGTTATTAATGCACAAATATAATATATTCAAAGCTTTCAGAAGTGGTTTTGCACAAAACTGTAAAATTAAAAAGCAGGTAATTACACGCTTTAAATTCTGCTAAAGTCCTAATATTGAGTAAAAAAACATTAGGTCTTTTGGTTGATATGAGTTCGAGTGCTACTCAATTTGTAGAACCCATAGTAGGATACGAAAAGTGGACCACAAAATTCATAGACACTACCCTCACTTTTTTCTCAGATTTTCAAGCATGAGCAAGTAGGAGGATTTTAATAAGCCACCTCAAATTATATCAAAGACTAGCTTCGTCTCTCAGTAGTGGAACTAAAGCAAGTCAATGTTTTTATAAAGGATTTGTACTATAATGAATAGTTATTGGACGTGGGGAATTGGAAGAAATCAATTTTTCATCCAATTTTCAACCATTTTTACACCATGTTCAGTAAGATATGCTTCGGGGTGAAACTGTACTCCTCTGATATCATACTTTTGGTGAGATTCGCCTAGGACATAACCTTTTTCGTCAATTGCCGTGATTTTAAGGTCTGCAGGCATGGTTTCAGGCACAACTGTCCAGGAATGATAGCGGCAAACTTCAAATGAATTTGGAATTCCTCGGAACAACAATTCGGACTCGTCTTTTACGATGCATTTTGTGGTTACTCCGTGTAAAACGTCATCCATATTATGTAGCTTGGAGCCAAAGGCTTCTGCAATAGCTTGATGGCCAAGACACACGCCAAAAATGCTTTTGGTGGTTTTATACTCGACCAACAAATCCATCATTATTCCAGCTTCCTCAGGTATGCCTGGGCCAGGAGAAAGCATAATTTTATCGTATTTTTTAACGTCTTCAACAGAAATTTTGTCGTTTCTGATCACGTCCACATCACCTCCCAAATCTTTGAGAATGTACACCAAGTTGTACACAAATGAGTCGTAATTGTCTAGTACTAATATTTTCATTTTATTTATTTAAAACTTCCAGCTTTATTTATTCTTTGTTTTCCTCTTTCCTTCCTCTGTCAACACCCAACTTTTGTCTCTCGTCATAATTTTCACAAATTCCACTTTTCTAAACCTCAAGGCACTCCAGTCTTCGTCAATGGCCACCATTCTCACAGATTCATAGCCCAATTTTCCCATTATTTGCCAACCTGTATCTCTATTAAAATCACATTTGTAATTCTTTGAACTTCCTTTTGGATATGCCCACCAAAACAATCCGTCTTTATCTAGAATAGCATCTATTTTTGGTCCTAAATCGTCTATTTGAGCTTGTTCTTTTACAAATGCCAAAATAAACGAAACTTTTTCGACTGATAGTTTATCACTCACCTCTAAATAATTAGAGAAATCTTTTATTTGCTCCGAAAACTCCTCAGGTGCATTAAGTATGTCTATCTTTTTATGCTCCTTAAAATTTAGTTTTTTTAGTAATGTGTTCATCTCTATTATATTTTCAGAAAAACTATAACCTTGTTTTTTGATTTCAAATATCACCTGCCATTTCTATAGCCTTCCTCAATGCTCCAAGCTTCAAATGAATTTCAGCCATTTCGGTTTCTATCACTGATTTTGCTACTACACCCATTCCTGCCTGAAAGTACAAAGTATTGTTTTTGCTTAAAAATGTTCGGATAGCAATGGCATGATTAAAATTGCCTTTGAAATCCATAAAACCTATAGCTCCTCCATAAATACTGCGGTTGGTAGGCTCCATTTCGTTTATTAAACTCATGGCCATGTGTTTGGGCGAGCCTGAGAGTGTGCCTGCAGGAAAAGTATCTGCTACTAATTGTAATGGGTTGGTGCCTTCGGTCATGTGTCCTGTTACTTTAGATACCAAATGTATCACATGACTATAAAACTGAACCTCTTTGAAGATGTCCACTTGTACTTTGTCTGAGCTGCGAGAAAGGTCGTTCCGGGCCAAATCTACCAACATCACATGTTCAGCAGATTCTTTTGGATCTGCGTGTAGTTGTCGTGCCAATTCAGCATCTTTGGCATCGTCTCCTGTACGCCTAAACGTACCAGCAATCGGGTGGATTTCTGCTTGTCCGTCTTTTATAAATATTTGTTTTTCAGGACTTGAGCCGAAAATGTGATAATCTCCGCCATCAAAGTAAAACAAATAAGGAGATGGATTAATACTACGCAATGCCCGGTAAACATTGAAGTCGTCACCCGTATATTCTTGCGAAAATCTCCTAGACGGTACTATTTGGAATACGTCTCCACGCAAACAATGTTTGATGCATTTTTCAATGATTTTTACCATATCTGCATCGTTGATATTGGTTTGTTCATCACCTTTTTTTGAGAAATTACTCGAAGTCCTTTTCGGGTTTTTTACGTAAAACTCTAGGGTGTCAAGACCATCTTCCTTAAATTTGGCTTCTTCGCCGTCTTTGGCATAGGCGTGTTCAAACAGGAAAAGCTCGTCTTTGAAATGATTGACAGCAATCACGTATCTGTAAACTCTGTAAAGTATTTGAGGAATTGCAGTTTCTTGACTTTTTTCTTGAATTTCGATATCTTCAAAATATTCAACGGAGTCATAAGTAATATGTCCAAAAAGCCCATTTGAAATAAAAGAATGTTCATTATCTGAAGGATTAAATCTGCCCGCAAAGGTTTGAAGAGCATTTACAGCATCTTTTCGAGTGGCCAACTTGAACTTCTCAGTTGTGCCATCTGGAAACGACTGCGTAACTTCGTCGTTGTCTAAGACAAACGAAGCTATCGGGTCGCAGGCGATATAGCTGAAACTATTGTGCATGGCATGATAATCAGCACTTTCTAGAATAACTGAAAGCTGAAACTGCTCTCTTATCCGGAGGAAAATACTTACTGGAGTTAGTGTATCTGCCAATAATCTTTTGCTTCTGCTTGTAATATTAAATTTCATAGTGTAATTTTTCTTAACTTTTTTTCCTGTGACTTTAATCAGCCACAGTGGGTAAATCTTTTTTATGTATTAAAATTATTCTAATTTATCGGCGACTTTGATGTCTAAGTTAAGCCTATATTTTGGTTTCTGATCTTTGTCTACGCTATGGGTACTGTTTTATTTCTATATTTTGGCGGCTGAGCTATTGCCACATTTTGGTGGCTAAGCTATTGTTACACTTTGGTGGCTGAGCGGAGCTGAAGCCACAAAAAAAACGGCTTGCCGTTTTGAACAGCAAGCCGTAATTATGTATAAAACCACATAGCGGAATGTTGCTCAACTCAATAGAGAAGAACGCCACCAACTTTTATTTGCTACGTTGTTTAATAATTTCATATCACAAATGTAGCCAGGAATTTTATAAATCAAAATATTTGAGTTTTTATTTTACAAAAAAAGGGCAGACAAACGTCCGCCCTCCTTAAACTTTAAATATCTAAATTTTATTTCTTTGCAGCCGCATATCTAGCTTCTACGGCGTTCCAGTTTACCAATGTCCAGAAAGTGTCCACATAGTCAGGACGTTTGTTTTGGAATTTTAAATAATAGGCATGTTCCCACACATCAAGTCCCAAAAGCGGCGTGCCTTTTACTTCTGAAATGTCCATCAAAGGATTGTCTTGGTTTGGCGTAGAAGTTACAGCAACTGAGCCGTCTTCTTTGGCGATTAACCATGCCCAACCTGATCCAAATCTTGTTGTTGCAGCGGTTTTGAATACAGTTTTGAAATCATCTACAGAACCAAAAGCGGCAATAATTGCTTCTTTTAAAGGGCCCGAAAGATTGCCACCCACTCCTTGCGGAGCAAGAATATTCCAGAACAAATCATGGTTATAATGCCCACCTCCGTTGTTTCTTACTGGCATTGGAGCTTTGCTGATATTAGCCAAAATTTCTTCAATGGTCTTACCTTCCAAATCTGTTCCAGCAATGGCTGCATTAAGATTTGTAACATAAGCTTGGTGATGACGGTCATGGTGAATTTCCATGGTTAGTGCATCAAAATGTGGTTCTAGAGCATCGTTTGCGTAAGGAAGGGGTGCTAATGTAAAAGCCATAATTGTATTTCGTTAAACTTGTTTTTCTATCTATAAGTGTTTAACATCAGTTTTTTAAAATGTGTTCGAATGGGATGAAAAAAATAGGATTTTACCGCTCTTATTCGTAAATTTATTTTTGTCAATACGGTTTATTACTCAAATAATACATCCATTTTCAAATTAGTATGTATAGCTCGAGTATTATTTACTGAAGCTAAGGCATAAGTGGAGAGCAATATAAGCCAAATGGCTTTTTTGGTTTTTATAGATTCTTTAAATTCGGTTAATTTATGAAGTAGTTTGGCCTCATAGTCTTTTGAAATGGTAAATTTATCATCTGAAAATTTTATTTCTATTAAATTTATCACGTTGTCTTTTCTGTCAAAAATCAAATCAATTTGTGTTTTTGAGTTTGACCAAGCGTAAGTTGTTGTTTGGATTCCTGATATGCCTAGAGCTTTCTTAATTTCTTGTGTATGAATAAGGCATACTATTTCAAAAGCGTTTCCAGCCCAGGTATAATATTGTGGTGTATTTATTGAATTTATCCACAGGTTATCTTCGGAAGCGTTTGAGTTTTCTACAAAATTTTTAAAAAACAAAGTGAAGTTGTCTGTTAGCTGGTACATGTTATTTCTTGTTTTTTTGCCTGGCATAGCATATTTCCTGATGAAATCACTCGCTTCGAGTTCTTTCTAATAATTTTGTTAGCGTTCCGCCATCTTTAATATTTGTTGCCTTTACTATTTCATTTTTAAACAAGCCTTTTTTCTTTGTCGAAAGAGCAGCTATTATGGCAGTATGTTTTTGATAATTTTTAAATAATGAGGCAAATAGTAGATTGTATTCGTCTCTAAGTTTTGCTTGTTCTCCAAAAAACAATCTGTTTATGTTTTGAGCGGCACTTTCATTTTGTTTTATATAGTTTAAGTAATACGGAACTCCCCCTAAGGCCATGTAGATTTCTATGATCTGATAATTATCATAATTTCCGCCATTCGCTATTAGGTATTCTTTTGTTTCTTTTAGCGAAAATGGTTTCAGCTTTATTTTGTTGGTAACTCTATTGTAAAGTCCTTTTGTGTTTTTTAGGAGTTTATCTATCATCCAGGATGCCGCTGAGCCACAAACTATTAGTTTTATGTCATTTCTAGCACTTGCCCAACTGTTCCAAAAGTAATCTATTGCAGGTATCAGTCCAGCGTCTCTTGTGTCCATCCATGGCAATTCATCTATAAATATTACCTTTGTTTCGTTCTCTGTTTTTTCTAGTATGCCTATGAGGTTTTTGAATGCATCCATCCAATTGTCTGCATCTTTTTGGTTTTCATAAAAAGGGTTTTGTTTTAGTGCAGCATTAAAATTGGCCAACTGAACACTAGATTTTTCATCAGCTAGGCCAGTTGAATAAAAAGTAAATTTGTTTTAAAAGTATTGTTTTATGAGGTATGTTTTTCCAACTCTTCTTCGTCCATATACTACTACAAATTCTGACCTGCCAGAATTCATAAAGTCCTTAAACTCTTCTTTCTCTTTTTTTCTTCCTATTGTGCTCATAATCATTCAATTATGATTCAAAAGTAAATAATATTTTATTTATCGCTATTTTTATGTGTTATAAATAGCGATATCTATATAAAATAGTATAATTGTCGCTGATTATGAATAATAAAAATAGCGATAACTATAAAATATGTATAGTTATCGCTGATTAGTAACTCAATAAATAGCGGTATCTATTGATTTTAGAACAGATATCGCTAAATACTTCCAAAAGAATCTATTTTTCTTGAAGAAAAATGAAGCAATTCAAAAATTAGAACATTATTCGTTTTCTTTTTTCAAGTCATTATTGGGCTTTGAGGTATTGATTTTGTAAATCAAATATGCAATACCCACCACAAAGTGTAGAATTAGGATGGCAGCTATGAAGTATGCTAAAGTCATTTCTTTTTTTGCAAAAGTCTTCTAAGTAGCTTCGGATTCAAATGACAAATGTCACAAATGTTTTAATCTTAATTTTTTGAAAAAGCTTTTCAGCAAGGCTTCTGATTCTGACTGCAGAATTCCTCCAATAACATCGGTTTTGGGGTGTAGAATGGGCTGATGAATTAGAGTAAAACCTTTTTTCTTGTCATAAGCTCCAAAAATCACTCGGTCAATTTGTGACCAAGCCAAGGCTCCGGCACACATTACACAAGGCTCAAGGGTTACGTAAAGTGTGCAGTTTTTGAGATATTTTGCAGCCAAAAAGTTGGATGCTGCTGTTATGGCCAATATTTCGGCATGGGCTGTTACGTCGTGTAATTGCTCAGTTTGGTTTACTCCTTTTCCTATAATTGTCTTGCCTTCTGCTACTACAATGGCACCCACAGGTACTTCGTCTTTTTCATAGGCATCCATGGCTAAGTCTAAGGCTTTGGCCATAAAATATTCGTGCGAGTAAATGGGGTAGGAGTTACGGGCCAAAGCTATTAAGTTTTACAAACGAACGCATAAGTTTTTTAAGGACACGTAATTGAGTTTTTTCTTGGCGTCCTAGCCATTAAGCGGTTGTTTTTAGAATTGTAATTAAATAAAAAACGCCTCAAATCTTTTAAAATGAGACGTTTCTTAAAATATTTTACCAATTAAAAGCACAAGCTTGCAGCACCTAACAGACCTGCGTCATTTGCCAAAGTAGCTCTTTTAATCTCTAATGTTTTCATATAATAAGGTGTTAGCCAGTAGTTTAATTGACGGTTTACGGCTGGCATGATATATTCAAATGAAGCCGATAGTCCACCTCCGATAAGAATGGTGGTGATGTCAAGAATTCTAATCATTGAAACCAATCCATCGCCCAATAAAGTTCCTACCACGTCGAATATTTGAAGTGCAAGTACGTCACCATCTGAGGCAGCCGCTACTAAACCAGTAGTAGAAATAGAGCCATCGCTTGGTAGTCTTGTCTCACCATTAAACTCGCCACGCATTTTATTAGCTAAGTCTAAAAGCTCGTTTTTGCCTATGTTTCTTTCCAATACTTTACCGTTTACAGATGGCATGTGGCCGGGTTCCATAGCATTTCCGCCACCCCCTTTAAACACCAATTTATCTATTATAGCAGCACCACCTACGCCAGTGCCAAGTGTTACAAATATATAATCTTCTGGCAATTTTTCTTCACCAAAGTAGTATTCGCCTAGTGCTGCGGCATTTGCATCATTTTCTAGGAAAAAATCATGCTCCGGGAATCTTTTCTTTAGTAATGGAATGATAGGTGTGCCGTCAGTTTCAGGAATGGCAGTGATTTCCATCAAAGTTGATCTATCACGAGATATAAGACCGGGCACTCCGATTCCGATTTTTTTGACTTCGGGGTTTTCTTTGAGTTGAACAGCTATAGCATCACCTAGATTATCTACAAAATGTCCTGTTGCTCTCCATGATCCTGTGTCGTGACTGTAAAATTTTGTTATGTTCCCTGATTCGGCATTTACAATACCCATTTTAACATTTGTCCCGCCAACGTCTATTCCCAAATATTCTGTCGCCATTCCTATGATTTATAAAATTTTCTGCAAATATAAATTAAAATAAATTAATAATTAGGGAAGATTATCTCTTCTATTAATCCTAATATTTCTGTTTTGCCTGTTTTTCTTTCCGCCGAACTTATAAAGTACTCGGGCAATATCTGCCATGTTTCTGACAGAGACCCCATAAAATCGGTGATATTCTTCTGACCTTCCATGGTCTTCACTTTGTCGGCTTTGGTAAAAACTAGTTTCAGAGGAACTCCATTTTCGCCTAGCTTTTGTATAAATTCTAAGTCTTTTTTTTGTGGTGAAAGTCTAATGTCCAGTAAAACAAAAACATACAAGAGGTTAGGTCTCTGAAGTAAATAATCCCAAGTCATTTTTTCCCATTTGGCTTTTTCCGAAATCGGCACTTTGGCGTAGCCATAGCCGGGTAAATCTACCAAATGCCATTTGTTATCAATCAGAAAGTGATTGATAAGTTGCGTTTTGCCTGGAGTTGAGGAGGTTTTTGCAAGGTTTTTTACGCCCGTAAGCATATTCAGCAAGGAGGATTTTCCTACATTTGACCTACCGATAAATGCGATTTCGGGCAGCTCATCTTGCGGACAATGCTCTACTTTGGAGGCACTTTTATTAAACTTTGCTTCTTTTATTTGATACATTTTACTGTTTTTAATTGCATTTGGGGCAAGTTCCTTGCACCAATACATTGATTTCTTTTCTTTGGTAACCCTCTGGAAGTATGATTTCTGGTATCAGAAATTTTTCTAAGCAGAAAGTCTCGTTGCAGGCTGAGCACTTGAAGTGCACGTGGTCGTGGTGGTGGTGTCCCAAGGCACACTGGTCTTTACAAAGTGCATATTTCACACCGCCGTTGTCGTCTAGTATCTTATGAATGATTCCCTTGTCGAGAAATGTCTTGAGCGTTCGGTAAATCGTCACCCTATCAAATCCATCAGTAAGGTAGGTTTCGATGTCTCCATGCGACAGAGCCGACGATTTTTGAAGAAAACCATTAAGTATATTCTCTCGGGTGTCGGTATGTCTGAGGTCATATTGGCGTAAGATGCCGAGTGCGTTGTTTTCCATTTTAAACCATTTCGTAAGAAACTATATCAAACTGCATTTTTACCAAATTTGCATAAATTCCTTCGTTTTTCAAAATCAAACTTTCGTGCGTACCCGATTCAGCGATTATGCCGTCTTTCAATACATATATTTGGTCGGCATTGCGGATAGTGGCCAATCTGTGTGCAATGATAATAGCAGTACGACCCTTCATGAGTTCGTTCAGTGCATCTTGTACCAATTTCTCCGATTCAGAATCCAATGCACTAGTAGCTTCGTCGAGGAGTAATATGGCAGGGTCTTTCAATATTGCCCTAGCTATGGCTATTCTTTGCCTTTGACCTCCAGAGAGTTTGATGCCTCTGTCGCCCACTATGGTTTCAAATTTGTCTGGAAATTTCTCAATAAACTCGAAAGCATTGGCTTTGCGAGCCGCTGATTCTACTTCTTCTACACTAGCGGCAGGATTTCCGTAGGCAATGTTTTCGAATATGGTACCTCCAAACAATATGACTTCTTGCGGCACTATGGCTATGTTTTGTCTGAGATAAGTGACATCTTGAGCCTTTATGTCGTGTCCGTCAATCAATATTTCGCCTTGAAAGTCGGGGTAGAATTTCATAAGCAATTGCACTATTGTCGATTTTCCAGCTCCAGAATGTCCAACCAAAGCTATTTTTTTGCCAGACACTATTTCTAAATTTATTCCTTTCAGCACTTCCACGTCTTTTCTAGAAGGATAACTGAATTTAACGTTTTTGAAAGATATGTTTCCTTCAATCGGATTCAGGACTTTTTCTTTTTCAATATCTACTTCAGATTTTTCTTCCAAAATTTCCAATATTCTTTCTGACGCTCCTACGGTTCTTTGAAGTTGAGCATACAAATCTCCCAGGCCGCTCATAGAACCTCCTATGAAAATGGTTAAGGTAAGGAATGTAATAAGGTCGGCTATTAAAATCTCTTTTTCTATCACCAAATTTCCTCCAAACCATATTACCAACACGATGCCTCCAAAGAGCCCTATAATGAAGAACGTAATGAATCCCCCGCGTAAAGTGGCGGCTTTGAGTGCCAAGGTAACAGATTCTCCAACGGATTTTGAGAATCTGTTAGACTCTAGTTTTTCGTTGGTAAATGCCTTTACGATGGAAACAGATTGCAACGATTCCTCCACAATGACGTTGGCTTCCGCTAGTTTTTCTTGTACTTTTTTAGAGATGGTTCTGATATATTTTCCAAAAACCAAAGCCGCTACCACGATTATCGGAAAGGTTGCCAACATAAACAAAGTGAGCTTCCACGAAATATAAATCAACATGGCTATACCTATCACCAACGTGGCCACTTGCCTGAAGAACTCCGCTAAAGTAGTAGATAGTACACTCTGTATAGCCGAAACATCCGACGTAATGCGACTCATGAGATCGCCAACGCGGTTGTTTTCAAAAAACGAGATGGGAGAAGTAATGAATTTATCGTAAACAATTTTGCGAATATCGGCGGCGGTTTTTTCGCTCACAATAGAGAAAAAATATACCCTAAAAAACGAAAAAATGCCTTGAGCTACCAATATTACTGCAAAGAAAGCAGCCACTTGATTGATGTTGTACTGCGATTTGCCTTCCATCACTTTGGTCATTTCGCCTATCAATAGCGGAAAAACCATGGTAGTAACTGTAGAAAATACCAAAAACAACATACCAATAATGTAGGTGTTTTTGTAAGGTAATGTAAATTTGAAAAGAGCAATCGCTTTTTTCAATCCGTCTTTACTTAGTTTTTTTTTATCTTCGGGTGCTAAATCTACGCCAGCACCATGTCTGCCCTTTGCCATTATTCTTTTTCTATCTATCCTCTATATTTCGACTGCCTCAGGATGTCCCCTGGCTTATCATTTGCCATTAATTCTTGAAACGTTACTTTGGGGTTTTCGGTTCGGTAACGCTGGATTATCCTCCAGCCCAGCCATTGTCCTATACGTCCAGGGCATTTTGGGCCTATTTCGGGCACTGAAGGTCTTTCTCCAAAGTACTTCTCTTTGAGGTGTGGATTGGGGTTATACAGTAGGTTTTTATCTACCACATGGGCCCACACCAAATCTTGTGCTTCCCAAGTTTCGGTGAGTTCTTGTTCTGAATATCCTATGATGAGCGAGTCAGTAGTGTTGGGTAAAATCTCCTTAGTAAACTCCAACGATTTTCCAAAAAACAGCATGTCGGCCAAGAAAGATTGGTCTTTAGGGTCGAGCTTATTGTAAGAATTGGACAGGTATCTGATAATTGTAGGCACAATATATTCTTTTGAATATCGCTTCAGGATATAGTTGGGCTGATCGGGTCTGTAAAGTGCTTTTGGTCCGAGGAATGATTCCAATGCAATGATTATCAAGGTATCAGAAACAAAGAGGTCGTTTTCGAGACCAGTAAAGGTGGTGACTATCTTGGGTTCTTTAAATTCGGGATAATTGGATTTTATATTGGCAAAAGCTCCTTCTAGTTCTTTTTGCATATCTTCCAATTCTCCAAATTCTTTCTGTGTCTGCTCGTATAATTTGCGGGTTTCGGGATGAGAAGCCAAATAATACAGGTGCGAAACAAATGCTGTATCATCCGGGAAAGTTCTATAGAGAGATTTTACGATATTTTCGTTTTTTTGTAACAGTGTTGCCATTTCAGGCTGGCTTTTTACGGCCATCAGCTCTCTTTCAAATCGCCGGATTTCTACTTTTACATCGGGTTTGTTTTCGCCGCAGGAGCTAAGAATAACCGCAAAAACTGCAATTACTAGTAGGAATTTAACACGCATTTTGTAAGTTTTTTTGTAATCAAAACGCAAATTTAACTATTTATTGTCTCAAAATCACTGAAACAAATCTCAATTAAGAATAAATAATAGCTTTAGGTTTTTATTTAATTCATCTTCTAGTTCAACATCCAAATCGCCTAATTTCCCTAAAGCAAGTGCCTTATCTAATGTTGCAATTTTGGAAACCCTAATCAGAGTATTCTTTTTTATTCCATTTCTTGTGGATGGGGATATTTCTAAATCGGTAGCTTCTTTCCATTTCAATTGGGTAGTGATAAAACAAACAGTTATGTCCGTCTCAGAATTAACCAAAATTAGTGCAGGTCTTAGTTTGTTTCCCTTTAAATTTGTAAAAGAGAAGGGTATGAGAACTATATCACCCTTTTTCATTAAAAACAGTTTTGAGGTCGCTTGGTTTATATAAATCTTCCTCTTCGTCTTAAAACTTAAAGCTTTGACTCTCTGAGGCAATCTTAGAAATATTTTCCAAAATTAAATTATCCTCATATTTCTTATACAAAAAGTCGGCAAAGTTAGAAACTTCATTTACTTGATCATTTGGGAGTTTTTGTATTACTTCCAAGGTTTTATCAATTAGAGCTTTTTTGTCATGTTGTTATAATTGCTATTCAAATGTACAATTAAATTTTGTAAAAAATTATTTATTGCCGTGGCTTTGTTGCGTGTTTTTTGATTGTACTAGTCGTTAAACAAACACAAGTATTCTAATCTCAAAGCCAACTCATGGATTTCCGACTTCCAGAATATCTGTGACCATTGATTTTTAGCAATGAGTCGGCTTGCGGGATTTTGAAATGGTGCAAAAGGAGCTCCTATAAATGAGTAAAATTGCTTTTCAGGGTTTAAATTTATTTCGATTTTATTTCTTTTTTCTCCAAACTTTAAAAGTGCGGTTTCCAAAAGCATTCTAAAAAGTGCACTTTTTTCTTTTGCCATTATCTCGTACGAAATGCCTATCAGTTCTGCTTTTCTTTTATCTAACGCTGGAAATGAAAAGTCAGCCATAAAACGTGCATAATGGTAAATGATGAGTGCGGGGTTTCCGTAATGCCGAGCTATTTGGAATGGATTTTTAGCGATTTGTTTTACAGCATTACCGATGAATTCTAGGGTGTTATGGTCTGTAGAGTCAAGTTCTACTTGGTGCTTGAAAAACAAATACATCAGATTCAGTAATGCACAAACGTCTTGTTCTTTTGGCATATTTTTACCCAACCAAGTGCTGTAGATTTTGCCATTTTTCGATCCTCGATATTGGTCTGTAAACGCTAGAAGATGTTTTTTTAGCTCAATCGTCTG
>CAMCYZ010000006.1 GCA_945885545.1 Spirosoma fluviale
TAGGACTATTAGAATCTGAAACCAGAATGAAAAAAGTAAGTAACTTTGAAAATCTTCAGAAAATGCAAAAGAAAATAAAGTCAGAAATAGAAAACAGAATCAATTCAAGTAAAATCTCTTAAATTTCAACTAAGTTTGGAACAATCTCCAAAAGGTTCCTAACATAAATATACGATATTAAAGTTATAAAACTTTTACCGTTTTTCTTTAAGTACACGACAAAAACATATCAAACGTTAAAGACAAAAAATATAGCCTAAATAAAATCTGTAGTACACAAATAAAAATAAGGGCCCCACAACTACCTATTATTAAAAGACTTAAAATCTAATTTTACGCAATAAAGGCAAAAAAATGCTTCGGATTTGAGCCTGAGGTTACTGCCAAAATATCAGGGATAAAAGGAATCAGAATCTACGAAGTAGACATTCCGTATTATAACAGAACCTATGAAGAAGGTAAAAAAACAATTGGAAAGACGATTTCAGAGCCCTCCACTGCATTCTACGAACGGTTTCTTCAAAGGAGCTTGAGGATTTTCAAGGTTTCGACAATTTTGCTTTCAACTCCTCTTTTGTGAGATTTACAGTTTTTTAGAGATTTCTTTGTTTACTAAAGATGAAATTACTTTTTATCCATAGGTTCAATTATTTCTATTGGAATCTTCCATTAAAAATCCTGAAAACCACCTCCTCTCAACCTGCAATTTTATCCACTTATATAATTGCAACTATTCGATCGTTGTTTTCATCTTTGATTTGATATATATTTACCTCATATTCATTTCTAATCTAAAAGCTATTTATTTTGAAAAGACGAGATTTCCTTCAATTATCAGGTCTTGGCATGGGTGCGGCCATGCTGCCCAATATTCCTGTTATGGGAAACAATGTTTCCTATGAAGCCCTACTCAATGGCTCCATGGATGTAGCCGTAAAAAAACGCCTGGCAGATGCGGCCCTAAATGCTGCCAAATCAAAAGGAGCCACTTATACCGACATCCGTATTGGTAGATACCTTAACCAATTTGTGGTTACAAGAGAAGACAAAGTGCAAAATATCGTTAACACCGAATCTTATGGCGTAGGTGTAAGAGTAATTGCCGATGGCTGCTGGGGTTTTGCGGCTGTAGTAGATGCCAAATCAGAAGCCGACACTGCTCGTGCTGCTGAAGAGGCCGTAGCCATAGCAAAAGCCAATGCCAAACTAATGAAGGAGCCTGTTAGCTTAGCACCCCAAAAAGGTTTTGGTCAGGTCAGTTGGAAAACACCTATCATTAAAAATGCATTTGAGGTACCTATCCAAGAAAAAGTGGATCTACTTCTCGGCGTAAACGACGCCGCCATGAAAAATGGAGCAAACTATGTTAATTCTATCCTATTCTTGGTAAATGAACAAAAGTATTTTGCCTCCTCAGATGGTAGCTATGTAGACCAAGACATTCACCGTACCTGGCCCATTTTCAACGTAACTTGTATTGACCCAAAATCAGGCAAATTTGAAACCCGCGATGCTCTCAGTGCCCCTATGGGAATGGGCTATGAATACCTACAAACCAACCCGAAAGATAAAATAACTGGAATAACCACCAGATACAATAAAGGCTATGATATGCTTGAAGATGCCATAGCTGCTGCTCAACAAGCCAAGGCTAAACTCTCTGCCAAGTCTGTCGAGGCAGGTAAATATGATTTGGTTTTAGACCCTTCTCACCTCTGGTTGACCATCCATGAGTCAGTTGGACACCCACTTGAGCTCGACAGGGTATTGGGCTATGAAGCTAACTTTGCAGGAACATCCTTTGCTACCTTGGATAAGTGGCAATCCAAAAACTTCAACTATGGCAGCAAGGAGGTTACACTTTTTGCCGACAAAACCCAGGTTGGTTCATTAGGTGCAGTTGGTTGGGACGACGAGGGTGTTAAAACCAAACAATGGGATTTAATAAAAGATGGCACGCTTGTAAATTATCAAGCCATTCGTGACCAAGCCCACATCATTGGCGAAACAGAATCGCACGGCTGTTGCTATGCAGACAGCTGGTCGTCCGTACAGTTTCAGCGTATGGCCAACGTTTCTTTGGCTCCTGGCAAAACGCCTCTTTCGGTAGAAGAAATGATAAAAGACGTAAAAAAAGGAATTTATATCATAGGTGATGGCTCGTTTTCGATTGATCAGCAACGCTATAACTTCCAGTTTGGCGGTCAGTTATACTACGAAATCAAAGATGGGAAAATTGGCGAAATGCTGAAAGACGTTGCATATCAGTCTAATACACAGGAATTTTGGAATTCTTGCAGTAAAATCTGTGACGATAGAGACTATCGTTTGGGTGGTTCATTTTTTGATGGGAAAGGCCAACCGTCTCAATCAAGTGCCGTTTCACACGGTAGTTCTACAGCAAGATTTGACGGCGTAAATGTTATTAATACAGGAAGGAAGATTTAATTAGTTAATTGTAAGTTATTCAGTGAATCAAAAGTTCAAACTAATTTAACAAAAAACCGAAAATTCGCAGCATTTGGAATTTTGATTATTCAAATCCTAAGTTTAAAATCATCAAAAAAGAACAAAACAAATGAAACATTCATGACTTAGTCTTTAGACACACAGAGAAATGCTTATTTCTTAGCGTCTTTGCGACTTTGCGGTAAACTATAAACATATGAAAATAATATTAACAGAAGAAGAAGCCAAGGCCTTGCTAACCAAAATTCTGAGCTACTCCAAAGCAGACGAATGTATCATAAATATATCTGGCGAACAACGAGGCAATATCCGTTATGCCAGAAACGAAGTATCCACAGCTGGTGGATTAACTAACAAAAACATAGCCGTAACCTCCGCATTTGGCAATAAAGTGGGCTCTGCATCTATTGATGAGTTCGACGATGCCTCTCTCGAGAAAGTCGTAAAAAGAGCTGAAGAATTAGCAAAACTAGCCCCTGAAAATCCAGAATACGAAGGCCTCGTAGACCCACAAACCTACATGAAAGCCAATGGGTATTTTGAGTCAACAGCCACCATAAATCCCGACAAAAGAGCCTCCAAAGTGGCACAGAGTTTGGAATTGTGCCGAAATGAGAAACTTGTAGGTGCGGGATTTCTAGAAGACCAACATGGCTACACGGCCATCATGAATTCAAAAGGTTTATTTGCCTACTACGCCTCCACCAACGTAAACTTCTCACTTACAGTAAGAACCGAAGACGGCAAAGGCTCCGGCTATGTTGCAAAAGGCTATAGCGATTTCAATAAATTGGACACTGCCGCTGCTACAAAAGTGGCCCTCCAAAAAGCCAAGGCATCGGCAAGTGCACAAGCCATAGAACCAGGCAAATATACCGTTATTCTGGAGCCTACTGCGGCCGCAGTTTTACTAGAAAATATTTTCTTCGGTATGGATGCCCGCAGTGCTGACGAGGGGCGTTCGTTTTTCAGTAAACCAGGCGGCAAAACCAAACTTGGTGAAAAAATAGTGGACGAAGCCGTCACTTTTTACTCCGACCCAAACCATCCCGAACTCCCAGCCTCGCCGTGGTCTGCTGATGGCCAAGCCCAACAAAAACTCAAATGGATAGACAAAGGAGTGGTTAAAAATTTGGCCTATTCTATTTTCTGGGCCAAAGAAAAAGGTGTAAAACCCGTACCCTTTCCCAACAACATGATCATGGATGGAGGAAAAGCAAGTTTGGAAGAAATGATAAAAAGCACCAAAAGAGGCATATTGGTAACTAAACTTTGGTATATCCGCCCGGTTGACCCTCAAACGCTCTTGTTAACAGGCCTTACCCGCGACGGAACTTTTTATATTGAAAACGGCAAAATAAAGCATCCCATCAAAAACTTGAGGTTTAATGAAAGTCCGATCATTATGCTAAATAACTTAGAAACCCTCGGTGTTTCTGAAAGAGTAGTGAGTACAGAATCAAATCAAAACTACATGATTCCTCCGATGAAAATCAGAGAATTTACTTTCTCAAGCTTGAGCGATGCGGTATAAGATACTCTAAAATTATCTTTTAATATGGGCAAGACTTTTTCAAGTCTTGCTTTTTTGTTTCTAAAAAATATATTATTTACTCATTTAATGATAATTTAGTCAATAGATTCAAAAAAAACTTAACTAATTAAATCTAAGATTAGTATTTTTAAAATCAAAACAAAAGTATTGAATGTACAAAGTCCTAGTGTTGCTCATCCTATTCTTTCAAATGGCTATTGCCCAAACGCCCATCCATGACCTCAACAAAAAACTAGGGAAAGGCATAAACATGGGTAATATGTTTGAGGCACCATCAGAAACCGAATGGGGAAATCCGTTTAAGGATGACTATTTCAAGCGAATTTCATCCTTGGGATTTAATCACGTAAGAATCCCTATCAGGTGGGATGTGCCGGAAAGATGCCAACAAAACGAGCCGTACACCATTAACGCTACCTTTCTAGAAAGGATTAAAACTGTTGTAGATTTGGCAAAAAAAGAAAACCTTTTGGTAATAATAAACATGCACCACCACGAGGCCATCTTTGTAAATCCCGATGCCCAAAAAGCAAAATTCATAAGCCAATGGAATCAAATCGCCACCTTTTTTAAAGATTATGATTCAAACCTATTGTTTGAAGTCATGAACGAACCTAATACAAACCTAACGCCCGAAAAATGGAACACTTTTTTTGCTGATGCCTTAAAAGAAATTCGAAAAACTAATCCCAAGAGAGGAGTTTTAATGGGAACCGCCAATTGGGGCGGCCTGAGCGGTGTATCATCTTTAAAAATACCTACTGACAATAATCTCATCCTTACCATACACTATTATGACCCGTTTAATTTCACCCATCAAGGTGCCGAATGGGTAGAAAATTCCAAACCATGGCTGGGCACAAAATGGGAAAATACCAACTTAGAAAGGGATGAAATAATCGGACAGTTTAAATATTTAAAAGAATTCGCCAATCAAAATAACCTTCCGATTCATATTGGAGAATTCGGGGCGTATTCTAAAGCCGACTTAGACAGCAGGGTACTTTGGACTAACTTTCTTGCTCGATGGCTTGAACAACAAGGCTTTAGCTGGGCATATTGGGAATTTAGTGCTGGTTTCGGAATCTACAACCCTGCAAATGGCCAATATCTACAACCGCTTTTGGATGCTTTGATAAAAAACCCAATTTCAGCTGCTAAAGAAATCAAAACCAACACCATTTACGAAAGCAACTTCAGCACAAATACTAACAACTGGAATTTAAATGTTCAATCCTCGGCCACTGCAAACTTCGTTTTAAAAGAAAACGCTGCTAATATTGAGATAAAAAAAGCTTCGACAGACGGTTGGCATGTACAATTTGTAAAAAATGACATTCCGCTAAAAAAAGGCAAAAGATACTTGGTTAGATTTGAAGCAAAGGCCGATGCCGACATAAGCATAACCAACTACATTGGTCAAGCCTCAGGTAGTTATGGTGCCTACTCGGGTTATAAAGGTTTTACCGTCACCCGAACCGAGTCAAATTTCACCTACAGTTTTGTTATGAATTCTGCCGATGACCCCAAAGCCAGAATAGTCTTCGATCTTGGACTAAAAACCGGAAATATATTTTTTAAAAACATAAAAATAGAAGAGGTTCAAGGGGATGAAAGTATTCTATTATCAAACACCAAGGAAAAAAGAATATCTGTTTTCCCTAATCCTGTTTTGGAAGAATTAAATTTGACCGAAATTTCTGGTTTCCATAAAGCCATCATTTTTGACCAATTAGGAAGAAAAATAATTCAAAAAGACATTTCAAACCTAAAATCAACAAAACTTGACACAAAATCGCTGCCTCAAGGCATATATTATTTGTACCTGCTGGGTTCAAAAGAATCAGAGAGCCATAAACTGATTAAAAACTAAATAAATGCACTACCGTTGTATAATGCATCTTTGCTTTTTTCAAAGTGAAGCCTTGAAATTTCCATAAAAAAACAACAAAAAATAGAATTTGTCGTCATTTAGACTGCATTGGTCAAGTTTTTTGCCAAAAAATGAGCCTTTTTGTGTAAATTGGGTAGTTTTTTAATTCAACTGAAAAAGCAAACTTGAAACCTTTCGTATTTACACGTATTCAATATAACTCCGGCGACTGGGATACCGACCAACGTATGCCCAGCAACCTATTGAATTCGCTGGTCGAATACACCACCATACCCATCGACGAAAAAGAAAGAACCATCTTCCTGACCGACAAAAACCTTTTCAGAAGTCCTATTTGCTACCTGAGTGGCCATAAATTGGTGGAATTTTCGAGTCTTGAAAGGGATAACTTGCAAAAGTACGTTCAAAACGGCGGTTTTCTGTTTGTAGATGATTGCAATCACGACATCGACGGACTTTTTGCCAAATCCTTCGAGCAGGAAATCGGGCGAGTTTTTGGACAAAAGGCACTGCAAAAGATTCCGAATACACATCAAATCTATAAGTCATTTTTTGAGTTCGAAGGTCCGCCTACCACCAGTTTTGAACTCAACGGCTGGGGTGATGACCTCGTTCATGACTACTTAAAGGCCGTTACTGTAAATGGTAGAATTGGAATTTTGTATTCCAATAAAGACTACGGCTGCGAATGGGATTATGACTTTAGAAACAAACGCTGGCTGGCGGAAGACAATACCAAATTTGGGGTAAACATCATCAATTATGCATTAACACATTAGAATAAATTGGAAACCAAAGAACAATACAAAGCACTCGTAGAGAAATTACCACTTCTCAAAAAAGAAATTGCCAAAGTAATAGTTGGCCAAAATGAGGTTATTGAAGAAATATTAATTGCATTTTTAGCTGGTGGGCACTGCTTGCTCGAAGGTGTGCCAGGACTCGCCAAAACATTGATGGTGAAGACTATATCTGAAGCCTTAGAAATGGATTTCAAAAGGATTCAGTTCACACCTGACCTTATGCCAGGAGATATAATCGGTACTGAAATATTGGAAGAAGACCACGATACAGGCAAGAAATTCTTCAAATTCAATAAAGGTCCATTGTTTGCCAACATAGTTTTAGCCGATGAAATTAATCGTACGCCACCAAAAACGCAAGCGGCCCTTTTGGAGGCTATGCAAGAATATAAAGTGACTTATGGGGGTGTAAATTACGATTTGGACAAGCCTTTTTTGATCATCGCTACCCAAAATCCCATCGAGCAATCTGGAACATATCCATTGCCCGAAGCTCAATTGGATAGGTTTTTACTATTCATTAAACTTTACTACCCGTCTGAAAACGAAGAACTTGAAGTTTTAAAATCGACAACTGCCGAGCGTAAAAACAAAATTGAAAGCGTATTCGATGGTCAGGACATTATAGCCCTCCAAAAACTAACCCGCCAAGTACATATAGACGAAAGCCTAATCGTAGAAGTTAATAATTTGGTCAGAAATTCACGCCCACAGAACAGCACTTCGGAGTTTGTCAAAAAATGGTGTGAATGGGGAGCCGGCCCACGTGCTGGTCAGGCATTGATACTTTGTGCCAAAGCCCGAGCGATTATAAAAGGTAGATTCTCGGTAATTCCAGAGGATATTCATACGCTGGCATATCCAGTTTTACGCCATAGAATTTCTCTAAACTTCCGTGCCGAAGCCGAAGGAGTTAGTACAGATGATGTGGTAAAAAGTTTATTAAAATCTTAAGAAATCCATTTTACGATAGCATAAATGTCGCTTGCCCAAGACCTCATAAAAGTCAATAACCTACAGCTCGCCGCCAAACTGGTGAGCGACAAAGTAGTGCTTGGGCTTCACAATAGCAAAAGATCAGGCACTGGGGCGGAGTTTGAGCAATACCGACATTACAGGCCGGGCGACGACCCCAAAAGTATCGATTGGAAACTGTTTGCACGTACTGAAAAACACCAAGTGAGAGAGTCAGCCACCGAAAGTACACTCGTTATAAATTTTATCATAGACCTTTCGGGTTCCATGAATTATAGTGAAAATGGCGTTTCAAGATTATATTTTGCCAAAATACTTCTGGCATCATTTGCCTATTTAGGTTTTAAGCAAAATGATGAAATGAATCTCTTCGCATTAAAAAACGGTAAATTGGAATTGTTAGCAAGTCAAGGAAAACAGAGTTTCCAGAAAATCTTGTATGGCTTAGAGAACGCCAAAGCCGAAGGAAACTGGAACTTTGAAAAAATAAATTTCCCTGAGTTTCAGTCCAAAAATAAGGAATTGCTGATTTTGGCTTCTGATTTTTTTCAAACCGACAACGAATTCTACGAACTCATTAATCGTTGGTCAAGACCCGGAAAGCAAATACTTCTTTATCAAATATTGGGCGAAAAAGAAGTTCGCTTCGATTGGGATGGGGTTATAAAATTCAGGGATTTAGAAACTGGAAAAGAAAAGGAACTCAGTCCTGAAGAAACCAAAAATGCTTATTTGAAATCATTCAACGAGTATCTCAACCAACTCGAAAATGAGCTAAAAATTGAAAATGTACATTTCTATAGATTTCAACTCCATGATTCCATAGCAGCAGTCCTGAAAAACTCACTAAAAATGCTAAAATGGAGCTAATTAACCCAAATATACTTTGGGGATTAGCAGCCATTGCCGCCCCGATTTTGATTCATTTCTGGAATCAAAAACAAGCTAGAAATGTGGACTGGGCAGCAATGAAATGGTTGGTAGAAACCCAAAAACTGAAAGCCAAAGGATTTAGATTCGAAGACTTACTGCTGCTCATTTTAAGAATTTTAGCACTCATCATTTTGGTTTTGATAATAGCCAAACCATTGATAGATTTTTTGAAAGAAAACGAGATTACCCAGCAAGCCAAAATCCATATTCTCGCAAAAGACATAGCAACAGTCAATGATTTTAAATTCGAAATAAATGAAGCAATTGCCAAAAAAGAATCCGTTTATTTCATCGATAACTTAGACCAAAAACTAATCGAAATAAACACGGATTTCGAAGAAAAAGAAACACAACTAAATGATTTACAATATATTATAAAAAACAAAAATGTAAATCTATCTAAAAATAAAATTATACTTTATCTATCAAACGACATAGACTTCGAAGAAAACCCCAATGTCTATTTACCGAAATCTTCAGAAATAAATTTCTCCAATATATCTAAAAAAAATGAAGTTAAAGCATTGGCTACCAACGGATATATATATGTCAATGCGGAAAATAAACTAATACAAAGTTCCGTAAAACCTTCCAAAAAAATTGAAGATAAAGCGGAGCTAAAAGTAGCCATAGAAACCAGCGATCCGTCAGAAAACAACAACCTTAAAGCGGCTTTGGAAGCCATCAAAGAAGTTTATGGTTTTCCGTTTGTTTTTGATAAAAATAATCCCAAACTAGCCATCGGAAATGGAGCCGCTAAATACACAAATGCCGATTTAATAATCCTGACAAATGGATTGCAAAGTACTTCGAAAAATGTAGTTACCCTTCACGAAAACCCAAAATCTGGCAATGTTTTCCGGGCTGAATTGCCCACCCAAATACTTGAAATTCTTCTGACCCATTATCAATTGGTTTCTCCGAAAAATAATCTAAGTAGGCAGCAATTAAATGGCATTTTCAAAGAAAATACCATTACCAACCATAAAGACAAAACACTGATTGATAAATACTTGTGCATACTGTTTTTAGGAATAGTGTTGATTGAACGTTGGATTTCGCTTAAAAATAACAAATGAACAGACTCAACAATATAGTTTCAAAAGTATCCAAAAGAATGTTGCTGATAGACATTCTAAAGTGCTTTTTTGTAGCTATCGCATTATCCTTTACGACCTACTATTTGGTGGGTAAATCGGATATTTCATTTGCTGTTTCTATTATTGGTTTGTTCCTTTCGGGTATATTTCTTAAAGTCTGGAAAAACAAAAAGGAATTGTCCAAAAATTTCATACACGAGCATAATCCACAGCTGGAGCACAGTTTGTCTTTGATTGAAAAACCCAAACTCAATATCGCTGAAGAAATGCAAGTAGATCGGATATTGGCAACCAAAATCCAAGCCCCATTGAAACTCGATAAGGCTTTTTGGGTTTTACTGATTTTGGCTATTTTAAGTTCGACTTTCTCGTTTATTCCAAAAAAAATAAAGGAATCTACCCTTTCTATAAAAACAATACTTGACTTAGAAACAAACAATTCTGAGCCAAAACAAGTCAAATACAAAGCCTCAACCTTACAAATAACCCCTCCACAATATACAGGTTTACCCAAAAGGGTTTCAGAAAATTTAAATGCCGAAGTCATTACGGGTTCTAAGTTAGACTGGACGGTTAAATTTGAGAATGCAGAAGACATTACTGTTACTATAGAAAATGCAAAAGGAAAAAGTATAGTTTTCAAACGAAATGGCAGTAACTATGTCCATTCCGACCAAATAGTACACAGCGGATTTTATTCCATAAAGGCATTTAAAAAAGATTCATTAATCTATCAATCAGATTTTTACAGAATAGAGGCTTTACCTGATAATCCGCCCAAAATAGAACCTACCTCAAAAGAACTCTATAAATTTCACCAATTAAAAGACCCAAAAAATATACAAATTCAGGCGAAAATATCGGACGATTTCCGGGTCAGCCAAGCCTTTATAGTTGCTACCGTGGCACGAGGATCTGGCGAAAACGTGAAATTTAGAGAGGTAAAATGGCCGGTGGGAAACACCAATTTCCATGAAGCCAATATCTCAAAAAACATAGATTTGAAAGCTCTGAACTTTAGCCCGGGAGACGAACTATACTATTATTGGGCGGCATTTGACAACAAAACACTCGAGCCAAACTTCACAAAATCAGACACTTACTTTGTGGTTTTTAAAGATACCGCCTCCAAGGATGAGTCGGATTTAGCTACAATGGCCATGAATATTTTGCCAGAGTATTTTAGAAGTCAGAGACAAATAATCATTGACACAGAAAAACTTATCAAAAAACGCAACAGAATTAAACAGGCAGTCTTCAACGCCGAATCTAACGAAATCGGCTATGACCAAAAGGTACTTCGCTTGAGATATGGTCAATATTTGGGTGAAGAATTTGAAAATAGCATCGGTGCAGCTCCTCATGAAGCGGAAGATAGCGATTTCATGAAGGGTTTTGTGCATGCCCATGACTCGGAGGAACAGGAAGATAACCACCGGCATGAGGAACACGGACATGAGCACGCACATGCAGCTGAAAATCCAAATGCCAATCAGGATCCATTGGCTGCATTAATGGCCGAATATGTGCATTCGCATGATGATGCAGAAACCAACACTTTCTATGAGCAATCAACAAGGAGTCTATTAAAAATGGCCTTAGAACAAATGTGGCAGGCAGAATTACACCTTCGATTATACGAACCCGAAAAAGCCATACCGTTTGAAAACAAAGCACTTAGCTATTTGAAAGAGGCTCAACAAAAGGCTCGTGTTTTTGTAAAAAAAACAGGATTTGACCCACCGCCAATAAAAGAAAAAGAAAAACGATTGACCGGTGAGTTGACCAAATTCAATGTAAAACAAACCATCAGCAAAGAGTTTTTTGAAGCAGAAACTCGTCTTTTGGCCGCCTCGATTATTGATTTTCTGGAAAAAGAGAAAATTGGCAACTCTGACAAGCAAAAAATGCTCCGTCTTGGCCAAGCCTTGGCTGAGCTCCCCAATGTCAAAAGCCTTATTTTGAAAGATATACAAGCTATCATAAACACCAAAATGGTAACAAAGCAACAAAAAGAGAATTTAAAAACAAGCCTATTGGCCGTTCTAAATTTCGAAAACCAGAAAAACAAAGGAGGAAGGAGCAACACAAATAACAAAGAATTAGAGACGGCATTTAGAAAAAACCTGAAATAAGTTGACTGAAAAAACGCAAAATATTATCCTTATTGCATTGCTAATAATCCTATTGGCACTACAATTATATTGGATATTTCGTCAGAAAAACCTAAAAAGAAAATACACCCAGCTCATTATCAATGTTCTGCTTTGGGTGTCGTTTGTTGTGCTGATATTTCCACCAAAAACCAAAAACAATAGAAATCTCGCTAAAGTAGGCATCAGCGACGGCCAAATTTCCGACCAATTTCTAGAAAAAATCAAAGATAGTTTAGCATTAGAAACTGTTATTTCTACAACTAAATACGAAAAAGAATTTCAAGATAAGGATATACAAATCCACTTGTTAGGACAGAAATTTACTCCTGAATTCCTAACTCAGTTGGCCGGCAAAAACGTACAGTTTCACCCTGAATTCAAGAAAGATGAAATCCAAAATCTTAGCTGGCGAGGCGTACTTTTTCAAAACGAAACACAAGAAATCAATGGCTTGATAAATTTAGAAAAAACGAGTACGCTAAGGTTAACATTCGGTTCACAGACACTTGACAGTGTGAAACTTGAAAAAGGAGCTCAGGCTTTCACTCTCTCATTTCCATCGTTTTCGGTTGGGAAAACAAATGTCCGTTTGGATTTGAACGATAAGCACATTAGTGAAATAAAATACTATTCGCGGCCAACACCAAAGCTAAAAATCCTTGTTTTAGCCGAGAATCCAGATTTTGAAACAAAAATGCTCTCTGAATGGCTTGGAAAAAATGGTCACACTGTAAATGTAGAGACGGCAGTGACCAAAAACACCCAAAGCAAAACCAATATAAATCAAACCAAAACAAACACATACAACTTAGTTTTTGCCACAGCAGCGAGATTAACTAATCCAAATTGCTCCAAAACGCTAAAAGCTGGAGGAGGTGTTTTTGTGTACAATATAAACGAAAAAGATATTGCACTAGTCAATAAATATTTGGGAGAGACTTTTGCAATTCAACGTGTTAGTGCCGAGACTGAATCAAAACTTCCCAATGATTTGATAGCTTTACCTTTTGTTTTTAAAGAAAATAAAAGTCAGCAAAAATTCAGCAAATGGCCTATTGCTATTTCTCAAAAACGGGTGGGCGTAAGTTTGATTTCAGAAACCTATCCTTTGCTTTTATCAGGTGATAGTGTTACCTATCGCCATATTTGGGGCAGTGTCCTGCAATTTTTGCAGCCAATTCAGAAAAACAATATTGAGATAAAAGCACCCATCCTTCAAAATCAATTCACCACCTTAAAATTCAACAATTTCGAGAAGGCCCCGGAAATTTTTAAAACAAAGAGTGATACTATTTATACCAAAATATCTCCCATAAATGGCAATACGAATATTGGAAAATATGTATTCCGAAAACCCAACTGGCAAACCATCAATGACAGTTTAGAGGTATTTGTGAACGAAATAACTACTGCTGACCAATACTTTGTACAAACTAAAAACATCCTAAATTCGTATATCACATATCAAAATATGGAACCATCTAAACGCCATAACGAGTCCGAAATCCTGCCCGATTGGTTGCGTTTACTCATCAGTTTGGCTTTATTTATTGTGGTTTGGATAGAAGCTAAATGGTAAAAAATTTCTAAAAAAAATCAAAATGGAAAATGTAATTACAAATATCAATCAACTTGATTTTGACAATTTGTATTCCTATGATGATTATTATAAATGGCAATTCAACGACAGAGTCGAATTAATCAAAGGCAAAATACACAAAATGTCAACTACCACATATAGTAGACACCAAGAATTAGTTTGGAATTTCAGTATGCAAATAGATAAATATTTACGTAATAAGCCCTGTAAAGCCTATTTCGCACCTTTTGATGTTCGCTTACCAAGAACTAAAGATGACAATGTATCTCCCAAAATCACTGTTCTACAACCTGACATTTGCATAGTTTGTGATTTGTCAAAACTAGACGAAAAAGGCTGTGACGGAGCTCCAGATTTGGTGATTGAAATACTATCTCCAGGAAATTCTGACAAAGAAATGAAATTAAAATATGATGTCTATAAAGAATCCGGGGTTAAAGAATATTGGATTGTACAGCCCGAATATCAAAATGTCTTAGTTTATGCTTTGGACGATTCTGGGAAATTTATTGGCAAACATCCTATAACAGCTTCAGACTTCCTTACATCAACTATCTTCCCTGATTTTACGATAGACCTTTCAGAAGCTTTTGCCGAATAATTAGAACTATTTCTTGAAATCTAAGGTATTTTTCGCATCTTAGTATTTCAAAAATATTCAACCTTAAATGATTCTATTTATAGTCCTGATTGCCATCGCATTCATTGTACTTTCCTCCACCGTTTTCAAGATTCATCCCTTAGCTGGCTTACTCATCGCAGCTCTTTTTGTGGGCATTTCGGCGGGACTACCCATCGACAAGCTTGCAGAAACCATCGGCAAGGGGTTTGGCGACCTCATGACCAAAATCGGCCTTATGGTGATTTTGGGCTGTGTGATTGGTGCTGTTTTGGACAAATCTGGTGCAGCTATAAAAGTAGCGGATTTAATTATTGACTCCTTCGGCAAAAAATATCCCACCTTTGCCATGTCTGTCATTGGAGCCTTGGTGGGCATACCCGTTTTTTGCGATTCCGGCTTTATTATTCTTTCAAAACTCAATAAAATCGTCGCAAAAAAATCTAAAATTCCGCTCGGAACGATAGCCATTGGGCTTTCTGGAGGACTATTTGCCACCCATACACTCGTCCCTCCCACTCCCGGCCCCTTATCGGCTGCCGGCAGTTTAAATATTTCAGACTCCATTGGCTTGGTGATCATCGTTGGACTCATCGTATCTATTCCAAGTTTATTTTTGTCCACTTGGTTTGCCAACAATTATGCTAAAAACCTAGTTTTAATTCCTGATGATGAAGAAATTACAGAATCACAAGAATACAAAAAACTACCATCGGCTTGGCTGGCGTTCATGCCCATTTTATTGCCCATCATTCTTATTTCACTAGCCTCGTTCGCTAAAATCTTGGAATTTCCAGAGCAAATCACCACTTGGCTAAGTTTTATAGGCAGTCCGTTGATATCATTTTTGCTGGCCATATTTCTTTCCTATTTTCTTTTCCCCGAAAAACCGGCAGAAAGGCTTTTGGAATGTTTCAAAAGTGGCATAAATCATTGTGGAACTACATTGGTTTTGGTGGGTGCCGGTGGAGCCTTTGGTGCGGTCTTAAAAGAAACCTCCCTCAAACAAATCATGACAGATTGGCTCATGATCAACCAAAGTTCAGGCTTAATGTTCCTGCTTTTTGCTTTTTTAATTGCCGCATTTTTCAAAACAGCCCAAGGCTCCACTACTTCAGCCATGGTATTGACTTCAAGCCTTTTAGCACCTATTTTAGTGTCTGTTGGGTTCGTAAAACCCTTCGAACTCACCTTACTATTGATGGCCATCGGTAGCGGTGCCATGGTAGTTTCACACGCCAACGACGCGTGGTTTTGGGTGGTTTCCCAGTTTACAGGTATCAACCAAAAAGACGCATTCAAAACACACACTTTACTCACTGGCTTACAAGGCGTTGTGAGTTTAATAACCGTGTGTTTGTTATATTTAATATTCAACTAATAACTTCAAAAAACGCAAAATCAATAAAATTTGCTCATGAAAATATTAAAATACAGAATTCAATTAATACTATTTTTCGTTTTGATTCTAACCAAAACTCAAGCTCAAACCGCCACCCTTTTCTCGCAAGAAACGGCAGAAAAACTAGCTTCGTTGCCACTTCACTGCATAACTCAAGAGTTTCCAAACAAAACTGGACACAGTTCCGATGGACCTGACGACCACAAAATGCTCCCTTCTGAATTACACCCCAGCTTTTATGGTTGTTTGGATTGGCACTCAAGTGTGCATGGCCACTGGATGTTGGTCAAACTGCTTAAAACGTTTCCCAACCTCAAAGATAAAGAGAAGATTATCAAAACTTTAGAAAGTAGTTTTGAACTAGATAAGATAAAAACAGAAGCCGAATATTTCACCAAATACAAAACCACCAAAACCTTTGAAAGAACCTACGGCTGGGCATGGCTGCTCAAACTCGACCAAGAATTATTGACATGGAACGACCCAATGGCCAAAAAATGGCATCAAAACTTACAGCCACTCACCAAAGAAATTGTGCGAATTTGGACGGAATTTTTACCCAAACAAACCTATCCTAATCGTACTGGCGTGCACCCCAACACCGCCTTTGGACTTTGTTTCGCCCTAGATTGGGCCATTGCCACCAAAAACGAAACGTTTGAAATGGCACTAATATCCAAAGCAAATGAGTTCTATTATGAACAAAAAAATGCTCCCGCATATCTTGAACCGGATGGATCAGATTTTCTTTCGCCGAACTTAGAAATCGCCGATTTAATGAGAAGAATTATGCCACCGCTAGAATTTGAAACGTGGTTTAAGGCCTTTTTAGAACCAAAATCTATACAAAATATACTCAAAATGCCGATAGTCTCGGATAGAACTGACTTCCAAATCGTACATCTCGATGGCCTTAGCTTAAGTAGAGCTTGGTGTATCAAAGGCATAGCAAAATCCTTAGCCAAAACCAATCCATTAAAATTGAAATTCGAGAAAAAATCTCAGGAATTTCTAGAAAAAACATTACCCAATGTGACCTCTGGAAATTATGGTGGAGACCATTGGCTAGCATCATTTGCAGTCTATGCTATTTTTGATTGAATAAATGACACGATGATTTTACAAAAAATCCTTATAAATTTATAGATTAATTGTCTCAAAAGCAACCTAGAATTTTAACCAAAGTTTCAGTTCGATTACATTTTATCAAGCTAACTAAAAATATTCTCTGAAAAAAAATAAGAAAGTTTTGATAAATTTACTTTTAACTGTACTTTTGACACTTAATAAGAAAATTTTATAATTTTACTTTAAAAAACAATAAAACATATGTCGAAATTGACAGTCACTTTAGGAGATAAGGAGTATTTCCCGTTTATAAAAGAAGCCATAAAATTTGAGGGAAGAGAGTCGGATAATCCACTTGCTTTCAAATTTTATGATGCAGATAGAGTTGTTGCAGGAAAAACCATGCGTGAACATTTGCGTTTTGCAATATCTTATTGGCATACGTTCTGTGGCACAGGCGGTGATCCATTTGGCCCTGGCACAAAGGTGTTCCCTTGGGATGCCAATGGCAATGCTCTTCAGGCGGCTCATGACAAAATGGATGCTGCTTTCGAATTTTTTACAAAATTAGGTACTGAATACTGGTGTTTTCACGATGTGGACATGTCGCCAGAAGGCAACTCTTTGGCAGAGTATGAAAGCAATTTGTCTAAAATTGTTGATTATGCTAAAGCAAAACAAGCAGCTTCAGGAACACAGCTGCTTTGGGGAACAGCCAATTTGTTCTCAAACCCTCGTTACATGAATGGGGCCTCCACCAACCCTAATTTTGATGTTGTAGCACATGCAGGCTTTCAGGTTAAAAACTGTATAGATGCCACAGTAGCTTTGAGTGGTATGGGATATACTTTCTGGGGAGGAAGAGAAGGCTACATGTCGCTTTTGAATACCAAAACCAAGAAGGAATTAGATCACTTGGGTCAGTTTTTGAGAACTGCAAGAGACTATGGTCGTAAAAACGGATTTACAGGTACATTCTACATTGAACCAAAACCTGCTGAGCCATCAAAACACCAATACGACTTTGATGCTCAAACAGTTATAGGTTTCTTGAGAGAGCAAGGACTAGATAAAGACTTTGGCCTAAACATCGAAGTAAACCACGCTACATTGGCAGGTCATACCTTTGCTCACGAGCTTCAAATGGCAGCAGACGCAGGCATGTTGTCGTCTATTGATGCCAACCGCGGAGACTATCAAAACGGATGGGATACAGACCAGTTTCCAGTGGATGTCTTTGAATTGACTGAGGCGATGTTGGTTATTATTGAAGCTGGCGGTTTCAAGCATGGTGGTATCAACTTTGATGCAAAAACCAGAAGAAACTCAACGGATCTTGAAGACATATTTATTGCCCATATAGGTGGTATGGATGTTTTTGCAAGAGCATTACTCGTTGCAAACGACATTCTTACAAAATCACCTTACAAAAAGCTGCGTGACGACCGCTACGCATCGTTCAACTCTGGCAATGGTGCGAAGTTTGAAAAAGGAGAACTCACCCTTGAAGACTTAGCCAAAATAGCCAAAGAGGTAGGTGAACCCGCTCAAATATCAGGCAAGCAAGAACTGATGGAAATGATTATCAATCAGTATATCTAAGTTTTTTTAATTGTTTATTTAGCCTTAAAGTAAAAGGCGGCTTCAGTAATTACTTACTAGCCGCTTTTTTTTACTTTCATCAAAGTCAAAATTTAATCCTAAAAAATAGCTTAAACAAAACAGACCAAACATATCAGACTTATATCTTCATTGAAGCCTGTATTCAGCTACTAATAACTTTAAATTTTACTCCAACCAAAAACAACAAAAGAAATGTCTCTGCTAACAAGTAAGACCTCGAACTGTTATTAAAGAATTATTTTTTTCCAAATATTGGGTTCGCTGCCCTTATCGAGAATTATTCCATTTTCATCAATCAAAAATATTGTAGGGTTACTCACTGCTTCGAAATTTGATTGGTACGTTTTGTCATTCTTAAATGGTTTGAAATTCTGCCAGTTAGCCAATCCTTCCTTTGGAATAAACGATTTCCATTTGGAATCATCAAAGGCATTTAAAATTGAAATTTTTTGCAAATAGCTGTTAAGTTTGGGGTTTAAATCAAAAAATTGATTGATTTCAATAATTTTCTGTTTACAATGAATACAATCCGGATCAAAAAACACAACCAAAGAATATTTGGATTTAGGATAAATATCTTGAAGTTTAACTGAAACCGCTAGCGTATCTTCAATAATTATTTCGGGAATCTTGAAACCGTTGGCAAGTTTTTCAGACATTCTGGCTTTTGAGGCAATTGAAGAATACTCATTAGGGTCAGAAAATTTCACATCTTTACCTACTAAATATTTTTTGTAAACTTCAACGTAGGTTTTTTCCATACCTTGACTTCTTTTCGAATAAAGGTTTTTGAAAATCCAATCCAAATAAAATGGATACATTTTAGATTTTTCTCCAACTTTGCTCAACAAAAAGTTGACATTATTCATATAGTTTTCATGGGAATTTGGCAAAAAACCAAACCCCGTATTTATAAATCCGTAGGCATTTGGCAAAAGCTTTATTCTGCCATCTAACAAATCGATGCCATTGAAAAAATTATTACGTTGAACGATGGCATCTCCAGCTGTAGTTGCACGACCGTACAATCGTTTTTTCTCTAATTTCATGTATAATTGAGCTGCCGTATTTGGAAATTCTTTGATAAAATCATCAATGAAGATTTTTTTATCGGTAGCAGTCATTGTGTTTAACTGATATTGAATGAGTTTTTTATTTAGATTTGAGTTGACAGGCTTTAATCCTAAAATAGACGAATCGCTTAATACAAATTCTAAATTTGCATTATTTTCCACATTAATCATTAATTTCTCAGGATTGTCTCTAAACTTAATTTGAAGCAACAAACTGATTATACCTTTGGGACGAACCCAGTTCACAGTAAAATCATTGGTCTTGATGTTGCTTGAATCAATTCTACTTACCTTACTTGAAGTCCCGGTATAATAGCCAATTTCAAGTTTTCTTCCGGCTAAATTCTTAGTTTTTATCTTGATTTTATATCCCCCAGATTGAGAAAAAACAAGATGAGCAATTAAAAAAAAGGCAAAAAAAGCAAATGTTTTTTTCATGTAATTATTCTGACAAATTAAGGGTTTCTAAATTTAAGTTTTCTTTAATTTATGGGTACGAATTGATAAAACTGCTCAGACACCTTTGCAATTAACCACTTAAAATAGTTAAATTCTATTTGATTATTAAGTATTTGTACAATGAGATACAATATCTAACACTCTTTAATTTATTTTAAATTTAACGCAAAGACAGCCAGAAAATAATCATTTCTTTGTGTGTCTAAAAACTTAGTCACCAAGGTTTCATTTCATCTTCTATGAGAAAAGTGCTTTCGTTTAGCCCCGGCATCAAACACTAAATTAAAATCAAAAAAAGTGCCAAGAATGATTTATTTTAAATTTCCCGAAAATTATTCCAAGAGGACAAAATAAAGTCAGTACTCCCCAAAGAGAATTAAACGAGGATAAAAGGAATATTATTTCATCAAAAAAATAGATGACGGATAGATTTTGAAGTAATTTGAAAGCACAGCAAACTATCTAAACTTTTTGTAAATCATCTTTTTTCAAAAATTGATATCTTAATTATTTTGTTGTCCTAGTTAGTAGATTTTCAAATACGCTTTATGCTCTACAACCACTTGAACCATTAGAGGCCATAAAATAAGAGAAACCTTGGAAAAAAATGTACCATCCAATATTTTGGGCGTAAAGAGTTGGTAGCGTTGGTTTTAAATCGAGCTTTGACAATTAGAACCATTAAAAGGCTCTATGTAAACTTAGGCATACCTGCTGATGCGTGGTTGGTGAGCTACAGAGATTAACTTTAACTTCACTTAAGCTTAATTGTAATAAAAAAGCTTATCAATGTACTACAAAATGCTCTCAAAAATCCTCCAAAACTCCTTCAAACTGCTTTATCCATAGTTCAAAGTACTTGCCTTTTTGATCAAATAGCTCTTTATGATTGCCTGATTCTATGAGTTTTCCGTTTTCTAAGACGCTGATTTGGTCGGCGAATCTCACGGTGCTGAGGCGGTGAGAGAATATTTTTGAAGTTTTTAACTCCGAAACTTTAGCTAATTCATATTCGGATCCATCCAATCATCCACTTTACCATAGAGCAGTTGGAACAGCGACCGCTTGGTTACAACAAACCTAGCTCTTAGTGACATTCCTTTTTTCAGCGTGGCTTTATGTCTAGTCGGCAAAGACACCTCTTGATTTTCTAAGAAACATTTGAGTTTGTACACGGGTTGCTCGTTTATAATTACAAATTTTGGGCTACCTCTGTTATTCTTCTAATAACTAGCCGCCATTCAACTTTTGAAAACTGAATACAAATTTCCGTTCCTGAAATACTTCCCACAACGCTAACATCTTCATTTTCCTTTGGTGTCTAATACGACCCATCTCTATTAACTTTATGCCAAAGAAAATTACATTTTGATTGACCCTATGAAGTGTATTTGGGAATAAACATTCTTCACCGGTATAAGGCAGAAATACACTTCCACTTGATCCAAAGACCAATCTGAGTGTTGAAAAAAAAAATTAAACTAGCCGTGACATCCTTGGCCGATTTTAACAATATTTGCAATTCTAAAAGATTCATTCACTTGGTATAAATTATGTGTAGGACCCAAATTTAAAAACATAAAAACCTAGATTTCATGTTTGTGTACGTGCCTTATCTATCTTTTTTAACTAGTGGGATAGGATTTCTATTTATTTTCTTTTTAATCTATCGATTTGGGAATATTTCCAAAGTTTATTGGTTGATAGGTTTGGTTTTGTGTATTGTTTGGATGGAGTTTTATATGTATGCCTTAACCTCCAAACATATTTATCAATTATTGTTTTTGTCTAGAACAGCAAACGTATTTCGGGCTTTCATCCCAGTATTTCTTTATTTTTATATTTGGACAATGTTAAATCCAGATAAAAAGATTGCCACCGTTCAATTATTACATTTTATCTTTCCAGTTACGCTTACCTTAGTGGTAGCCCCCGATTTTTTTCTTCCAAATTCGGAAAAAATTGCATTATTAGACGATTACTATAAACAAAATGATATTTTGTTGATTCGTCCTACAGGTTTAATTCCTGCAGGCATCATCCAACCATTATTGATTAATTTTGGTTTAATTTATGGCGTTTATAACGCTTGGCTTTTACAAAATACGAAAAAGATAAACGGAATTGATTTTTTTAAAAGAAACAAACAAATCCTTAACTGGCTGAATTTATTGACCATTTCAGTAACACTGTTTTTTGTTTTTCAGTTGTTCCAATATTTTTCTCTTTCATTCAATCAAACCTATAATCCACTTTCTCAAATATTTAAATGTTCAATGGTAATTATCTTTTGTAACTATTTAATTATTACACCAAATGTTCATGAGAACATGGATGGCTGTATTATTTCTCAGCCATCGATGACTTGGAATAACTTTTTATCTTTGGAAGATATTAACCCAAAATTATTAGCAGCTTTCCAAAAAGATAATTTGGCATTAAAAATTGAAGAAATATGTAAAACAAATAAATGCTATTTAGATAAATCTTGTGACCTGACATCCATGGCAAATCTTTTAGAAGTAAGTCCAGGAAAACTTTCTAGTAACGTTAAACTCTTTTATGGAATATCATTTGTAGAGTTTATTAATCGCTTAAGAATTCATTATTTTTTATCCTCTGCCAAAGATTTTGATACTTTTACGTTTGAAACTTGTATAAACAACAGTGGTTTTAAAAGTCGGTCAACTTTTTATAGTTCATTCAAAAAATATGTAGGCATCAATCCCTCAGCGTATTTGAAAGTCATTTCCAAATAAAAAGAGGAGCATTACTCCTCTTTTTGCGAAAACTCAATATTTTAAAATCACTGATTGGGTATCCTGCTCAAATGATCCATCCGAATCGAGGTTCTTAATTGATTTAGTTGTTTTGCAAGTACTACATAATCTTTATTTTTTCTTCGTTGAGCATTTCGCTCATCTGCATGTTTGTAATAATCTAATTTTGATTTATCCGGCACAAAAACTAAATAAGTATTCACAGGATACCCGTACATCGCTTTAAAGACAATGTAATTATGTTTTAGTCCCATCGCTTTATCCATTTCAATACGCTTCGCATCTAAACTTTCAAACTCTTCTATTTTATTTACGGGTACTGTAAAAAGATCTAGTTTCCTAAAATCGTAGTCCTCAACTTTGTAATTGTCTTGCATAACGGTCAGTTTATCCAAGCGTACCCATGAAGACCTCAGAACTGGCTGGGTTGAATTATCACTGTTTTCTTTTGCCTCTTTTAGTTCTTTTCTAATTTTAATGTTCATGTCATTCATCGTCGCCACATACTCACCAAAGTTTTTATCTCCCTTGATGAAATTTAAACCATAAATGAGACCAGATTCCGCAACATGAGCTGCACGGTTATTAACCGTGTTGCCCGATGCCTTCATTGACCAATTGCGTATGACAGGGTAGTTTTTTTTGTAAGCTTCAACATCAGATGTTTTGGATTCATTGAGGAGCATAATAGCTCGTTCTGTATCCTGAGCAAAAAGATTAAATGCCAAAAACAAAAAAAACGAGAGTAAAAATGATTGTTTTTTCATGATTATAATTGATTTGTTTGAAATAAAAAGATAAATAAGTAAAGTCAAATTAAACTGCATTGCGTTTTAGGTTTCTGTAGAAAACAACTCATTTTGTACTGAAAACCAAATAAATAGGCCCAATTAACTGCAAAACTAAAAATGAGTAAAAACCTACAGAACAACCATCGCTGCTCAACATTTGAAAAATCAACGGATAAAAATCACTGATTGGGTATTCTGCTCAAATGATCTATCCGAATTGTAGTTTTTAATTGCGTTCTTTTTTTCTCGATTTCTACGTATTCCTTGTTATTTTTTCGAATAGCATTTCGCTCATCTTGAAATTTGTAAAAATCCAATTTCGATTTTTCTGGTACAAAAACAAGGTATGTATTTACTGGATAACCGTAAATAGCTTTATAAACAATATAGTTGTACTTTCTCAGATCCATCGCTTTATCTACTTTATTACGTTTTTCTACTAAAGCTTCAAACTCTTCTATCTTATTTGAGGGCACTGTGAAAATTTCTATTCTCCTAAAATCGTAGTCCTCTAATTTATAAGCTTCTTGCTTGATATTCAGTTTCTCTACTTGTACCCATGCAGATCGAAGAACTGCCTGAGTGGTCATGTCACTGTTTTCTTTAACTTCTTTTAATTCTTTTCTAATTTTAATGTTCATGTCATTCATGGTCGCCACATACTGACCGAAGTTTTTATCCCCCTTGATAAAAGTGCAATTATAGATGAGACCTGATTCAGAAACATGAGCTGCTCGTTGAACCGGCATGGATGCTGATGCCTTCATGGACCAATTGTAAATCGGAGGATAATTTTTTTTGTAAATGTCCGTATCCGAAACTCTTAATTCATTGAGTAACATAATGGTTCGCTCAGTATTTTGGGCAAAAAGATTAAATGCCAAAAACAAAAAAAACGAGAGTAAAAATGATTGTTTTTTCATGATAATAATTGAATTAAAATTTAAAAAGTAACAAACAAAATTACTTATACTCAAAACGTTAAAGCCCGTAAAAGGTCATCTAATTTGTCCAAAAAACTCAAAAATTTGTCCTGATTTATCGTTTAAAAGGGTTTATTCCTTAAATATTATCAAATGGAAGCATTCTTTATTAGATTTGGCTTTACCAAATTTTAGCAGCTCTTACCTTTATTTGATGAGGACTAAGTGACTCAAAAAGGAAGTTTTTGTGGATTATTAGTTTATTTTATGCTGACAAATAATCAAGCTAATTGGCATACATAGTTTCAAATAATAAATTGTATAATCGCATGAAAGTGTACCATTGCCTATAGTTTATGAATATTTCTAATAGAAAGTTTTGCATTGTGAGCAGACTTTAGCAAGTTTTCGTAGTTTTCCTTAGAAAGTTTTATTTTTTGATTTCGTAACTCTTCTATTAAGTTTTGAAGGTCACCTTTCGTTGGATTCTTTAAAATAAGTTGTATCATCAATTGATAATTAAAAGAGTTTGAAGGCTTAATTTGGCTAAGAAAGAAAGAATTTAGGCTTGCGACATTGTTACATAATAAAAGCTTACTTATCAATGCCTTCTGTGTGTAATGATCTATATTTAGAAAATTATTCTTTATAAAATCGTTGATTTCTGGAGTTTCAAAGAAATATGGTGGAAATTTTTCAATAGCGTTTTTTCCAAAATACCCCTCACTTTTGGGAATATACTTTAAAAATAGATCTAGATTTTTAAAAAGTTCTTGTTCTGAAAGTTGATCAAGCAAATAGTAAGAAAAGGATGCTTGGTTTTTACTTATCATTTTTTCAATGAGGCCGCGGTTTAAAGCATTTTTTGTTTGTGTCTTAATAGAATCTACCACTGTGCCATTGGCAATGTGCCAAAGAGTATGACAGGTAAATAAGGCACCTTCAATCACTTCGTTTTTAATGGTGGTTTTGGTAGCACCCGAATAAGCGTCGACCTTTGGATCTGTATTGGGTTCTACCAATTCTTTTGGATTCAATTTTACAAAACTGAGGTCTTTACTCTTTAAAATTCTTTCTAGTTTTTGGTAATCTTCTTTCGAAAAAGGCACATGATCAAGCTTAGTAAGTGGTGCTTTTTCTGAAACCTTGAAGTGGTCAAATTCACCAATCAAATTCCAATGAAATGCTATTTCCACGTCATAACAGACTTTATCTTCACATACGGGCACTTTCAAGTCTGTCAAGTACCCAGCCAACAAGCCAGTACTATCTTTCTTGGCTCTAACCCAAAAATTCCCTTCCTCCTCTAAGTTTATTTTAAAGTCTCCTTGAGAACTCAACAGTGAGGTTAAACACAAAAAGCAAAAAAATAATCTCATTTTTTGATTTGCATGAGGGTCCCACCTTGGTTATAGTTTTGAATAAATGGCAAGCTCGCATTGCCAACCCCTTTAAGCATTAAGGACTCTAATTTGTCAAAATGATTTTGATACAAGCCCCGTGGAGTAGATTTGGTATCAACACAAACAGAGGCAGCCATGCCCAGTACTTCGCCCATCATACCTGTAGTACGCATGAGCCTAGTAGTTCCAAGAGCCACATGAGATACACTTATGTTTCTTCCCGCCATCATGAGGTTATCGATATTTTTAGAGTATAAACACCTCCAAGGTATCGGGTAAGGATAGATTTTGATGTGTTCGGCGATAGACTTAAACGGAGCTCCTGGAAATAACTTGGAGTTTTTAGGGTCGGGATAGTGTAAATCTATAGTCCAGGAGGTTGGGGCCGTTCCATCGGGATACACCCTTCTTTGGGTTAAATCTTGTTCTATTAGTACATAGTCACCTTTGAGTCGAATAGATTCTCGTTTACCGGCAATGAACGCCACCCAAGTAAGTGCTTCATTTTTAAATTTCTCTTTCTTTTCTGAATGATTTTTAAGAAAATTCCAGTTGGAATATACCGCCAACATGCCGTAATCTCTAATTTGCTCAAAATCTAATTTCATATCTAAGCCCATTCCCGTTTCCCACTCCCAATCACCGCGGGTAATTTCCTCCGCTTTTTCTTCGTCCCAATCAAGTCCCCATTGGATATCTGGAAAGGCACTAGGTGTTTCTCTTTTTTCAGAAAACCATTGCACCGATGCTCCCATTGTTAGTTTATCTGCTTTCAATGGAGCGGTGGGTTCGCCGTACACCGCTTGACTTTCTCTGCCGGTCATAAATTCTGCCCCTGCCAACATGCCTATTGTACCGTCGCCAGTACAATCTGCAAACAAGCCTGATTCAAAAATCACCTTTTCTCCTGTTTCAATATTGGTTGCCAGTATTTTATCAATTTTTTTGCCTTTCATAACCACACTATTGGCATGGTGATTTAAGAAAAGTGTGATATTGGGTTCGTTTAATACTGCAGTAAGTTTTTTGTCGTCTTCATAATAAGCATAAGGCTGAGCGTTACCTCCTTTCTCGGGGCCAATTTCATTTACCAAATTGCCCAATGCTGGATAAGGCTCCAAATTGATTCTTCCTCCTAAGTGTACCCTAACTTCGGAGCTGTTATTTCCTCCTAACACGGGTCTATTTTGCACCAAAGCCACCTTTACTCCATTTCGGGCTGCCGAAATTGCAGCACAAGTGCCTGCCATACCGCCTCCCACCACCACAAAATCAAATTTACCTGCACTTTTGGGTTTGGAAGAGAATCCAAAATATTTATTTCTGTAATCACTCAGTTTCTGGGTATCTTCTTCTGGCATAAACTTGGGGTCGTTGCTAAACAAGATGGCATCGCATCTTCCGTTAAAGCCCGTAAGGTCGGTAAGGCTAAGGTTAACCTCCAAAGCGTTTATGTCCACCTCGCCTCCAAATGTCCAGCCCCAACTGCCTTGGTCTTTTCCGAAGGTTTTGGATAAAGGTTTGTCGTTTATTTTTAGTAAAAACTGCCCTGCTGCCTCTTTTTTAGACCATTGATCCGACCAATTTCTGGTGCGTACAAATACCTTATACTTTCCCTTTTGCGAGAATTTGACTGTAGTTTTGGCATCCTTTACCGGAATTCCCATGCCATGAGCCATCAAAAAGGAAGACCCCATGACATCCATAAATTGCTGATCTACCACCCAGCCACCTTTCTCTAAAAAACTTTCGGCTTCTACAAAAATGGTCTGTGTTTTTTGACCCATTACAAACATGGGTAAGAGTAAGCTTAGCATGAAAATCTTTTTCATTTTATAACGATTGTTTTATTGGGTTGAACAAATAATATAGTACGTCCTTATTTAATATGATTTTGAATAAATAATTATTCCTGTGTTTTTGAAAAAATTTAAAAATGTCAGATAAAGGTTATTTTTTTTCATATTCTTATAATTTACCGCTAAGGCAGAAAGACGCTAAGAAATAATCATTTCTCAGTGTGTCTAAAGTCTTAGTCATGAATGTTTCATTTTTCTATTATTTTAAAGAATGAATATTTTTCCAGCTTGAAGATCAACATTTTTAACCGTAGTGCCGTAACGAATTGTATA
Source organism: Spirosoma fluviale (assembly GCA_945885545.1). Lineage (GTDB taxonomy): Bacteria > Bacteroidota > Bacteroidia > Cytophagales > Spirosomataceae > Leadbetterella > Leadbetterella lacustris. The sequence goes on from CAMCYZ010000006.1 coordinate 27,759, forward strand.
AACGCCACTCTTTGAGGCTTTTAAAACCGTTTTTTCTAGTTGTCCATTTTGCCAAAAGATGGACACCTCTACCCCGCCTCTTGCTTTCAAACCTGTAATTGAGCCATTTTTCCAAGCCGAAGGCAGAGCAGGTAAAAGCACGATTTCATCGTTTTGACTTTGAATCAGCATTTCGGCGATGCCTGCCGTTACACCAAAATTACCATCAATTTGAAATGGCGGATGTGCATCAAAAAGATTGGGATATGTGCCACCACCAGTCATTTTTTGTTCGTTGCTGTGAATCAAAGTAAAAAGTCGAGTAATGAGTTTAAAAGCACGCTCGCCATCCAAAAGGCGTGCCCAAAGATTGACTTTCCAACCCATTGACCAACCAGTGGCTTCATCGCCACGACGTTCCATTGATCGTCTTGCTGCCGCTGCTAATTCGGGTGTGTGCTGCAGGCTTATTTGGTTGCTTGGGTGAAGGGCATATAGATGCGAAACGTGGCGATGCTCTTTCTCACTGTCTTCAAAATCTTCTGCCCACTCTTGCAATTGCCCGTATTTACCAATTTGATATGGCAGTAATTTAGCCCAATCTTGCTCGATTTTAGTGGTAAAATCGTCTTTAATGCCCAATATTTTACACGCTTTGATGTAACGTGAGTAGGTTTCACGCACTATTGCCATATCCATAGTTGGAGCTTCGGTAAAGGCAGCACGTTTGTTATCTCCATATATAAACTCATGTTCGGGGGACATACCGACAGGTGTAATCAAATATCCTTTTCCGTTTTCAACCAACCATCCTTCGTAAAACTGAACAACACCTTTTAACAAAGGAAAAACTTCATTTTTAAGGAAAACCGTATCACTACTGAATAAATAATGTTCCCAAAAATGGCTCACTAACCATCCTGAACCCATATTCCAAAACGAGCAATTACAATTATCAATGGGTTCTGTATGCCGCCAAATGTCCATATTGTGGTGGGCTACCCACCCATCAGTACCGTACATATTTTTAGCTGTTTCTTTGCCATTTATCGCTAATTCTTTGATTGCTTTAAAAAATGGTTCTTGACATTCGGCTAAATTGGCGGTTTCGGCAGCCCAATAATTCATCTGTGCATTGATATTGATAGTGTATGCTCCATTCCAAGGCGGAACGAGTTTGTCGTTCCAAATACCTTGGAGATTCAAAGGTTGCCCATTCGGGCGAGAACCCGCAATCATCAAATAACGCCCAAATTGAAAATATAAAGCGGTAAAAGAAGGGTCTTTTCCATTTGAAAACAACTCAACTCGTTTATCTGTCGGCAGTTTCGATTGTTCTGTATCAGCCCCTAAATTAATGCTTACTCTATCAAACAGGTTTTTATAATCCTTTAAATGCGTGCTGTATAAATCCGAATACTTTTTTGTCGCTATGGCTTTAAAATAGTTGTTGATTTTTTTACTCGGATTCACTCCTTCAGTAACGGGGCTTTTATCAAAACCATTATAACTTGTGGCAGCCGTCAAGACAAAAACGACTTCATCTGCTTCTTGAATGGTGATTTTGTCACCTTCATAAATGATTTTGCCACCTTTCACCGTTGTTTTTACTTGTGTTTCAAAGGCCATTCCTAAGCCGTCGATTTGTTTGTCGTACATAAAATTGCTGATATTAGGCTTTCTTTTGCCTTCATTATCATATAATTCGGGGTATTTATGCTGGTCGCCTAATTGTTCCACCGTTTTAAAATCTCGCCTTAATGCAAAACCAGGGGCTTTGCCTTGCATTACCAAATTTTTATTCTCAATAAAATATTTAGCCGTTGGCGTGTGTGGCGTAGAAAAATGCAAGGTACAATTAATTTTATCCACCCCTTCTTTTTCAATTTTTATCGCCAAAATATGGTCAGGATAATTGGTAAAATATTGTCTTTTGAAAATTGTTTTATCTACTTTGTAGTGCACATTCGCTGTTGCGGTACTTAAATCCAACGTGCGTTCATAGTCTGTAAATGCATCGCTTTTATGTTTAAAATCTATCCAAAAATCGCCCATTGGTTCGTATAATTGGTGATTTCTGCCCAGCCATTCTTTACGAATAATCGCTTGTGCCTCTTGGTATTTTTTGGCTTTTATAAAATCAACTACTTCTTTATAATGCTTTCTGACATTGATATTTTTGAATGTGCTCTTAGGGTCGCCTGAGTATAAAGTGCCTTCGTTGAGTTGCAAATGTTCCTTGAAAGGGTCGCCAAAAAGCATTGCACCCATATAGCCATTGCCGAGTGGCAAGGCTTCTGTCCAATCAACTGCGGGTTTGTCATAACGCAATAGGAGTGGCTGTTTTTGGGCAAAAAGGCTGTTAATACCGAGGGTGGTGATGAGTAACCACAAAAACATCGTATATTTTTTATTCAATTTTTTCTCTCTTTTAGTTATATTAATTCTCTCCAACTATTGCGTAACCCGATACCCACTGCATTACCCGTTAAGAATATGACTTTGTTTCTTAATAGCATTTTTAGTAATTTACTGAGTGATAACTTCTGGGGTTTGCTCACCGTTTTCTGATTTTTACAAAACCCTTGTTTTGAAACGAACTATTATCTGAACTCATTTCTACTTTCAAAATAGACCTTGTGTTTTTATCTATCTGCCCCGTTCTGTTTATAAAAAAAACATTCTCTTTGGGTTTCCTTTGTATAAATTCCTGTAGCGTTTTGGGGTCATTATCAAAAACAATTTGGGCTTTCTCAACCCACATTCCTGTTACACTTACGGCATTCGTAAAACTCACTTCGTATTGGCCTGGGGCTGTGATATACTTTCCTAAATCAATATTCATTTGACCTTTTCCATTCACGAAGTTTTTGGTATCCCATTCCTGCAAAATGGTATATTCTTTGGCTTCTTTCGCCGACTTTGGCAATTCAAAATCACGAACAAAATAAGCTGCCATGTTTCTGATCAGTGGAGTTCCTTTATTTTCTGTAATTTTTAACTTTACAGCTGTCAATTCAACATCATCAAAATAATCTATTTTGGAGACACCTATTGAGCTGCCATCAATCAATTTTTTCCAATTATTTTTTGTTAAACCCCATAACTCGTACTTTCTGATCCTATGTCCCTGCCGATAGTCTTCCTTCAAAATAATATGGTTTATTTTGGTAGGTTTTGTCAGCTTCAATTCTACTTCTTCTGACGATTTATTTTTTACTTCTGCCAATGGCTGTTTAAACCTTCGGTTGATTTCTGCCCCAAATTCAGCGTATCTTTTTACATCTCCTGCTGGTATGAGACCCGTCGTGTCGGGATTGGAATTAAGCAACAAAGTTCCTCCATGACCGACCGATTTATAATAAATTTCCATCAACTCCTCCACTGACCTTCGCTTGGTTTCATTTTTTACTGACCAAAACCAATTATGGTTGTACAAGGTAACATCTGCTTCCAAAGGAGCCCAAACATCGCCATCGGGGTCGTCATCGTATTGGGTTGCCACGCCTGACTTTAGCACCTCTCCTTTAAGGGAATTCCAGACGGGATAGTGTAAAATACCGCTTTCTGTACCGGGCCATCGGATAGTGGCATCAGAGCCCTGAAAAATCACCGCTTTGGAGGCATATTTTTGCAAAATATCACTCACAGGCACTTTGCAAGAGCCATCAAACCACACTTCAAGCATATCGCCATAGTTTGTTAAAACCTCGGTGAGTTGTTGCCTAAAAATTTTGTTGTAGGCTTCTTGTTTTGTTGGGTCTTTGGTAATTCCTCCACTTCCTAAGCCCGCACCCCACTTAGTATCGCCGGGATAAATGTAAATTCCCAAATTTAAACCAGCCTTTTTGCAGGAGGTCGCTAAGTCTTTTATCACATCGCCTTTTCCATTTTTCCATGGAATATTCCTGACACAATATTCCGTTGTGTAGGTAGGCCACCAGCAAAAACTACCTGCATGTTTGGCCACAAAAATAATTTCTTTGGCTCCCCAAGATTTGGCTACGCTACACCATTGGTCAGTATCTAATTTGGTTGGATTTATCCGAGAAATATCAAATTCTCCAGTTTCATCATATTCTTGTCCGAGCCAAGTAGCTACTCCAAAATGTACGAACATGATTCGGCCTTGTTCTTGCCATTTGTATTGCACCGCCGTTGGTTTTGCAAGCGATTGGGCCTCAACAATTAAATGACTAATTAAAAGAACAAACAGGAGTGTTTTTTTCATGTTTTAAAATAATTTTAGAATCATTATTTGTTAGCACTTGTAATTTTTAGTCGTCCGTTCTTTTCAAAGTATAATTCGATAAAATCATTGCTTTTACTTAATATTTTTACCCCGGAAACGCTTTCTGTATAGTTTATAAATGGCAACTTGAGCTTGGCCTTCCCACCCTTTTCAGCAATGATTTCTATACTTGACACATGCCCATTTGCCTTTTTTGCACTTACCAAAAATGCTCCTTCAGTACGCAAATTCTCAAACGACAGACTAGCCCAGCTAATGGGAATGGCTGGAAAAACCTCTATAAAACCTGCGTAAGACTGTATCAGCATTTCTTGAATACCTGACGCATAAGCAAAATTTCCTTCTAAGGTAAATGGGCGATAGGTGAAGCTCGATTTACCCGATTTTGTTTGGTCGCCGTTGAGGTGAAAAGAATTAGTAGAACAAAAAGCTGTTGCAAAATCATATAAAGCACTTTTGGCTCCTTCTCCATCTTTGGCTCGTGCCTTGAGATTGCCTTCCCAAGCATAGGAGTAGCCACACCAGTTACCTGGGCCAACTTGGTCTAACAATGCTAATGAGTTTTTGATAATTTCTTGATCTTCTCTTCCATTTTCCCAACGAATTTCGCCGAGAGGATGTATTGCCATAAGGTGCGAAAAATGGCGATGAGATTCATTATAAGGCAAGTCTTTGGCAAACTTCAGCTCTTTTTTTTCAGATAAATGAAAATTTGAAAATTGCTTCAGTATGGATTGATAATGATTAGCCTCATTCGTAAGATTCAATTCTAAAGCTAATTCACTTGCTTTCAAAAACAAAAATCGCATTAAGGCCAAATCATAATTTGTATTTTCAGTAAACCAAGCCGACTTACTGTTGTCATGTATTTCAGGACTTGAGCTTAGGGGCAACTGTCTGTTTCCCTTTTTGTCAATATAACTTATTTTTTCTAAAAACTGAGCAACATCTTTAAAGAAAGGGTAAGCCCGTTTTTGCAAAAAGACTTTGTCCATACTGTATCTCCATTGTAAATAATAGTGTTGAGCCAACCAGGCCGAAACCGTTGGTGAGAGTGAATACTGAATCCAACCACCCATTTCAACACCATTCAAATCTGTAACCCCAGGTATAGCCAAACCATCAGTCTCAAAATACCATTTTGTGTATTTTTTGTAGGTATCTTTGTTTTTATCTAAATGATTGAGATACCCCATTGCTTCTTCAAGATGGTTGGCAGTATATGAAGGCCAATAACTTAATTGCGTATTAAGATCATGATGAAAATCGCCCTTCCATGGTGGCAGACGTCCATTGTCAGCAGTCCAAATGGCTTGTAGAGAAATTGGAGGAGTATTGGCTCGTGCGGTGCAGCCAAACTTATACAACTCTAAATAATATTGCCTTTCAAGAGTTGTGTCGGGTATTGAAATACTCGATTTTTCCCAAAAGTTCTTCCACCAATTTTTATGTTTTTTTATGGCTAAATCATAATTTTCAACGGCCGAAGTTAATTTAGAAGCTGAATTCGTGGGTTTATTGGGGTAATGGGCCGAAATTGCCCATACGCCTTCATAAATATCCTTGCCAGTCTTTCTCCACTTGATGGCCACCTCATAATAAAATCCGCCCCAACCTTTTTGAATGTATTGGTAGGAAGTTTCAGTTTTTATAACGTCCCCTTGTTTATACCCAAGCCTCGCCAAGTCATCACCAACAGTTGAACCACCAATGGTTCTATCCAAATTTCCCTCATATCTTGGTGAAATAAGTTTTGGGTTAAATTCAGCAATGTTTTCAAACTTGAAATACCCAATGGGTTTTACTGCATCTACAAAAGTGTGCATTTTTACTCCACTTTTCCAAACAATATTAGCCTCTGCTGTTACGATATCCAAAGTGGCCGCTTTTACTTCTCCCCATTTTGTGATGTCAAATTCAATAGCTGCTCCTGGTAGCTTACTTGGGGCAGGTTCTCTTTCGTAAGGAATATCTCCTATTTTTTGAATCTCATTATATTGGTCTACTAACAGTTTTTCTCTTACCATTTTATAATTGAATCCAGAAGTATGGAGTTCTTCCATGGGTCTTAAATCCCAAAGCTCAGCATGGTCAATAGAAAAACGCAGCTTTGATTCTTTTTGCCAAATGAGTTCTCCAATTAATCCGTTTCCAAGCGGAAGCCCCTCGTCCCATTTTTTGGGAATCTGAGTAAAATTTAGAACCTCATGATATTTTTGAACTTGACTTTTTGCCGACATGGCAATAAGAAGAAATACAAAAAAAGAAATACTTTTCATCTGCTGAATTTCCAAATAAGATTTTATATTAATTTATGAAAATTACTTTTAAATAATTCAAAATCAAAAAAATAAAATACTAAATTTTTTAAGAACCATGTGATTTATTTATACGTCAGCCACGTAGTTGCCTTACAATCTTTATCGGTAGAAAACCGTACCCAACGTGCTTGAAAGCTTGACGGGAAATTGAAATCAAATGTTTCATTGGGTTTTACAGTTACTTCTTTATATTTCATCCACGGCCCATGTCCGATAGGTTCGATTTCAATCGTAAATGTTACAGTTTGTTTGGAATCATGCGATATTTTAAGATTCTTTTTATCATAAAAACCAATCAAATAAGGGTCTGAAGGGGTTTCAGCTTTTACCTGACTGTCTTTCCATGGGCCACCTTCTCCAACAGCTTTTCCCAATTTCCAAAGGTCATCAATAGTTCCTGCCCATATTTTAGCTTTTTCATCGTCAGAAGTGATGATGTGTTCATTATTAGGGCTTTGATTGTCAAGTCCTGTCATGACCAATAAGCCACGATAAGAGGCATAATCATGAATACTGAGTGAATGTGAAGCCACAGGTCTGATTTTAGCAAATCCATCGGCATTTTCAGCTGGTAATTCATAGAAGGTACCGTGTGCATTAAGCAAGTCCCGCTCGGTGGCTACTTCACGACAAATTCTTAAAGCAGCTTGTTGAGTCTTAGCCGTAAATGCCTGATTCCCTTTTGGAAGCCTCCATCTTCTACCGTTGTCATCAACAATTAGCACCGATGCGGCATCAACCGTAATCACTTCCCGTGGGATTGCAAATTTTTCACGGATGAACTGAGTCATTTTTGGGTCTTCTTTTTTTGTCAAATGCATAGCACTATCCAATTCGTAGTAGCCATTTTCTGTAAAATTTGCATTACTAAATTGACCAGCCAAAACACCCAATTTTCTACGATTATTGCCCAAGCCATAAAGTAGTCCACCTGAATATGCGGCGGTATTTACAGTGGTCAAACCATCGAACTGTTTGTCTTGAATTACCTGAAAATGAGCAACATCACTGTAATTAAAATTAACAGTTGCTTTGGTGGCTTGATTGCTTTTTACACGAATCCATTCTCCCTTATCGCTTGTTGCGAAAGTAAGTCCAATTGATTGACCACCACCCACTTCTACTGACCTTAAGGCTTTCCAATTTCCTTTGCCATCAACGTCGGTCTCAAAGCTGAATGTAACTTTTTGGCTTCCATCATTTAACACCCAGGCCATTCGTTGTTGCCAACCTGCAAATAAAAATGGTTCGGAAAATTCATTTGCCTCAATTTTTTCAGAAATCCAAACAGCTCCTTGGGCAGTGTTTGGCCCTAATTTATCAGGTGTAGAAAGTGAAGTAAACCAAAGGTTTGAGTTGGATTGGCCTGGCCCTTCGATATTTCCTTTGGTGTTACGTTTGTTCAAAAACTCTTTCTGTGCTGAATCGTCGCAGCCAAAGACTAAACCATTGTTCCAGCGGGTGAAGTCGCCGATGACTTTGAGATAAGCCGAACGTGGACGAATGCCAGCAGTGTTTTTTGATGTAAATGTTTGTGGAAAACGCCAAAAAAGTCCATGCATGGTCATGAGATAATCAGGTTTTTCGGTAGTGCCGATGTCACGAATTCGAGGCCATTCTGTATTCCAACCGTGAGCACCATCGTAGCTGTGACTGGCTTTTGGCAGGCGAAAGAACGACCACTTTCCGCCGTCACGGACACCCAACAAAACCGATTTGTGGTCCCAACCTGTTGCCCAGATGGGGTCGGTTGCGGGATTGGTATTGCCATAAATGCCTCCTGGACCTGTTACTTCCACAAATTGATTACGACGTATTACTTTCCAGTCTATACCATTCCATTCGGCCAAAACACCTGATTGTATATCAAATTGTTTCAGTGCCAAAGAACCTGATTCGCCATTGTTGGAATACACCATTACCCCCTGACCTGAATACACGCCTTTGCCGTGGGCACCAGGAAGGAGTGTTCCATTAAAGTTATTCTGAGTGTCGTCATGCTTTTTTTCTTTAACGTTACCGTCTTGATAAAGCATTTGGGTTTTGAGATTTTTAACATCTAACTTATAAAAACCCTCTTCCATAGTGGCAATTAAAAGTTTGTTTTTGGGGTCAGACAAATCACGAGCTAAACCAGTATGACGGCCAGGTGCCTGGGTATATGGAATGGTACGAACATTACGGTTTGCATCAATGGCATACGGCCCAATAAACAACTGATTGCTCTCTTGATGAATCATTCTATTGGCAGGTGTTCCCCCAATACTTTCGGGTCTTATTGTTTTGTTCAAATCTGGTGAAATTTCATACAATTTATCAGAAGAACCAAATGGCAAATGTGGTCCGTAGGTTATTACCCATAATCGGTCTGCCCAAGGCACTACTGCCCCAGTACCACATTCACCCTCATTGTTGTAATAAGCCAAATGAGGATAAATACCGCTAAATTGGGGGTAAGAAGACTTTTTTTGGGCGTATGTATTTCCAATGAACAGGCAAGTTACTAACCCCATCAAAAGAAGTTTGATTTTATTTATTTCCATTATATAAATTTCAATGTTATTAGAAATAAGTATCTGATTTTAGGTTTCCCCCGCAGAAATTTAATATCCGAAATCAAGTTTTTCGATTTTTTTCTTCTGTGGGGGGATTTACCTCTAATAGCCTTCGTTTTGTTTCATATTGGTATTGATTTGGATTTCAGCCGCAGGTATGGGCCATAAATACTGACGGTCGTTCCAAGTCGTTAGTACCAAGTTCTTAATCAATCCTGTCGCTGCCATTGCTGTAAAGTCAGGTGTACCGTCTTGGTCAATTGTAGGAGTACCGGCAAAAAACCAAAGGTTTTTATCAACAACTTTTGACCTCAAGTCAGCAGGGTCGAGCATTCCATAAATTGGACGGTTGAGTACTTTACCCGCAATTTTCCAGCGAATGATGTCCATATATCGAAGTCCCTCTGATGCCAATTCCATTCTACGCTCCATGCGTATTTCACGGCGAAGTTCGGCTTGGACTTTCGTATTAATTGCAGGATAGGTATTAGCGGTAACAGCTACTTTATATGCTCTTGCTCTAACGGCATTGACAGCAGCTAATACGCTATCATCTATCTCATTGAGTTCGGTTTTGGCTTCGGCATACATCAACATTACATCGGCTAATCTAATTACAAAATGCTCTGTTTCTATTAATCGGCCGTTGAGCAACCAAGAATCATCTACTCTTTTTTTCCAAACCAAACCATTGAAAGAAGCAAATTGAGCATTAGCTCGGTTATCGTTATTGGTTACCTTGGTATTACTACTCAAGCGAGTCACTTGCAAAGCAGTAGGGTTTGGGTCGTAAATAAAACCAAGGTGAGGTGTTCCAAACTCTACTATTGAAGCGGTGCACCTTGGGTCTCTATTTGCAAATGGATTTCGTGGGTCATATAAAGAAGACTTATCAATCGTTTTACCATCGGTGCATAAATAAGCACAAAACAAATCCCATGTTGGGTTTGCAGCTCCGAATCCACCTGCATTTCTGGTGATAATATCAGAAATTGGCCCTACGGTTTGTTTTAATTCTATAGAACGAGGAATAGAGAAAATTACTTCCTTTGAATTTTTTGTACTTTGAAGAAATAAATTGGAATAATCAGGATGTAAACTAAAGGCATTCAAATCCATACAGGCTTTAGCTGCTTCAGCGGCTACTTTAAAATCGCCTTCGTAGAGTGCAAATCGAGCTTTTAGACCCATAGCAGCACCTTTTGTAGCTCTTTTTACGGCATTGGTAGCGTAAGATGTTGGCAAGTTTTGTATAGCAAAATCAAAGTCTTCGTAAATTTTGGTAGTGACTGTTTTTTTATTTGTTCTTCCGATTGAATACGCTTCTTCGATAGAAACTACTTGGTCGCTATACACCACATCTCCGAAATGATTCACCAACCGGGCATACTGAGCTGCACGATGAAAGCGAGCTTCGGCTAAGTATATATCTAATTTGGCTTGTGCTACTTTTGCCTTGGTTTCATCGCTATTTAAAGCAACAATTGCTCTATTTGCTCGTGCAATGGCCTTATACGCATTCCTCCAAAGAGTTGTTGAAAAGTCCCATTGGCTTGTTACTGTCCCTGCTTTGACAGGCGTAAGAGACTGACGATAAAAACCATCATCTGAAAGGTAATTATTACTCAAGTCTTCGTCCCATTGCCACCAATCTATACGGTATAAGTCATTGAGTGCCAACTGAATTTCTGTTTCATTTGAGTACCACTTTTCAGCAGAAGGTTCTGCTAAAGGGTACAAGTCTAAAGAGTTTTGGCAAGAAGCAAATAAAAGTATGCTCAAAACCGCTGCGAATATTTTTGATTTCATTTTATTTATATTTAAGCAAATGAATGAATAAATTTTAGAAAGAGATTTCTTGAAACCTCATTTTAAAAACTGATATTAAATCCACCAATCACAGTGGTAACAATACCAAACCCCTCTGGGTCCCAGCCTTTCGGGTATTTGTTAATCGTAAAAACATCAGAGGCATTTACATAAAACCTTATGTTATTAGACATGATTTTGTTTGAAATACTTTTCGGAATTGTATAGCCTAATGCAATGTTTTTTAGACGGAAATACCCTCCATTGAACAACCAAAAATCGGATAGTGTACGATTAAATCCTTTATTTGTTTCGGTATATCTTGGATATTTAGCAGCAAGGTTTTGGTCTGCTGTATTATTTATACTCCAAGTGTTACCATCTAAATATACAGGGAATACGCCCCAGTTCTCGGCATTATAGTCTGTATAATCAAGGTTTGAAACTTGCTGATAGCCAATGCCTTGAAGTGTAATACCTAGATCAAAATGACTATATTCTAAGCGTATATTACCACCATACATCCATTGGGGCAATGAACCCCCTAATAGCACACGGTCGTACTCTGGAGATATTTTACCATCGGGAACACCATTTGGGCCACTAATATCAGTGTATTTTAGATCTCCAACTTTAACAGTATTGCTTAGTTTAGGCGAATTGTTTAGGTCTTCCTGTGTTTGGTAAATACCCTCTGATTTGTATCCGTACCACTCGTCAAATTGGCTACCTTTTTTCTTAATTTTGCTGCCAAGGAATTCTGTACCACCCAAATCGCCCATTATTGATTTAAACTGTGATAAATTGGCAGAAACTGAATATTTAAGTTTACCAATATTATCTGTCCAACCCAAATCTAAATCTATACCCTTAGTTTCCATAATTCCAGTATTTTGATTGGGGTTTTCAAAGCCTACAAAAATTGGAATCTGTAAAGCCAATAGCATATCTTTGGTTTGTTTATAATAAACATCACCCGTAAATCGCAGTTTATTCTTAAAGAAATAAGCATCAACTCCTAAATCAGTAGAAGCTGTTTTTTCCCAAGAAATGTCTTTAATAGCGTACTGAATCTGAGCGGCTGTTTGCTGAGCAACAGCAACATTGTTTTGATAAAACAAGGCATTTCCAAAACTTATAATACCGAAAGAAGGGTAGTTGCCTATTCTCTCGTTACCCAATGTTCCCCACGAAGCACGTAATTTCAAGAATGAAATTAGATTCTGCTTTTGCATGAAACCCTCTTCAGATACTACCCAGCCTGCCGAAATTGAAGGAAATACACCCCAACGATATTCTTTATTGAACCTCGATGAGCCATCACGACGCACATTGGCTTGTAGTAGATATTTGTTATTATAGCTATAAGTAACACGACCAAATTGTGAACGATAGGCTGTTTCGAAGGCAGTCCCAAAATTATCTCTCAAAGCGGCAGGACCTTGGTTTAAGAATGGATAAGTATCAAAAAGGTATTGGTCTCTTGATGCTCCCATAGACTCACCTTTGTAGTAATAATTTTCGTATCCAATTAATCCTGTAAAATCATTTTTGCCGATTGTTTTTATGTAATTCCCTAATAATTGAGTAGTAAGACTATAGTTTGTTGTTCGATTTTCATCTAAACGAGTCGTAAGCCCACCACTTATTAAAGTTGCAGCCAATTGATTTGGGTTATTGGCAGAATAAGCATCTACTTGTTTATTGAATCGTTTCTGATTATTAAAATCAAAAATAGGAGCAAGGATAGCCGAAAGTTTTAAGCCATCAATGGGTTTTAAATCCAATGCAATTCGGCCTCCTACTTGATTAAAATTATTGTTGTTTGTTCCACCGTATTTAATTTTGGCGTAAACATTTTCGCCTGCTTTTCCGTCGGCAATTCTTCCATCTGCCCATAGTGCTGGATAAATAGGTGATGAAATTCTTATCCTACCTAATGGATCATTAGCGGTTGGGTCAGTAGTATTTGTTCTTTTGAAATTAAAGTCCACAGTTCCACCAATAAATTTATTGATAGTAAAGTCGTTATTTGAGCGTAAAAAGATACGTCCATAATCTTTGTTTTCATAGAAACCACCCAGTTTTTCATAACGAATAGAAGCATTAGATTTTACAAACTTTGAACCACCTATTATGCTTATACTATGTGCCTCACGTCGTGCCATCTTGTTGAGGGTTAAAGCCATCCAATCGGTATCGGGGTATTTGTTGGGGTCTGTCAGATGTTTTTGGTCATAGTTATTCAATAAATCTTGGCTAAACGTTGGAAATTTGTTTGCTCCATTTCCTGCATCATTCCAACGAAGTTCATTGACTAATTCCATGTATCTTGATGCCCTCATATAGTCAGGTAATTGAGTGGGTTTGTCGAAGCCATTTTCGTAATTATAATGTATCGAAGCTTGGTCGCTCTTAGCCCTTTTGGTGGTTATAAGGATAACACCAGAAGCAGCACGGGATCCATAAATAGATGCCGATGCAGCATCTTTTAAGACTGATAAGTTTTCTATATCATTTGGGTTCACCTGATTAACGTCAGCCACAGGTACACCATCTACAATCACCAAAGGATTTGAATCTCCGATAGTAGTTACACCTCGAATTCTGATAGTAGCACTACCCATAGAACCATTTGCTCCACTACGCGTTACCGTAACGCCCGACATCGCCCCTTGGAGTGCCTGTGCTACTTGGGTTTCCTTGCGTTCTTTAAACATTTCGCTACCAATAGACGACACCGCTCCAGTAAGGTCTTTCTTTTTCTGCACACCATAGCCTACTACCACTACTTCATCAAGTGCTTTACTATCAATTTTGAGTGAAACATTAATTTTTGTTTGATTTCCAATAGTTATTTCTTGTGTTTGAAATCCAACAAAACTAAAAACTAAAATGGATTTATTGTCTGTTGCAGCTATCGAATATTCACCATCGACATTTGTAGTGTTACCACGATTTGTACCTTTAAGGGTTACGCTTACACCTGGAAGTTTTTCTCCATTTCCATCAGTTACTGTTCCTTTAATTATGATTTCGTTATTAATATTATCATCAATATTGAGCAAATTCATACTTGTTTGATTAGAACTATTTTCTTTTAAGTCCAGCCCAAGAGCCTTAGAACGAATCAAAATAATCTGTCTTTCTCCAACAGTTTCAAATGTAATATTTCGTGGTGTTAGTACTTTTTTAAGTACCTCTTCCACCTTTTCATTTTTGATTTCCAAGGTTAGTTGCTCATCTTTGGCAATCAGATCTTTTTTGTAGGAAAACAAAACGTTTGTTTGCTTTTCTATTGATTTCAACAAGGTTTTTATACTTCCTTTTTGTAGAGATATACTTACCTTTTTTTGAAGCAAATCTTGTGCTTTTGCGGGTATTGCAAAAGCATTTATCGTAAAAACCCCTGCTATTATCACTTGTATGAGGTTGATTTTCATAAACAAGAGCAATTTTTGTTTAATATGATTTTTTGTCATAGTTTTAAATGTTTTTTGAAAGAAAAATAAATAATTCACGCCTATCGTTTTTAGGCTGGAGGTATCGGGGGATAAATGTTGACGCATTTTCCCTCGATTTTTTTTTGTTTAGGTAATTGTTGTTTTCATTTTCTATTGGGGGTAATGTTGAAAAATGGTAAACTAAAGTTTTAATATTCATTGATATCTAATCGCAACCCGTGGATTGAATCACTATTTGGGCATCTACTATTTTGTAGCTTGCACCTATTGTTTTACACATGATGTCAAGTTTACTATATAATGATTCGTTGGCCAGCGTAGTTGTGATAATACAATTTGAGAGTTGGTCGGCATCAAATATAATATGTACACCATAAGCCTGCTCAATGGCTTTCAACACTTCTGAAACAGGTTTGTCTTCAAAACTTTGTTCGGGCAATTGGCTTAAATCTTTAATCAGGAAAGGGCTTTCAACCAAAGATTTGGTAAGCGATTCGGCTTTTCGAGAGAATACAATTTGTTGATTAGGCGTAATGATTAGTGCTTTCTCTTCGGGGTCAGCGAGGGCGATTTTATTTTGGTGAAAAACTGAAACTCTTCCTGTTTTTACACTTACTATTACTTCTTGGGAATCTTCAAATGCCTGAATAGTGAAACTTGTTCCTAAAACTTTTGTAATGACTTCGTTAGAATAGACAAAAAACGGTTTTTTTGGGTTTTTAGTGATGTTAAAAAAAGCCTCGCCACTCAAAAAAACTTGCCTTTTGTTGCTTTCAAAGTGCTTTGGATAGCTTAATTTGGCGTTCTTCGCCAATGTGACTATACTCCCATCGTCAAGTTTTATAGATAGAGGGGTGATAGAATGATTTACTTTTTCAATTAATTGGATTTGTTTTTCTGCCGTAGCTACTAATTCTGAGTAACTTATTTTTTTAGGATTATTGTTTGATAAAATCCCTTTCAGGCCAATACCAATTACAAGACAGGCAGCTGCAGCCCAACTAATTTTTGCCCATTTTGTGGCATATAGTTTTGATAATAAACTTGGTTTGGATGATTCAGAATCAGTATCAAGATTGTTGCTGATTGCTGTCCATATTTTTGATTGGCTAATATTAGGTTGGCGAAGTTTTTCTGCCTCAGCCAATTTTTCAATAAAGTTGGAGGCTTCACTGATAATTACTTGCTTTTCAGGGTTGTCTAATAAAAATGCTTGAAAAAAAGCATCATTTTCTCCATACTTTACCCAACGGATAAAGGCATCATCTTTGATAAAATCTTGTATCTGAAAAAACTTATATTCCATTTTGAAAAAAGCTCTTTTAATGGCTTTCAACAACACAGATACTAGTCTTTCATTAAATTACTCACTTAATACAAAATATTTTAAAAAAAATATTGGGATTGTCCAACTTTTAAGAATAGTACGAAGGGTGGCATAAGAACGAAATAATAAATTACTAACAGATTGTTTGTTTACATCCATGAGTTTGGCTATTTCATCTAACGTAAAATCGTGGTAATATCTTAGGTTGATTGCCTCCTGTTGGCGTATTGGAAGATGGGCGATTGCCTTTTGTAGCGTTTCTAAGTCGGTATCAGATTGTTCTGAATCAATCTTTTTTTGTTCCTCAGATATACTTATCAAGAAATCTAAATAGGTATCAATATCTTCTGATTTATCAAAAATGTCTTTTTCGAGTTGGCGGACTATTCTATTTTTTAACGAGCGAAATAGATAAAACTTAACTTCATTTACCTCTGAAAGGTGCGTTCTATTATTCCAAAGGCTTATAAAAACCTCTTGAATGGCATCTTCGATAAGATTTTCGTTTTGAGTAATCCGAAAGCCGTAGCTAATTAATGATTGAAAATATTGTTTGTATAAATTTTCAAAAGCTCCTTTATTGCCCGAAATCATATCTTTCCAAAGTGCTTGTTCTTGCTCTTTGGTCAAATTTTTGATTGATTTAATATGTTTTCTATTAATTGGCAAAGCCTTAAACTTAAATTTTGGTATCTTTCCTTGCAAAAGTAGTATAATTTTAATATCTTATTAGTTCAAATATGATTAAATAGGAGATTGTTCCAAACTTAGTTGAAATTTAAGAGATTTTACTTGAATTGATTCTGTTTTCTATTTCTGACTTTATTTTCTTTTGCATTTTCTGAAGATTTTCAAAGTTACTTACTTTTTTCATTCTGGTTTCAGATTCTAATAGTCCTA